>JBFXBH010000220.1:0-4466 GCA_050183355.1 Vicinamibacterales bacterium | reverse complement strand
GCGGAGTACATCGAGCGGATGCTGCTCGGTGCGCCGGTCAACCTGCGCGCGGCGACCGGCGTGATCCGGTGGAAGCCCGACTACACGTACGAGACGCTGAAGGCCGGCACCAATCGCCTCGTCTGCTTCGACCGCTCCGGTGAGGACCGCCGGAATCCGTTCGCCGTGCAGTGCACCAGCATCGGCAACCTGCCGCGCGTGGCCCAGAACCGGAAGTTCCGCGCCGAGAGTAAGACGAACGAGGAAGAGCAGGCCAGGGTGGCCGCGGCCGAGAAGAACGGTACGCGCGTGAAGCCCGAGACGGGCTCGCCGTGGATCAACACCAACGGGCCGGACCACAAGACGCTCCGGACGCACACGACGATTGCGATGCCCGGCGCCACCGGCAGGTCGCTCGGGCTGCCCGAAGATAACAAGCAGACCGGCGCGTGGGTGATGGACGCCGGCACGAGCGCCGCGCACATCATGCTGCCGGGGCAGTAAGCCGCGCGGCGGCCGGCCTGCGGCGACCGGTGGCCGATCGGACCGGCTACTGCCGCGGGCCGTTCGCGGACACCTGCGCCCCGGGCGGCTCGCGGAACGGGTCCATCGGGATCCGCTCGTAGCGCACCTCGAGGATCTCGAGCCGCTCGGTGCCGCCGGGCGCGCGCAGCACCACCGTGTCCCCCGCACCGGCCTTCATCAACGCCTTCGCCATCGGCGACACCCAGCTGATGTAGTTGCGGTCGAGGTCCACCTCATCCAGGCCGACGATCCGCACTTCCTTCTCCACGCCGGCCGACGTCTCATACCGGACGGTGGCGCCGAAGAACACGCGCGTCGCCGCCGTTCCGGCACGGGGCGCCTCAGGATTGACCTCTTCGGCCGCGTCGATGCGCTTCCGCAGGAAGCGGATGCGCCGGTCGATCTCGCGCAGGCGGCGCTTGCCGTACTGGTAGTCCGCGTTCTCGCTGCGGTCGCCGTTGCCGGCCGCCCAGGCCACGACGGACGTGACCGCCGGACGCTCGCGCGTCAGCAGGAAGCGCAGCTCGTCGCGCAGCCGCTGGAGTCCGGCCGGCGTGATGTAGTTCTTCACGCCGCGCCACGGCTCGTACGCCGCCTCCTCCGCGGCCAGCTCCGCGCCGTCGTCGTCCGCCTCGGTTTCCTTCGTGAAGGCCTTGCTCACGGTTCAAGCTTACCCGCGCCGGGGTTACCATCTGGCGTTCCCGGCCTGCGGCAGGCGCCGCGGCCTCTGCGAACGGAGGGTCACCGTGAGAATGCGTGCTGCCGGAGTGCTGGCCGTCGTGGGGTGTCTGGTCGCTGTGCCGCCGGTGGGCGCACAGGTCATCAGGAGTGACGCGCGGATCGTGTACGGACACCACCATCTGCACGTCACCGACGTCGCCGCACACACGCGGTTCTGGGTGGACGGCCTGGGTGGCACCGTCGGGCCGAAGAAGCTCGGCCCGTTCGATGTGATCCGGATCAACAACGCCGTGGTGCTGCTCCAGGCCGTGGCGCCCAGGGCCGGAGGCACCAAGGGGTCCTCGGTCGGGCACATCGGCGTGGAGGTGCCCGACATGCGCGCGGCGCTCGCCCGGCTCCGCGCGGCCGGCTATCCGATCGTGACGAGCAGGGAGCTGCCACCGACGATGCCCGTCAAGGACGAGATCCTCGTCACCGGCGGCCTGACCGTGGCCTTCGCGATGGGGCCCGATGACACGCTCGTCGAGCTGGTCGAGAACACCGGGTCCAGGGCGACCGGCAACCACCACCTGCACTTCGCCACCACCGCCCCGGACGAGATGAAGGCCTGGTACGCGAAGACCTTCGGCGCAAAGGCCGCGAAGCTCGGCCCGCGCGACGTGCAGGAGCTGCCGGGCGTCATCCTGATGTACACGCCGGCGAAGGAAGCCCCGGGCACGACGAAGGATCGCGTGCTGGACCACATCGGCTTCGAGGTGAAGAACCTCGAGGCGTTCTGCAAGGAACTCGAAGCCGCGGGCGTGAAGCTCGACACGCCCCACCGCAAGGTGCTCGGCCTCAGCATCGCGTTCCTGACGGATCCGTGGGGCACGGTCATCGAGCTGACGGAAGGTCTCGACCAGTACTGACGCGATGCGGGCTACACGTTTGTAGCCGGCCCGGACCTCCCCGGATTTCACGGCTATCATGGCGCCCAGGAGGGGCCATGAGTGCGATGACCTTCACCGTCAACGGCCGGCGGCACACCGTCGACGTCGACCCATCGACGCCGCTGCTCTACGTGCTGCGCAACGACCTGAAGCTGGAGGGCCCGCGCTTCGGCTGCGGCCTCGGCCAGTGCGGGTCGTGCACGGTGATCATCAACGGCGCCGCGGTGCGCTCGTGCGTGACGCCGAGTGCGTCCGTGAAGGGCGCGGTGACGACGCTCGAGGGCCTGGCCCGGGACGGCCAACTGCACCCGCTGCAGCAGGCGTGGATTGACGAGCAGGTGCCGCAGTGCGGCTACTGCCAGAACGGGCAGCTGCTCACGGCGAAGGCGCTGCTCGACCGGAACCCGTCTCCGACCGATGCCGAGATCCGGAAGGCGATGGCCGGCACGCTGTGCCGGTGCATGACCTACTACCGGATCCAGTCCGCCATCAGGAAGGCCGCGACGGCCATGCGCAGAGCCGCCGCGGACGCCGCGCCGGACGGAGAGCTGGCGTGACGCCGTTCGGCCGGATCCCCGGCGAGATCGAACGCCTGCTGGCGGAGGCGGCCGGCACGCCCTCGCGCCGCGCCTTCCTGCAGGGCTCCGGGCTGTTCGCGGTGAGCCTGCTCGCGACGCCGCTCGGGGAGCGCACCGCAGCCGCCCAGACCGCCGGGCCGTATCCGCCGGTGGACTTCCGCAAGCTCGACACGTGGATCGTCATCCACCAGGACAGCACCGCCACCTTCTACGTGGGCAAGACGGACGGCGGCCAGGGCACCGGCACCGCGTTCCGCCAGCTCATGTGCGACGAGCTGGACCTCGACTACGACAAGAGCACGCTCATCATGGGCCGCACGGACACCACGCCCGACCAGGGCGGCTCCGGTGGCTCCGACGCGCTGCAGGTGGACGCCTATCCCGCCCGCCGCGTCGCCGCCGAAGCGCGGCGCGTCCTGCTCGACCTCGCGTCGACGAAGCTCGGCGTGCCCGTGGCCCAGCTCACGGCGGCATCCGGCGTGATCCGCGTCACGGCCGACCCCGGCCGGAAGGCCACCTACGGCGAGCTGATCGGCGGACGCCGCTTCAACGTCACGCTGACCGGCGCGAACATCAACGCGACCACCGGGCTGGCGACGCTGAAGCCCGCCGGCGCGCTGACGATCACCGGCCAGCCCATCCCCCGCTACGACATCCCCGGCAAGGTGGACGGCACGGTGAAGTGGGCGTCCGGCGTGCAGGTGCCGGGCATGGTGCACGCGCGGAACGTGCGGCCGCCGACGGCCGGCGCGACCTTCGTCAGCTACGACGAGGCCTCGGTCGCCAGGCTGCCCGGCTTCATCCAGGTCGTGCAGCGGGGCAACTACGTGGCGGTGGTGTGCGAGCGTGAGGAGCAGGCCGTGGCCGCCGCCCGCGCGATCAAGGTCACGTGGACGAAGGCCGCCACGCCGCCCTTCCCCCCGTCGGACGACCTCTACCGCTACATGCGGCAGGCCACGCCGACGGTTGACAACCCGCCGGCTGTGCAGGGGAACCCGGACGGCGCGCTCGCCTCGGCCGCGAAGACGCTCACGGCCAGCTACGACTGGCCCTTCCAGGGCCACACGGCCATCGGCCCCGCCCACGCCCTCGCCGACTGGTCCAACGGCCAGCTCACCATCTACTCCAACGACATGAAGTCGTACGGGCTCCGCACCGGCGTGGCGAAGTTCCTCGACCTGCCCGAGGACACGGTGCGCGTCGTCTGGATGGATGGGCCGCAGGTCTACGGCCGGACGGCCGCGGACGACGCCGGCTTCGAGGCGGCCTTCCTCGCGAAGACCCTCGGCCGGCCCGTGCGCGTGCAGTGGATGCGCCACGAGGAAACGGCCTGGGACGCCAAGGGTCCGGCCTACACCGTGGATGTGAAGGGCGGCCTGGACGCCGAGGGACATCTCGTCGCGCTGGACTGGGCGTCGCGCGCGGCCGACCACGCCCACCTCGGCTACAACGAACCCGACACGGTGCTCATCGCGCAGTTGATGGGCACGCGCCGCAAGCCCGCCAGCGGCATGGCCGCCGCGCCCTCCGAGCTGTACGAGGTGCCGCATCGCCGGCGGCGGACGCAGGTGGTCGGCATGCCGCTCGTCTTCGAGTCGCCGCTCCGCACCGGCAACCTGCGCGACCCCAACGGCCCGCAGGTCACGTTCGCCGGCGAGTCGTTCATCGACGAACTGGCGGCGGCGGCCGGCGCGGACCCCGTCGCGTTCCGGTTGACGCTGCTCACCGCCTCCACGAAGGAGGACGCCGCCTTCCGCCGCGCACGGTCGATCGC
>JBFXBH010000219.1:0-4480 GCA_050183355.1 Vicinamibacterales bacterium | reverse complement strand
ACCCCGACTGCCTCTGTGGCTACTGGTATCTGACCGTGGAGCCGATGGACATCCGCACGATGCGCGAGACGCAGACGGCCCGCCTGAACAACACGGCCGTCGAGCGGACGACCTTCACGAACGATCGTCTGCACAGTCTGCTGGTGCAGGATCAGATCGACGTCCACGCGAAGCTGAAGCTCAACCTCGCCGGGCGTATCGAGGGCTACCGGCGCAACATCACGCGCGTCGGCGGGCTCCCGTTCCGTCCGGTCGCGCGCGAGCAGACTGCGTTCACGTATCGTCTCGGCGCCGTGTATGCCCCCGTCCCGGACCAGCAGCTCTATGTCTCCACGGCGAGCGGCTTCACGCCGGTGACGACGGTGCCGGCCAGTGGTGCGCAGCTCGACCCGAGCACGTCCACGAGCGTGGAGGTGGGCCATCGTTGGCAGGGCCTGGGCGGCCGCGTCGACACCAGCGTCGCCGGGTACTACATCGTCCGGAACAACCTCGCGGTGCAGACCTCCGTCACGCAGATCGTCCAGGCGGGCGAGCAGCGCTCGAAGGGGCTCGATGTCGACGTCAACACGGACCTCGGCGGCCGCACGGCGCTGATCGTGAACTACGGCTTCGCCGCGCCGACCTTCACCGACTTCGGCGCCAACACCGGCAACACGGCGCAGTTCGTGCCGCGGCACAACCTGAACGTGTGGATCCGCAAGGACTGGGCGTCCGGCTTCAATGTCGCCGGCGGCGGGCGCCGGGTGGGCGAGCAGTTCGCGAACAACGCCAACACCGCGACCCTGGACGGCTACGGGACGGTGGCCGCCGCGGCCGGATACCGCACCGCGCGGTGGGAGTGGCAGGTCAACGCGGAGAACCTGTTCAACAACAGAAACTACTTCCTGCCCGGCCACTTCGGCGGTCAGGCCTTCCCGGGCGCGCCGATCAACGTCACGACGACGCTCCGGCTGAAGTACTAGCTGCTGGCACGGCGGCGAGGAGACAGCCACGGCGCCCCACAGGAAATGCGGTGCTCGCGCTCCGCGGGCGCGTGAGAAGTGCGCCTGGGCTCGTACACTTCAGTCGCGCTCCGCGCCGCATTTCCTGTAGGGCGCCGCGGCCGTCTCGATAGCCGGCCGTCCCAGTCGAGTCCGTGCTCGCGGCGTTACCGGCGATTCTGGCCGGGCATACGCCACATCTCGTCCATCTGGTAGATGTCCGGTGCGCAGTTCCAGTACCAGCGGCCGCCCGTGTAGGGCACGAAGCCGCGCGGCTCGAAGTTGCAGTGCTCGAGCGGCACGAAGATCGGGTTGTCGAGCGTGGACGGAGCGCCGTTCGCCCCAGGCTGGACGCGCATCAACTGCACGTTCACCACGAGCTTCCGGATGGCGCCCGGGTCGTCCGCCGGTACGGGGCCGAACGTCGCGCGGACCGACGCGGGCGCCTCCACGGTGGCCGCTCCGAGCGTGAGCTGGGACTTCGGCGGCTCGTAGACGTAGCTCACCGTGTGGCCGCCCGGCACCTTCATGAAGTCCTGGTGCACGCCCGGAACGGATTCCGTGTCGTTGTAGATCGACAACCGGAAGTTCATCGGGTTCTCGTGGAGGTTGGTGGCCTTGTACAGCACCACCTGGCCGTTCACGGGTTGCACGGACCCGGTGACGATAATGGGCACGAACAGCGGGCGCGCGTCGGCTTCCGCGCGATCGGCGGCGCCGCTGGCCCGGACGGCCGAATAGAGGCCGTAGACGACGGCCAGCACCACGAGAGCAATCAGTGTCTTTCTCACAACAGGTCTCCTTCTACGCCTTCGGCGGATCGACGCGCCAGACGTGCAGGTAGAAGCCGGGCGCCCAGAACATCGGACCGTACTTGCGGATGAGGGCCTGCCGTTCCGGGCCGTCCTCGAGATACGTGGCGTGTCCCTCGTAGATCTTGCCGGCAATGCGCACCCGTACGTAGGGGTTGGCCAGCAGGTTCCGGTTCCAGTGGCGTCCATTCGGCAGCTTGATGCCGGCCGGATAGCCGGAGCCGAGATACAGCTTGCCGTCCATGTGGAAGCGCGTGGCCGTGACCGAGTGCGCCAGCCAGGACGCGAAGAACTGCCGCGTCTCGATGCCGGTCAGGCCCGGCGTGTCGAGCGCGTCCCAGTTCGCCGGCGCGTCCGCCACCTCGCCTTTCAACCATAGCCCCGGCGCCACCGGCGCGGGGTCGAACCCGAACGCGCGTGCATAGCCGAGGAACGCCACGAGCGCCACGACGATCACGCCAACACCGATACCAAGCTTCTTCATAGCTCCCTTCCTGTCGTCTGTTGACCGAGCCTCCGCCAAGGGCGGACTATACTCGACTCCCGATGGCGAACATGCTGACCGCCGTTCGCCTGCTGCTTGCCGTTCCCCTCGCACTCCTGATCGCCTCACCTGACCCACGCGCGCCGGTCGTGGTCGCGCTCGTCATGCTGCTGGCGATCGCCACCGACCTCGCCGATGGCCCCATGGCCCGCCGGGCCGGCACCGCGTCGGCGTTCGGCGGCGTCTTCGACCACGCCACCGACTGTGTCTTCGTCGTCAGCGGCCTCACGGCCGGCGTCCTCCGCGGAGACGTTCCCTGGATCCTCCCCGTGCTCGTCGTCGCCGCGTTCGTGCAGTACACCGTCGACTCCTGGTGGTTCCACGGCGAGCGCCGCCTGCGGGGCAGCCGGCTCGGCCGCTGGAACGGCATCCTCTACTTCTTTCCCGTCTGCGGCGTGATCCTCATCCAGCTCGGGCTCACGTTCCTCACACCCGTGCTGACGGCTGTGTGCTGGCTGCTCGTCGGCAGCACGGCGGTGTCGATGGCCGGGCGCGTCATGCTGGCGTGGCGGGCGGCTCGAACAGGTCCGCCGTCGCCTTCCTGAGGAAGACCAGGCCGATGGCCGCGTTGAACAGGATGAAGAAGTTGTGCTGCACGAAGCCGAACGCGGTGACCTCGCCCGGCTTCTCCGGGAAGAGCACGACCCACAGCAGGATCGCCACCGACCGCATCGGGCCCGGCGTCGTTGCGCCGAACAGGATCACCGGCAGATAGCCGAGGACCTGCAGGTAGCCGGCTTCGATGCCGAACAGCCCGAGCGAGCGTGTGTAGACGAACACGGCGCCCAGCATCATCGGGGACCGCATCACGAAGAACGCGCCGTAGTACCAGAGCTTCGCCTTCCGGAACGCATGGAAGATGGGCTTGTCGCGCAGGGTCGCCAGCGGGCCTGCCGGAATCCGGCCGGAGAAGAACAGGAAGAAGACCGCGAGGAAGACGAGCGCGCCGGCGAAGATCCCGGGAATCGAGTGGAACACGGCCGGGAGCGCGTCGCCCTGAAGCGCCACCCCGATGGTCGCCCACGCCATCAGGTAGTACAGCTCGCAGAACATGATGAAGATCATGCTGGAGCCCACCTCCCACCCGGGCACGTTCGCACGGCGGTGGAGGTAGAGCGCCACGGCGCCCTTGCTGACCTGCTCGTTGATGATCGACAGGATGTAGGAGCTGGCGCGTACGGGAACGATCTCGGAGTACGTGATCCTCGTGTTGAACCAGTTCACGACGCGCCACACCACCATCGTGTCGATCAGGAAGAAGAACAGGCAGTAGGGCACCAGCAGCCCGAGCCACCTGAACCAGCTCACCCGGGCGAAGACCTCGGCGAGATAGGGCACGAGCGCACTGCCCTGGGCACGGGCCGCGCCGTCGAGGCGCGTATAGAGGAACGCGAGACAGGCCGCGGTGACGAGCCAGGGCAGCAGCTTCTGCCAGAGCGGCAGCTGCGGACGTGCATGCGGGATGGCGGCCGCCGGAGCGGAAGACACGGTCATCGAAGTGGTCTTGATACGCTTCTCTGAAGCCTGCATGCCGGACTGGTGTCCGGACAGGATCTGCGGCACGTTGTGGCCGGCGCATCACTTGACGGCGTTCGACTCTACCATAGCTCCGGTTCCTTGACAGTGTTCAAGGACGGACCAGAATGTGAGCACATGTTTCGTTCCGCCTCCGTCGTTGCCATCGCCCTGCTGACCACGCTTGCGCCCGCGCTCGCCCGGGCGCAGACGCTCGACCGTGCGGAGATCCACGGCACCGCGCGCGACGAGACCGGCGCGGTGCTCGAGGGCGTGACCGTCCGGATCCGCGAGACCGGGACCGGCTTCGAGCGGACCGTCACGACCGGCGCGACCGGGGCCTTCCTGGCGCCGCTGATGCCGGTCGGCACCTACGTCGTGCAGGCCGAGCGCGCGGGGTTCGCGGTGGCGAAGAGCGAGCCGCTCACGCTGGCGGTCGGGCAGTCGCTGGCGGTCACGGTGGTCCTCCGGGTCGCGGGCCTGACGGAGACGGTGTCGGTGGCCGCCGCGGGCGACCTCGCCGCGACGCCCGGGACGACGCTCGACGCCGGCGCGATCCGGAACCTGCCGATCAACGGCCGGGACTATCGCGACTTCGCGCTGCTCGCCCCGACCGCGCGCGCCATCAC
>JBFXBH010000218.1:0-4500 GCA_050183355.1 Vicinamibacterales bacterium | reverse complement strand
ATGCTCGTGCCTTGGGCGGAGTTTTCGGGCCAGGGCGAGCCGGACCCGGCCGAGCAGGCCTCCCAGTAGCGAGGGCTCAGACGTCCAGCTCTTCGGCGTCCTCGGCGCGCTCCATGATGAAGCGGAAGCGGGCGGAGGCGTCCTTCCCCATCAGCTCGTTGATCACGCGATCCGTGACGATCTGATCCGAGATCTCCACGCGCAGCAGGCGCCGCGTCCGCGGGTTCAGCGTCGTCTCCCACAGCACCTTCGGCATCATCTCGCCCAGGCCCTTGAAGCGCGTGATCTCCGGCTTCGAGCGGCCCTGGCCGTACTGCTGGAGCAGGCGTTCCTTGTGCGCCTCGTCGAGTGCCCAGTACGTCTCCTTGCCGACGTCGATGCGATAGAGCGGCGGCTGCGCGAGAAACACCCGGCCCGCGGCGATGAGCTGCGGCAGATGCCGGTAGATGAACGTGAGCAGCAGCGTCGCGATGTGGTGGCCGTCGGAATCCGCGTCGGCGAGGATGATGAGGCGGCCGTAGCGCAGGCGGGCCAGGTCGAACGTCTTGCCCATGCCGCAGCCGAGCGCCGTCACCAGGTCCGCGAGTTCCTTGTTCTCGAGGACCTTGGCGAGCGTCATCCCCTCGGTGTTCATCACCTTGCCACGGAGCGGCAGAATGGCCTGCCGCGCGCGGTCCCGCCCCTGCTTCGCCGAGCCGCCGGCGCTGTCGCCCTCGACGACGAAGAGCTCCGTATCCTCGCGGCCGGACGCGGAGCAGTCGCTGAGCTTGCCCGGCAGGTTCAGCCGGCCCGTCGTCGCCGTCTTGCGGGTCACTTCGGCTGACGCCGCGCGGCTGGCCTCGCGCGCCCGGGCGGCCAGGATGATGCGCGCGACGATCGCCTCGGCCAGCGTCCGGTTGTGGTTCAGCCAGTGCTCGAGCGCCGGCCGCACGGCGGAATCCACCGCCGAGAGCACTTCGGGGTTGTTCAGCCGGTCCTTCGTCTGGCCCTGGAACTGCGGCTCTTCGATGAAGAGCGACAGCACGCCCGTCAGGCCCTCGCGGATGTCCTCCGCCGTCAGCGTGACGCCCTTCGGCGAGAGGCCGTGCGTGTCGATGTAGTTGCGGACCGCCTTGCCGAGCCCCGCGCGCAGCCCGTTCTCGTGCGTGCCGCCCGAGGCCGTCGGAATGCCGTTGACGTAGCTCCGCAGGTGCTCGTCGGTGGACTCCGTCCACTGGAGCACGACGTCGAGCCGCGGGCCGCTCTCGCGCGTATGCGTGAACGCCGCATCGTGGACGGGCTTCGCGCCGCGGTCCCTCAGGATCTTCGCGAGGTAGTCGGACAGGCCCTCCTCGTGCTGGTAGGTGACCTTCGTCTTCTCGACCTCGTTCTCGAAGGTGACCTTGACGCCCTTGTGGATGTAGCTGACCACCTCGAGCCGCTCGGCGATCACCGCCGCGTCGAACTCGACCTTCGGAAAGATGGTCGCGTCCGGCTGGAAGTAGACGGTCGTGCCCGAGCCGCGCGCCGCGCCGACCTTCTTCAGGCCGCCCTGCGGCCTGCCCTGCCTGAAGGCCATTTCCCACTGCACGCCGTCGCGCCGCACCGTGGCCACCAGGCTCTTTGACAGCGCGTTGACGACTGACGCGCCCACGCCGTGGAGGCCGCCGGCAGTCTTGTAGTTGCCCTGCTCGAACTTGCCGCCCGCGTGGAGCACCGTGAAGATCACTTCGAGCGCGCTCTGTCCCGTCTTCGGGTGCTTGTCCACGGGAATGCCGCGGCCATCATCGGCGACGGTGATGGAGGCGCCATCCGCGTGGAGCGTCACCGTAATGGTCGACGCGTGGCCGTTCATGGCTTCGTCGACGGAGTTGTCGAGGATCTCCCAGACCAGGTGATGGAGTCCCGCGGACCCCACGCCCCCGATGTACATGCCGGGGCGCTTCCGGACGGGTTCCAGGCCTTCGAGGACGGTGATGTCTTTCGCGGTGTACGTCGTGGACACGGGCTGCCTGGATAAAGGAGGTGGCCCGGCAAGTATGACCCGGGCGGGCGGATCGAGTCGATCCGCCGGGCCCGTCGGCGGTCAGGGAGGGAGCGCGCCCGGCCGGAGCCGGGCGCGCCTGGCGGGAGCTATCTGACCCAGTTCGCGATCGCCGGCGTGAACTGAACGTAGAGAATCTGACTCCGCGCGTTGGTGTCGTTGCTGAGCACCCCGGCCGACGTGAAGGTGGCGTTGTCGACCAGGCCGAAATCGTTGTCGTTGGCGACGGCCAGCACGTCGGCCGCGACCAGGGAAATGCCCTCGATCTTGTCAGGCATGCCGGGCACGGCTTCCAGGTTCGCTACCAGCGTCTTCGGCAGCGCCGTCACGCCAATCGAGGACAGCGCGGCCGTGCCCTCGAGCGAGCTCGTGGAGGCCGTCGAGCCGGTCACGTTCGTGTCCCACTGGGAGCCGAGAATGTTGGTCGCGTTGGTCAGATCCACCCTGTAGACCTTCGCGTCCGTGTCGGTCCGCTCCAGCACGATGAACTCCGTCGACGAGATGGCATCGAGTCCGGAGATCTTCATCTCCCCGGGGGCCACACCACAGCCCGCCGCGCGGCCGAGGAACGTGCAGACCTCGTCGAAGTGGTAGACGTACTCGCCGGTGACGCGGTCGCTCGCCAGGTCGAATGTGAAGATGCGCACGTTGCGCGACGCGCGGCCAATCGCATTCGTCGGATAGTCGAGCGGGCTCTGCATCGCGAGGACGAGCGTGCGCCCGTCGGGCGTGATCGCGAGTCCCTCGAAGCCACGGTTGGCGCGGCGGCGGTTCAGGATTCCGGGCAGCGTCTTGCTGACGCGGTAGTTCGGCGTGGTGGCAGCCGTCGTCGCGTACTGCGTGCCTTCGGGAACGTACCGCATGGAGACACGGCCGTTCGGCGCCAGGCGCACGAGCGACGGCGTGTACTCGTCCACCAGCCAGAAATCGCCGTTGGCCGCGCGGACAAGGCCCTCCGTGTCCAGACCGTTCGGGTTGTAGCTGATCTGCTCCGTCCCGTTGTAGTTGTACGGCACCTCATCGAAGCCGGCGACGTTGGACACGCCCGTCACAGGATTGCCGTTGGCGTCCAGGATCGGCACCGAGCGCAGCACGGAGACCACGCTGCCCTGGACCCGGACGTACATGATCACCGGGTTGAACTTCGGGTACAGGAAGGTGCGGAGGCCGGGGTTGCCGTTCGGGCCGCGGTCGGTGACGGTCCAGAACTCGTTGTACGAGTCAGTGGAGCCCTGAAAGATGTCGCTGCCCAGCGAACCGAGGCGTACGCCCCTGTCCTCGCTGATCTGATCGAACGGCTCCCGGAAGAGATTGTTGTGGAACGTCCTCAGTGCCGTGTCCGCGAGGATGCCGGTCTGCAGCAGCGTCTCGCCAGCCGCCCGAACGTTCGGGCCCATTGCCCCTGCCACTACCGCCACGGCCGCGGCCACCGCCACGGCCCTGCCCACGATGCCTGCTCTGGTCATTCACGATCCTCCAACGCGGGATCACACCAGACGCGTGCAACGGGAGAGACACGGACGGACGACGCGCGGGCGACGGCACCAGCGCGGGGGCCTGGACCGTGCGGAATGGAAGGGCTCGCGATAGCATTGCGGGCATGCCCAAACTGACTGTTGAAGGATTCGGCACGTTCGACGTGGCCGACGGAAAGCGCCTCGTCAATGCGATCGAGCAGGACGCGAAGGTGGACATCCTGCACGCCTGCGGCGGGAACGCCCGGTGCACCACGTGCCGCATCGAGTTCGTCAGCGGCGAGCCCGCGAAGATGACCGTGGCCGAGAAGGCCAAGCTGGAGGAGAAGGGCCTGACCGGGGTGCGGCTGGCGTGTCAGATCCTGTGCGAGGCCGACATGACCGTGCGCGCCATCAGCCGCCTTGAAGGCAGCGGCCGCCCGGATCCCGGCCGCACACCGGAAGAGGGCATCGCCCCGCCGCCGGTCTGGGCGTAGAGCCGCACGCCATGCGCGCCAGCCGACTCGCCGGACTCTGTTTCGTCATCAGCGTCACGGGGGTGCCGGCTGGCGCACAGACGGTTCGCGCCTTCGTCGGCGCGCGGGTCATGGACGGGACCGGCGCCGCGCCGGTCGAGAACGCTGTCGTGCTGGTCTCTGGCGGCGTCGTCCGCGCCGTCGGCCACGCGAACGCCGTCTCGATTCCGCAGGGCGCCGAGCGTATCGACGTCACGGGCCGCACGATCCTGCCCGGCTTCGTGAACGCGCACGGACACGTGCAGGGCACGAGGGACCTCGAACAGGGACCACAGTTCCTGACCATCGAGAACCTCGAGCGCCAGCTCGGCATCTACGCGCGCTACGGCGTGACGTCGGTGCTGAGCCTGGGCGGCGAGGGCGACCCTGGCGTGGCCATCCGTGCGAGGCCGCCCGCGGGCCGCGCGCGCCTCTTCGCCGCCTGGCAGTCGATCGACGGACAGACGGCCGCGGAGACGACCGTGGCCGTCGATCGGGTCGCCGCGAA
>JBFXBH010000217.1:0-4502 GCA_050183355.1 Vicinamibacterales bacterium | reverse complement strand
TGGTCAGGATGAGGCCTGACGGGTCGAAGACGAAGCCGGTGCCGAGCCCCTCGCGTCCCTCGTCCCGGTCGCGCTGGAACGGCCGGTCGAACATGTCGGGCCGCTCCGGCAGCGACGGCGTGAAGCGGCGGCCGCCGCCCCAGGCCGACCCCCGCGAGGTGGCGTCGATGTTGACCACGGTCGGGTTGAGGTGTTCGGCGACGTCGGCAAAGGAGGCCGAGCTGACCATGGCGCCTGCCGGGAGCGGCGGCGCGGACACGGTGAACTCGCGCGGGCTGGGCGGAGCGGCCGACGGGGCTTCCGCCGGCCCCCGGCCGCCACCGACCAGCAAGCCCACGAGAAATGCGACCGCGGCCGTCAGGCCGAGCGTGGCAACCACGAACGGGCGCATCATCCGCCCATTATAGAGACGCGGCCCGCGCGGGCCAGCTCACCGCCGGTCCAGCAGCGCCGCGAGCGCGGCCTCGTCGAGCACCGGCACGCCGAGCGCCCGGGCCTTCTCGAGCTTGCTGCCGGCCTCCGCGCCGGCCACCACCGCCGTCGTCTTCCGGCTGACGGACCCGGCCACGCGGGCGCCGAGACGCTCGAGCGCGGCGGTCGCCTCCTCCCGCGAGTACCCCGTCAGCGTGCCGGTGATCACGTACGTCTCCCCGGTCAGCGGCCCGGGAACCGCCCGGGCGGCACGCTCGGCCTCGGGCACCTCCAGCCGCACGCCCGCGGCCTTGAGGCGCGCGAGGAGGGCCTGATTCCCGGGCTCGGCGAACCACGCGTGGACGGAGGCCGCGAGCACGGGGCCGATCTCGGGCGTCGCCTCGAGCTGGCCCGGCGTGCCCGCGGCAAGCGCCTCCACCGATCCGAACGCGTCGGCCAGCACCTGCGCCGACCGCTCCCCGATGTGCCGGATGCCGAGGCCGAACAGCAGCCGCCACAGCTCGTTCGTCTTGCTGCGCTCGATCTGCGCCACGAGCTTGTCCGCCGACTTCTGCCCGAACCTGCGGACGATCGGCGTGCCGTCCGCCTTCTGGGACTGGCTCTCCAGCGCCGCCAGCGTCGCGGCGTCCAGGGCGTAGACGTCGGCGTAGTCGCGCACGAGGCCGCGCGTCACGAGCTGGTCGACCAGGGCCTCGCCCAGGCCCTCGATGTTCATGGCCGGGCGCGACGCAAAGTGCTCCAGCCCCCGCCGGATGCGGGCCGGGCACGACGCGTTCTCGCAGCGCCAGACGGCTTCGTCCGGCTCCTTCACGAGCGCCGAGTCGCACCGGGGGCAGTGTGCCGGCATCTGCCACGGCACGGCGCCGTCGGGCCGGCGGCTCAGCACGGGGCCGACGACGCGCGGAATCACGTCGCCCGCCTTCTCGACGATGACCCAGTCCCCGGCGCGGATGTCCTTCCGGGCCACGTCATCGGCGTTGTGCAGCGTGGCGAACGACACGGTCGACCCGGCCACGACGACCGGCTCCAGCTCCGCATAGGGCGTGACGGCGCCGGTGCGGCCGACTTCGACGTGGATGGCCACGAGCCGCGTCGTCCGCTGCTCGGCCGGGAACTTGAACGCGATGGCCCAGCGCGGGAACTTCGACGTCGCGCCCAGCCGCTCGCGCTCCGGGATCGCGTCGACCTTCACGACCACGCCGTCCGTCTCGAAGTCCAGCCCGCGCCGCGCCTCGGCCCAGTCGGCGCAGAACTGCAGCACGGCATCGATGCCCGCGCAGACGCGGCGGTTCGTCTCCACGGGCAGTCCCCATTGCTCGAACGCGGCAAGCTGCGCCCAGTACGAGTCCGGCAGCGGCTCGGCCTCCGGTTCGACGACCACCGCCTGGTACACCCAGGCCCCGAGCTGCCGGCGCGAGACCAAGCCGGGGTCGAGCGTGCGGATCGTGCCGGCGGCGGCGTTGCGCGGATTCGCGAACAGCGGCTCGCCGGCCTCCGCGCGTTGCCGGTTGATGCGCTCGAAGGACGCCCGGGGCAGGAACACTTCCCCGCGGACTTCGAGGACGCCGGTGTGCGTCCCGTCGAGCACGAGCGGAAGCGCCCGGATGGTGCGGACGTTCGGCGTGACGTCCTCGCCGGTGTCGCCGTCGCCGCGCGTCGCCGCGCGTGTGAAGTGCCCCCGCTCGTAGCGCAGCGCGATGCTCAGGCCGTCGATCTTCAGCTCGGCGGTGTAGGTGACCGGGGCGTCGGCCTCGGTCAGTCCCAGCCCCTTGCGGACGCGCTCGTCGAACGCACGCAGGTCGGCCTCGTCGTACGCGTTGTCCAGGCTGAGCATGGGCTCGGCATGCCGGACGGACGGGAACCCGTCGGCAATGCGTCCGCCGACGCGCTGGGTCGGCGAATCCGGCGTCACGAGGGCGGGGTGCGCGCCCTCGAGCGCGCGCAACTCGCGCATCAGGTCGTCGAAGTCGGCGTCGCTGATCTCGGGTTCCGCGTCACCGTAGTACAGCGCCTCGTGACGGCGGATCTCCGCGCGAAGAAACTCGATGCGTTCGGCGGGCTGCATGGAACGGTGCGCCTCGGAGAGGCCGGGCCGCTAGTGGTCGCGTCCGAGGACGAAGTCCGGCAGCGCGAGCAGCGCCTTGCGCTCGGACCCCGCCGGAAAGGCGTCCAGCGCGGCCTTGGCACTGTCCGCGAACTCGCGCGCACGGGCCCGGGCGTACTCAACCGACCGGTGCTCGGCCATCAGCGCGAGCAGACGCTGCCACTGGGCGGCGGTCACATCGCGGCTGGCCATCACGGAGGCCACCAGCTCGCGGGCCTCGGCACTCCGCGCCTGCAGGTGAATCAGCGGCAGCGTGACCTTGCCCTCACGCAGGTCACCCGCGACAGGCTTGCCGACGACCTCCTTGGCCCCGGTGTAGTCGAGCAGGTCGTCGACCACCTGGAACGCCATGCCGATGTTCAGGCCGTAGTCCCACAGCGCCTCCTGCTGCGCGGCGGTGATCGGGCCGAGCATGCCGCCGATGCGCGCGGAGCCCGCGAACAGGTACGCCGTCTTGCGCCGGACGATGTCGAAGTGCTCGTCCTCGCTGATGGCGGCGACGCCGTTCCGCGTGAGCTGGTGGAGTTCGCCCTCGATCATCCGCAGCGTGACCTCGCAGAGCAGCCGGACGAGGTCCAGGCGATCCGGCGTCAGCGCCATGGACATCGACTTGATGTAGAGGAAGTCGCCCAGCAGGACCGTGACGTCGTTGCCCCACTTCGCGTGGACGGCGGGCCGGCCGCGGCGCGTGTCGGCCTGGTCGATCATGTCGTCGTGCACCAGCGTCGCCGTGTGGATGAACTCCACGACGCTCGCATAGAGCACGGCGTCGGGCCCGCGATACCCCGCCATCCGCGCGGCCATCAGCAGGACGGCCGGCCGCACGCGCTTGCCGCCGCCCGCCTGGATGTAGGTCCCGATCGTCGGAATCAGCGCGACGTGCGACTGGACCTGCTTGACGAATTCGGTCTCGACGGCCGCCAGGTCGTCGCTGATCGGCTCGAAGAGCCAGGCGAGGGTGGCGGCGCTGGGGCTGGTGGTCGGCACGGGGTCGCCTTCGGATCTGACCACAGTTCCCGCGGGGCCGTCCATCACCGCGCCCTACCCGAGGGGTCCGAACAGCCGCTGGAAGTTCGCGGTCGTCTGCGCCGCCAGCTCCGCGACGCTCACGCCACGCTCCCGTGCGAGGACGTCCGCCACGTGGACGACGCGCGCGGGTTCGTTCCGGGAACCGCGGTGCGGGACCGGGGACAGAAACGGGCTGTCCGTCTCGATGAGCAGCCGGTCCACCGGGACCATCCTGGCCACCTCCCGCAGTTCGGGGGCCTTCGGGAACGTCGCGATGCCGGACAGCGAGATGTGGAAGCCCGCGTCCAGCGCCCGCCGGGCCATTGGACGGTCGCCCGTGAAGCAGTGGAACACGCCGCCCACGTCGGCCGCCGACTCCCCGGCGAGGATCTCGAACGTGTCCGCCTCCGCCTCCCGCGAGTGGATGACGATCGGCAGCCGCCGTTCCCGCGCGAGCCGGATCTGCTGGCGGAACACCTCCCGCTGCACGTCCCGCGGGGAGAGGTCGTAGTGGTAGTCCAGCCCGATCTCCCCCACCGCCCGGCAGCGCGGCTGCGTGTCGATGACGGCCGCGACGGCCGGCCCCGCCGCGGACGGATCGGCGGCGAAGTGCCCGGCGGAGTGCGGGTGGATCCCCGTGGCACAGACGACTGCCGGCCACACCGCGGACACGGCCGCCATGCGCGCCACCTCGGCGGCGTCCTCGGAGGCCAGGATCACCAGGGCGCCGGTCAGGCCCGCGGCCTGCGCGCGCGCGGCCACCTCGGCAAGGTCGCCGGTGTACTCGTCCCCGGCAATGTGGCAGTGCGAATCGATCACGGCCGGCGCGTCCTAGTGCTCCGACCGAGGGATAGTGATCCGCCGCGCCGCCGATCCATCGGCGATCGCCGCGTTGCCGCTCCTCGACTGACGCCCGGTCAGCCGTCGTCGCGGCGCCTTGCGCTCCCCGCGCCTCGGC
>JBFXBH010000216.1:1681-4547 GCA_050183355.1 Vicinamibacterales bacterium | reverse complement strand
ACCCGGTGGCGCGCGGCGACGCCGACTTCGAGAAGGTCCGGAACAACCCGCCCGTCTCGCTGCGCGACGCCGCGGCCATCCGCCGGTACTCGCAGACGGCCACGGCCGTGATGGCCGAGCTCACCGCCAACGCCCGCGTCGGCTACCGGGACCTCGCGATCGACAACACACGCGTGCGCGGCGTGACCGCCGACTACCTGCACTTCTCCAGCTTCGACGCCGAGCGCGGCCGGCTGATGAGCACGACCGAGGTGGACACGGGCCGCCCGGTGGCCGTCATCGGCTGGCAGACGGCCGACCGGCTGTTCGGCACCGAGATCGACCCGATCGAGAAGTCCATCCAGGTCAACGGGCGGCGCTTCCGCGTGGTCGGCGTCAGCGCCAAGCGCGGTACCGTGCTCGGGCAGTCGCAGGACGAGTTCGTGATCATCCCGCTCGATCAGTTCCTGCCGATGTTCGGGTCCCGCCGGTCGCTCTCGCTGACCGTGAAGCCGCGAGCCATGGACCGCATCCGCGAGACGATGGACGAGGCGATCGTGGCGCTCCGGTCCGCCAGGCGGCTCCGGCCCGCCCAGGACGAGAACTTCGGCGTCTTCACGTCCGACACGTTCCTCGACATCTACAACCAGGCCACGGCCGGCATCTTCGCCGTGCTCGTCGGCGTCGTGGCGCTCTCGCTGGTCGTGGGCGGCATCGTGATCATGAACATCATGCTGATGGCCGTCAGCGAACGGACCCGCGAGATCGGCCTGCGCAAGGCGCTCGGGGCGAAGCGGCGCGACATCCTGACGCAGATCCTCACCGAGTCCGTGGTCCTCTCCGTCTTCGGGGGCGTGCTCGGCACGCTGTTCGGCGCGCTGATCGCGCTGGCCATCGCCACGGCGACGCCCGTGCCGGCCGCGGTGGAGTTCTGGTCCGTCTCGGTGGGCATCGGCATCACGGCGCTGGTCGGCCTGTTCTTCGGGCTGTATCCCGCCATGCGCGCGTCCCGGCTGGACCCGATCGAGGCCCTGAGGCGCGAATGAGGCTCACCCTCATCGGCGAGGTCGTGCGGATGGCGCTCACGACGGTCCGGGCCAACCGGATGCGGTCGGCGCTGACGGTCCTCGGCGTCGTGATCGGCGTGTCGTCCATCGTCGGGATGACGGCGCTCATCCGCGGGTTCGATGAATCGCTGCGCGGCATGATCGCCGCCGTCGGGCCGGACACGATCTTCGTCCAGCGCTTCGGCATCTCGAGCTTCTCGAGCCCGGGCGAGATGATGAAGCTCATGAAGCGGCCGAACCTGAGCGTGGCCGACGCCGAGGCGATCGAACGGGAAGCGTCGGGCACGATCCACCTGGTCGACATCGAACTCGGCGCCGGCGGCCCGCCGATGATGCGCCGCGTGAGCTACGGTGACAAAGGCACCCGCCCGCTCGTCGTGATGGGCACCTCCGAACACTTCGCCGAGGGCACGCGCCTGCCCGTGACGATGGGCCGCTTCTTCAACGGCACGGAGCTGCAGTACCGGCGCAACGTGGTCGTGCTCGGCTACGGCCCGTGGGAGGTCCTGTTCGGGCAGACGGGCACGGACCCGATCGGCAAGTACATCCGCGTCGGCACCAACCGCTTCGAGGTGATCGGCGTGTTCGACAAGCGCCCGTCCGCTGGCGGCTTCAACCTGAGCCAGGACGACTTCATCGTCATCCCGCACACGGCCTACTCACGGGTGTTCGGACTGAAGACGGAGGGGTTCCGCGGGCCCGGTGGCGGGGGCGGCGGTGGCGGCCTGTTCAACGTGCTGCCGATCCAGATCGCGCTCGTGCCGCGGGCCGGCGTGAAGCAGGCGGACGCGATCGCCGAGGTAGAGCGGATCATGCGCATCCGCCACAACCTGCGTCTGGACGACCCGAACGACTTCGACATCTCGACGCAGGACTCGATCCTCGGCCTGTGGGACACGATCAGCGCCGGCACGTTCCTGGCGCTCATCGTCATCTCGTCCATCGCCCTGATGGTGGGCGGGATCGGCGTGATGGCGATCATGATGATCTCGGTGACGGACCGGACGCGGGAGATCGGCGTCCGGAAGGCGCTCGGCGCCAGGCGCAGCGAGATCCTGTTTCAGTTTCTGACGGAAGCCGCGACGGTCACGTCCATCGGCGGCATCATCGGCATCCTGATCGGCAGCGCCATCGGCGTGGGTGTCCACCTGCTGTCAGGCTTCCCGATCTCCCTGCCGTGGTGGTCGTTCGCGATCGGCCTCGGGTTCTCGGCCGCGGTCGGCATCTTCTTCGGGATGTACCCCGCCATCAAGGCGTCACGCCTCGACCCGATCGAAGCGCTGCGCTACGAGTAGCGGGCGTATCCGCCGCACGCGGACACGCCCGCCGTCGATGACGCCCGGACGCTGGCGACCCTAGGGCGCGACGTCGAATACCGCGTTCAGACCGATGCCGCTCAGGCTCCAGCTGGTCGCCTTCACCGGCACCGGAATCGGCTGCCCTGCCGGCGGCGTGGGCCCTGGCGTGCTGCAGTTCAGCGAGATGTTGACGGTCTCGAACGGGCTGAGCGGCGGCGTGAGGTCCTGACCGACCCGTCCGGTCAGCGCGACCGCCAACTGGACCACGCGGTCATTCTGGCCGAACGCGAAGACGGGGAACGTGACGCCCCGGCTGTCCACGGCATACGTCTCGCCCGGCCGCTCATCGATGGTGTACAGGAGCGTGCAGCCGGCGTTCGAGGGGCTCGGTCCGGTGCCCACGCCCGGGTTGCCCGAATTGAACTGCAGCGCCACGTTCGCCCAGACCATGTAGCCCGGGAAGCCGGTGGCCCGGTTGTCCGTGGTGAGCGACATCGGCGTGGCGCTCAGAAACGCCGGCTG
>JBFXBH010000216.1:0-1581 GCA_050183355.1 Vicinamibacterales bacterium | reverse complement strand
TTGCACGGTTCGTCGGCCGCGACGAGGCGCGCCAGCTTGCCTTCGTCGCCATCGCGGTCGAGTCGAATGCACGCATGGAAGACACCGCCCGCCGATGGAATCTGTGCTTCAGCGGTGGTGCCCTCCGCGACGAGTGCGCCGAGGACGGCCGCGGCCGTCCAGAGTGTGTATGTCGTAAGCTTCACGTCTACCTCCTGTTCTGCATTAACGACGCGGCCGCGAAAGCCGAACGACCTCGTCTGGCCGACGTGTTCCTGCTCAACGGCTACCGGCACGCACCGCCGCTCCACGTCCCGAACTCCCTGTCGGTGTTGCCCCAGGTACCCGTGACCGTCGTCCCGCTGATGGTCCCCTGAGCCTCGCCGCGTCCGCCGTCGTAGGTCCACGTCAGAGATACGCTGTTGTTCAGGACGCTGCCGGACAGCGGGACCGAACCGGGATCGCCGTCCTGCGCGGCCGCGCCGGACACCGAGCCGCCTCTCACGACGATAAGGAGCTTTCCGCTCTCGGTGCCGCGGTATGTGCCGCAGTACCTGGTCGCAGGGACGGCGGATGTCGAGACCATCGCGGCGACCGTGGCTGGTCCGGCTGGTGTGGTGATGGTGCCGACCGCCCTGTCGTCTGTCACGGTTGCGTTCACAGTGAACGCGCCGCCTCTGAGCGAAAAGGCCGCGGTCGCGGTGTCGTAGGTGCCGGAGAGACTGACCGGAGACTGCGCCTCTCCCGAGAACTTCGCGGTGCCTGTCGCAGTGGCCACCGCGAGAGGCCGGACCCGCAATGTCTGCGCGGTTGTCGAGCTCACAGGGACGTCAGCTCTCATGCTCACGGTGCCGGTGAGGGTCCCGCTGGCGAAGACGCCGTCGTACTCCACCGTCGTTGTCGCGACTGGCGCAGGTGTCGCGGGACTCGGCGCCGGCGTCGGAACCGGCGTCGGGGACATCGGTGTCGAACTGCCACCTGAGGGCGAGGATCCGCATGCGGCGGCGAAGGCACAGAAGCCCGCAAGGAAGGCACCCGCGACGACGCTTCGCCCAGGGAATCCGCGCCTCTGCCGGATCTGCCCCAGGACGAGTGCTCCGAGAACCGCCGTGGCGGCCCAGATTGCCGGTGTATCGAGATTCACGTGTTCCTCCTGACGCTGTAAACGCCACAGGCGGAGAAAGCGAACACCCCGGCGTCGCCGAACGTCATGAGGCCGGAGTCTAGACACCCCCGGCTACGCGCACATCATTCATTCGGGTGACGGCTACGGCACGGAACCAGGGAGCCGGAGCCGCCACGCCGTGACCGGGGGCGGGGCCGGCGCTCAGCGCTGCCAGATGGCTTCGCTGGTGTTGGTGTAGATCACGAGGCGGCCGTCGTCGATCAACTGGAAGTAGGCGCCCGGATTGCCGGGGGTCGCCGACTGCCAGACGGCCACACCCGCTCCGTCGTAGAGCACGAGGTTGCCGTCTTCCTGCATCAGCAGTTGGCCGGTCGTACCCGATGTGCCCGTGGACCAGCGCACGGCCGACGTCCGGAGGTCTGCGATGACGACGTTACCGTCGGCCTGGTAGGTCAGGCGGTAGATGCCGTTGGGAG
>JBFXBH010000215.1:0-4586 GCA_050183355.1 Vicinamibacterales bacterium | reverse complement strand
CGGTTGGGAATGAAGTCCATGTCGCACGCCGGGTCCGGCGTCTCGAGGTTGATGGTCGGTGGCAGCACGCCGCGCGAGAGCGCCAGCGCCGTGCTGACGATCCCGGCCGCACCGCTTGCGCCCTGCGGGTGGCCGATCATCGACTTCGTCGAGGACCCCGGAACGCCGTCGGCCAGCGCGCCGAACACCTTGCGCACCGACCGCGACTCCACGGCGTCGTTCAACTGCGTGGACGTGCCGTGGTAGTTGACGTAGCCGATCTCCTCGAGCGCGCGGCCGGACCGGCCGAGCGCTGTGGTCATGCACCGGATGATCTCCACGCCGTCCGGCTCGAGCTGCACACGGTGGTAGGCGTCGCAGGTCGACGCGTAGCTCTCGACAACGGCGTAGGGACGGACGCCCCGCGCGAGCGCGCGGTCCTCGCGCTCCAGCACGTACATCCACGCCCCTTCGCCGAGCACGAAGCCGTCGCGGTTCCTGTCGAACGGACGGGAGGCCGCCTCCGGGCGGTCGTTGAAGCGCGTCGACACGGCGCGCATCCGCGAGAAGCCGAAGATCATCCCCGGCAGCACGCAGCCGTCCGTCCCGCCTGTCAGCATCACGTCATACTCACCCGAACGGACCATACCGAGCGCGTAGCCCGTGGCGTCGGTCGAGCTGGTGCAGCCGCACGAGAGCACGTGGCTGACTCCGCGCAGGCCGAGCGAGATCGACACCTCGCTCGACACCATGCCGCAGATGCCGGTCGCGATCGCATAGGGCGTGACGTGCTTGCCCCCTTCGAGGAAGAAGTCGCGGTACTGGCTCTCGCCGACGTCGATGCCCCCGCCGCCGCTGCCGATGACGACGCCGGCGTTCGGCTCGCCCGCGCGCAGACCCGCGTCACGCCAGGCTTCACGGCCGGCCACGACGCCGAAGAGCGCCGCGCGCGAGTAGCGCCGCGGATCGGCCCGCTGGGCGAGGTCGGCGTCGCCCTCGAGCGCGGGCGCGTCGGCGGCCGTCACCGGCGGCACCCACGCGGCCACCTGGGAGGGATAGGTGGAGACGTCGAACTGCGTGATCGCCCTGGTGCCGCTCACGCCCGTGCTGACGGCCTGCCAGAACCGCTCGCGCCCGACCCCGAAGGCCGACACGGCGCCGATGCCGCTGATGACGACGCGTGGGGGCGCCATGGGGAGCGTCACTATAATACGGACCGCCATGCGCGCTTCCGCCGGGGCCAGGGTCTTCGCATGGATGGGCGCCGCCCTCTTTCTCGCGGCGCTCGCGTGGTTCGGCTGGAGCTACACGGTCCGCTGGGCCATCTACCCGCTCGACGCGCGGCTGTGGCCAGCCGCGATTCACGACGCAGCCCTGTTCTCGGTCTTCGCGCTCCACCACTCCGTGTTCGCGCGGCTGCGCGTCCGGGAGCGGCTGCGGGCCGCGGCCGGCTCAGCCGTTGAGCGCTCGGTCTACGTGTGGATCGCGAGCCTGCTGTTTCTCGGCGTCTGCTGGCTGTGGGAGCCGGTGCTGGGCGTCTGGTGGCAGGTCAGGGGCGGAGCGGCGTGGGACGGCCGCATCGTGCAGGGCATGGGCGTGCTGCTGACCATCGCCGGGGCCCGTGCGATCGACGTCCTGGAGCTCGCCGGGCTGCGCCAGGTGGAGGGTCCGATCCGCGCCGGAGGCATGCCGGCGGTCTTCAAGACCACCGGCGTCTACGGCCTCGTCCGCCACCCCATCTATCTCGGCTGGGTGCTGATGGTCTTCGGTGAGCCCACGATGACCGCCTCACGCGGCGTGTTCGCTGTCGTGTCGACGCTGTATCTCGTCGTCGCCATCCCGCTCGAGGAACGCTCCCTCGCCGCCACCGCCGGCCCCGCCTACGCCGAGTACCGCAAGGCCGTCCGCTCGCGCCTGATCCCGTTCATCTGGTAGGGTCCGCGACTGAGTGGCGCGGGTGGCGCCGAACGGGGTGCCCCGAGAGACGCGCAGCCCGGTGAGGGCGAGCATCCCGGGGTCCCCAGCGCGCGGACTGTGCGTGCTGGGGTGGTTGAACGGGGCTGTTCGGCGACAGGACCCGCCCGTGGGAGCGCTCAGTCACCCCGGGCATGGGTGGGCGATGTCCGTTTCCAGCGCGAATCAGTCTGTACAGGAGCCGGATGCCCGAGGAATCTGCGGGCGCTGCCAAGCTGCGGGTGGCGCCGAACGGGGTGCCCCGAGAGACGCGCAGCCCGGTGAGGGCGAGCATCGAACGGGGCTGTTCGGCGACAGGACCCGCAGGTCGCAGCGTTCAGACTTCCTCGTCCTCTTCCACGTCCTTCGGCAACCCCTCGAGCTCCTCGAGGAACACGATGTTCCGGTGGGACGGGATCTCGAAGCGGGTGCGGCAGATCGGGCAGGTCACGTGGTCGTCCACGCGGACCAAGTAGTCCTTCAGCTTGGCGAACATCGCCCGCGCGCGCTCGTCGGACCCGCCCGGCGGGTGCGGCTTGCGGAGGCGCCGCAGCCACCGGACCTGGAAGTCGCTGGTCCGCCGGCAGCGGGTGCACTGGAACCGGCTCGGCCGGGTTTCGGGCTTCTCGGTAAAGAACTGACGCTCGTCCACGGAGGCATCTTATCTCTGTGCGGGCCCTAAGCTGATAGACTGTACCGTCTTGTCCTCAGCCATCGTCTTCTATATCTCCGGTCACGGGTTCGGCCACGCCGCCCGCATGATCGAGGTCATCAACGCCATCTTCGCAAAGCGGCCCGAGACCCGGATCGGCGTCCGGACGGCCGCCCCCCGGTGGCTCTTTGACGCCTCCGTGAAGGGCCGGATCAGCTACAGCCACCTCGAGGCGGACACCGGCATCGTCCAGATCGACAGCCTGACGCTCGACGAAGCCGACAGCGTGCGCCGCGCGGCGGCCTTTCACGCCGACATGGTGTCGCGCGCCGCGAGCGAGACGCGGACGCTGCGCGAGTCGGACGCCGGCCTCGTCGTCGGCGACATCCCGCCGCTGGCCAGTTCCGTGGGCGCCGCCGCGGGCATCCCGACCGTCGCGATCGGCAACTTCACGTGGGACTGGATCTACAGCGACTACCCGCGCACGCGCCTCGCGCCCAACCTGCTGCCCTCCGTGCGGCAGGCCTACGCCAAGACCTACATGGCGCTGCGGCTTCCGATGTGGGGCGGGTTCCAGCACATCGGCAACGTGAAGGACATCCCGTTCATCGCGCGGCACGCGACGAAAACGCCGAAGGAGGTCTGCAAGGCGCTGAAGCTGCCGTCGGGCAAGCCGATCGTGCTGCTCTCGTTCGGCGCCTACGGGCTGCCGTCGCTCGACGTGGACGCGCTGGGCAAGTCGAAGAAGTACACGTTCGTCACGACGGCCAACGTGCCGCTCGGCCGCCGCAAGGAGATCGAGGAACGCAAGGGCTCATTCATCACGCTCGATGAGCAGGCGATCTACGACGCCGGCGTCCGTTACGAGGACCTCGTGGCGACGGCGGACGCCGTGGTCACCAAGCCGGGCTACGGCATCATCTCCGAGTGCATCGCGAACGACACGGCGATCCTGCATACGCCGCGCGGCCACTTCCCCGAGTACGACGTCCTGCTGCGGGAGATGCCGAAGCTGGTCCGGCAGGCGTCGATCGATCACGAAACGCTGTTCTCCGGCAAGTGGGAGACGCACCTCGACAAGCTGCTCGCGCAGCCGAAGATCAAGAAGAAGCCGGAGACCAACGGCGCCGACGTCGCGGCCGAGATCCTGCTGCACACGCTCGACAACCCGCCCAAGCGCGCAAGGCGGCCGAAGAAGAAGTAGTGATCCGGCTTGCCACCCCGGCGGACGCCGCCCGCGTGGCCGCCGTCTACCGGCCGGGCGTGGAGCACTCGGCGGCCTCGTTCGAGGAGGTCGCGCCGGGTCCGGAGGAGATGGCCCGCCGGATCGAGGCCACGCTCGCCATGCACCCGTGGATCGTCATGGAGGCCGCCGGCACCGTCGCCGGCTACGCCTACGCCAGTCCCCATCACGCCCGTGCCGGCTACCGCTGGTCCGTCAACGTGTCGGTCTACGTCGATGACGCCCACCAGGGCCGCGGCATCGGCCGCGCGCTCTACACGTCCCTGTTCGCCATCCTCCGCGCCCAGGGCTTCGTGAACGCGTACGCGGGCATCGCGCTGCCGAACGCGGCCAGCGTCGGCCTGCACGAATCCCTCGGCTTCGCGCTCGTCGGCATCTACACGGGCGTCGGGTACAAGCTCGGCGCGTGGCGCGATGTCGGCTGGTGGCACCGCCTGCTCGCACCGCTGCCCGCGGACCCGGTCCCGCCGCGGCCCCTCCCCGAGATGCCGTCGCACCCGGCGTGGCCGGCGCTGCTCGCCGCCGGCACGGACCAGGCAGGGCGCCCGTGACCCGCCACCACCTGACGCGTGCGGTCCTTGCGTGCCTGCTGGGGTGCGCCGTGCTGTCGTCCTCGGCCGCGGTGGCCCAGGAGCCGGCCCGGCCCGCCCCGCCCATGGCGCTGCTCGACCGCACCGGGAAGGCCGTCCGGCTGGAGTCCTACAAGGGCCGCGTGGTGCTCGTGGACTTCTGGGCGACGTGGTGCATCCCCTGCCGCGT
>JBFXBH010000214.1:0-4645 GCA_050183355.1 Vicinamibacterales bacterium | reverse complement strand
CGAGCTGCACCTACTGCCATTCCCTGGAGCGGGTGCTGAAGTCGAAGCACACGGCGGAGCAGTTCGTGCCGGTGATCCACCGGATGCAGAAGTACTACCCGGACGGCACCATCGCCGGAACGGAGGGTCGCGGACGCGCGCAGTTCGACAACAAGGCCGCGCAGGCGGCGGCGGAGAAGAACCCCATGTGGGGCTACGTGCCGGGCGCGAACAAGGTGGAGCTGAGCAAGTACCTGGCCACGATCAACCAGAGCGGCGGCCGCCCCCTGCCGGCGAAGTTCAATCTGCTGCCGCGCCCGAAGGGCAAGGGCACGAAGGTGATCATCACGCAGTACGACATGCCGCGGAGGGACACCGTTGCGCACGACATGGACGTCGCGCTTGACGGGAATCCCTGGTACACGGACCAGAGCCGTCCCTTTATCGGCACGATGAACGCGCGGACGGGCCAGTTCACCGAATATCCGGTCCCGCCTCTCGCCAAGGACACGCATCACGAGTTTGCCGGTGCGAGCGACATCCAGATGGATCGGGAGGGCAACGCCTGGTTCCCCACGGTGCACGACTCCGTGAACAACCACTTCGGCCTGATCCACAAGTTCGACCCGAAGACGAAGACCTTCACGCCCACGACCGGCTACGCCTCGAGCCCGGTGACGCAGTTCATGGCGATCGGCCCGGACGGCAAGATCTGGTCAGGCTTCGGCACCTTCTACCGGATCGATCCGAAGACCGCGAAGGTCGACTGGGAGTTCGACTGGACCAAGGCGCCGGACCTGCCCAAGGGCCCCCACTCCGGCTACGAGATCGCCGTGGATCCGAAGGGCAATCCCTGGATCACGGACTTCGGCGCCTCGGCCATCGTGGGCGTCGACGTCAAGACGAAGACCGTGAAGTACTTCCCGACGCCGACGCCGAACGCGCAGCCGCGTCGAGGCAAGATCGACGCCCAGGGGCGGTACTGGTTCGGTGAGTACACGGGTGACAAGGTCGGGATGTTCGACACGAACACGGGCAAGTTCATCGAATACGACCCGAAGATCCCCTTCGCCGCACCCTACACCGCATCCACGCCGGACAAGGACGGGCGTGTCTACGCGCCGAGCAACACCGCCGACCGTCTGTTCCGGGTCGATTCGAAGACCGGCGAGATCGTGACCTACCTGATGCCGGTGAAGGACTTCGACACGAAGCAGGTCACCATCGATCCCCTCGACAAGCGGACCGTCTGGTTCGCGAACGAGCGGAACGCCCGCATCGTGAAGGTCGAACCGCTCGACTAGGCGCGTCGTGCTCCGCACGACTCTTCTCGGCCCTCATCGCGGCGATCGTTTGGACCGGTTGCGGCGGCCCGGACCCGGACGCCCCGGCACGTGCCGGCGGTCCCGCGGTCCAGCAGGTGTCCACGCTGACCGTCGCCCAGGAGCCGTTCGAGCGTACGGTCACGTTGAGCGGCACGCTTGCGGCGGAAGAGGAGGTCCAGACGTCGTTCCGGGTGACCGGTCGTGTCGAAGAGGTCCTCGCCGACCTCGGCTCGCCGGTCCACAAGGGCCAGCCGCTCGCACGGCTGATGTCCGTCGACTATGCGGAGGAGATGCATGCGGAGCCTTGCCACGATCGTGTTTGCTCTGGTCGCGACCCTGGCTGCGGGCCAGGTCACGCTCAAGATGATTCCACCACCGCCGGACGTCGCCGCGCCGCCGAGCGACGCCACGACGACCCGATCGGGCCTGGCATGGAAGGTGCTGACACCGGGGACCGGGAAGCGGAGGCCCAATGCCTTCAACGAGGTCACGGTGCACTACACGGGGTGGACCGCCGACGGCAAGATGTTCGACAGCTCCGTCGCCAGGGGCAAGCCGTCGACCTTTCCGGTCAACGCCGTCATCCCAGGCTGGACCGAGGGCCTGCAGTTGATGCTGGTAGGCGAAACGCGACGGCTCTGGATTCCCGCGGATCTCGCCTACCGGGGAAAGCGCGGCCCGCAGGGGATGCTCGTCTTTGACGTCGAGCTGATTGCGATCAAGTAGGTCTCAGATGTCCGCTAGGACGAGACCGGCTCGTAGCCGAGATTGGGCGTCAGCCAGCGCTCCGCCTCGCTGACCGGGATGCCCTTCCGCAGGGCATAGTCCTCCACCTGATCCCGGCCGATCCGGCCCACCGTGAAGTACTTGGCGTCCGGGTGCGCGAGATAGAGCCCGCTGACGGCCGCGGCCGGCAGCATCGCGAAGTTGTCCGTCAGGGACATGCCGATGCGGGCCGGGTCGAGCAGCGCGAAGAGCTTCTTCTTCTCGCTGTGATCCGGGCAGGCCGGGTAGCCGAAGGCCGGCCGGATGCCCCGATAGCGCTCCTCGATGAGGTCCTCGTTGGACAGCTGCTCGTCGGCGCCGTAGCCGAGATCCCGCCGTGCACGCGCGTGCAGGTACTCGGCAAATGCTTCGGCGAGCCGATCCGCCAGTGCCTTGACGATGATCGCGGAGTAGTCGTCGTTGGCGGCCATGTACTCGGCCGCGAGTTCGTCTGCTCCCAGTCCGGCGGTCACCGCGAAGGCGCCGACGACGTCGGTCAGGCCGGACGCACGGGGCGCGATGAAGTCCGCAAGGGACCGGTACGGCTGGCCCTCGCCCAGCTGTTCCTGCTGCCGGAGCATGCTGAACCGGACGAGCTCGGTGGCCGGTTCGAGACGGCCGGCGGCCGGGTCGTAGAGCACGATGTCGCCGCCGTCACTCTGCGCGGGCCAGAAGCCGTAGACGCCCCGGGCGGTGAGCAGCTTCCCGGTGACGATGCGGTCGAGCAGCACGCGGGCGTGTTCGTACAGCTCCACGGCGGCCGGCCCGTACTGCGCGTGGGTCAGGATGGCCGGGAACGTGCCCTTGAGATCCCACGCGGCAAAGAAGAACGTCCAGTCGATGTAGGGGATCAGTTCCTCGATGGGCACGTCGATGACCCGCGCGCCCGTGAAGGCGGGCGTCGGCAGCGAGCCCCCGGGCAGGGCCGCCTGCGACCACGGCAGGTGGACGGCGTGCGCGCAGGCGTCCCGGTAGGGCACCAGCGGACGGCGCTTCAGCGCGCCGTGCTGCGTCCGCAGGGTCTGCTGCATCTCGCGGTTCGCCTTGTCGTACGCGGGCCGCGTGGCCGGGTTGATCAGGTTCGAGACGGCGTCCACGGCGCGCGAGGCGTCGAGCACGTGCACGACCGGGGCGTCGTACTCGGGCGCGATCTTCACGGACGTATGGGCCCTGCTGGTCGTGGCGCCGCCGATCGCGAGCGGCAGGGTCATGCCGCGACGCTGCATTTCGCGGGCGACGAACACCATCTCGTCGAGCGACGGCGTGATCAGGCCGCTCAGGCCGATCAGGTCGACCTGCTCGCGTACGGCGGTGTCGAGGACCGTGTCGGCGGTCACCATGACGCCGAGGTCGATGACCTCGTAGTTGTTGCAGCCGAGGACCACGCCGACAATGTTCTTGCCGATGTCGTGGACGTCGCCCTTGACCGTGGCGAGCAGCACCTTGCCGGCCGACTTCGTCGTCTCGCCACTGGCGGCCTTGGCCGCCTCCATGTAGGGCAGCAGGTACGCGACGGCGCGCTTCATCGCGCGGGCGCTCTTGACGACCTGCGGCAGGAACATCTTGCCCTCGCCGAAGAGATCCCCGACGACCTTCATGCCGTCCATCAGCGGGCCCTCGATCACGTCGATCGGCCGCGGCAGGGCCTGACGCGCCTCCTCGACGTCGACCTCGATGAAGTCGACGACGCCGTGCACGAGCGCGTGCGTCAGGCGCGCGCCGACCGGGGCGTCGCGCCACGAGAGGTCCTGCTCGGTCCGCTTCGCCGCGCCCTTGACCGTGGCGGCGAACTGGACGAGTCGCTCGGTCGCGTCCGGCCGGCGGTTGAACAGGATGTCCTCCACGTGCTCCAGCAGCGCCGGCGGGATGTCCTGGTAGACGGCGAGCTGCCCGGCGTTGACGATGCCCATGTCGAGGCCGGCCTTGATCGCGTGGAACAGGAAGGCGGCGTGGATGGCCTCGCGGACGATGTCGTTGCCGCGGAACGAGAACGACAGATTGCTGATGCCGCCGCTGATGTGGACGCCCGGGCACGTGGCCTTGATCTGCCGCGCGGCCTCGATGAAGTTGATCGCGTACTCGTTGTGCTCCTCGAGCCCCGTGGCGATGGCCAGCACGTTCGGGTCGAAGATGATGTCGACCGGGTCGAACCCGGCCTTCTGCGTCAGCAGGTGATAGGCGCGCTGACAGATCGCGACCTTCCGTTCGATGGTGTCGGCCTGGCCCTGCTCGTCGAACGCCATGACCACGACCGCCGCCCCGAAGCGCCGGACGATGGCCGCCTTGTGCAGGAAGTCGGCTTCGCCTTCCTTGAGGCTGATCGAATTGACGATCCCCTTGCCCTGGATGCACTTGAGCCCGGCCTCGATGACCGACCACTTCGAGCTGTCGACCATGATCGGAATGCGCGCGATCTCAGGCTCGGTCGCGATCAGGTTCAGGAACGTCGTCATCGCGTGCTCGGAGTCGAGCATGCCTTCGTCCATGTTGACGTCGAGCACGTTCGCGCCGCCCCGCACCTGGTCGAGCGCCACGGCGGCCGCGGCGGCGTAGTCGCCGCCGAGGATCAGCTTGGC
>JBFXBH010000213.1:0-4656 GCA_050183355.1 Vicinamibacterales bacterium | reverse complement strand
GGCAACTTCTACATCACGGTCCGGGTGGTCGGCGGCCACCTGCACCTGCTCACGACGGACTCAGGGGGGCCGGTCTACATGACGACGGTCTTCAACAGCCCGGCGCACAAGGGGAAGTTCAAGGCGGCCCACTCGCGGCACGAGTTCACGTCGGTCCAGCTCCCCGGCTTCACGTCGCGGCCCGAGCAGTACATCGGTGAGTGTGAGCTGGTGAAGTAGTTGGAGGCGATCCTCCTCGGGAAGGGCGACCGGCCGGCCTCCCTCCTGACGAAGTACGCCAACCGCCACGGGCTCATCGCCGGCGCCACCGGCACCGGCAAGACCATCTCACTGCTCGTCCTCGCCGAAGGCTTCTCCCGTCTCGGTGTCCCCGTGTTCATCGCGGACGTCAAGGGCGACGTCGCCGGTCTCGCCCTGCCGGGCGCCGCCTCGCCGAAGGTGCAGGAGCGGGTGGCGCAGCTGGGTCTCGACGGCTGGTCGCCGGAGGGGAATCCGGTCATCTTCTGGGACCTCTACGGGAAGCTCGGTCACCCGGTCCGCACGACGGTCAGCGAAGTCGGCCCTGCCCTGCTGGCGCGCATCCTGGAGCTGAACGAGACCCAGGCGGGCGTGCTGGAGATCGTCTTCAAGCTGGCCGACGACGAGGGCCTGCTGCTGCTCGACCTCGACGACTTCCGCGCCGTGCTGAACTACGTGGTCGAGGAGCGGAAGGAGATCTCCACCCGGTACGGCCTCGTGAGCACGCAGAGCGTGGCGGCGATTCAGCGCGCGCTGCTGACGCTCGAACGCGAGGGCGGCGCGGGGATGTTCGGCGAGCCGGCGCTGGAGCTGGCGGACCTGCTCCGCACGGACCTGAGCGGCCGCGGGGTGATCGGCGTGCTGGCCGCGGACCAGCTCGTGCTGAAGCCGCGGCTCTACTCCAGCTTCCTGCTGTGGCTGCTCTCGGAGCTGTTCGAGGAACTGCCGGAGGCGGGCGACCTCGACCGGCCGAAGCTCGTCTTCATCTTCGACGAGGCGCACCTGCTGTTCGACGACGCGCCCGCCGCGCTGACCCAGCGTGTCGAACAGGTGGTGCGCCTGATCCGGTCGAAGGGCGTCGGCGTCTACTTCTGCTCGCAGAACCCGGACGACGTCCCCGGTGAGATTCTCGGCCAGCTCGGCAACCGCGTGCAGCACGCGTTGCGCGCGTTCACGCCGCGCGACCAGAAGGCCGTCCGGACGGCGGCCGAGACGTTCGTGCCGAATCCGGCGCTCGACGTCGCATCCGTCATCTCGCAGTTGGGCGTGGGCGAGGCGCTCGTCTCGACGCTGGCGGACAAGGCCGTGCCCACGCCGGTCGAGCGTGTGACGATCTGCCCGCCGCGGTGCCGGATGGGCGCGCTGACGCCGGAGGAGCGGGCGGCCGTGCGGGGCAGGAGCCCGGTCGGCGCGAAGTACGACACGGCCGTCAACCGGGAGTCGGCCCACGAACGGCTGGCGAGCCGGGCCGCCGGCGAATCGGCCCCGGGTACGGCCGAGGCCGCCGGCGGGCCCGAGCGCCGGCCGTCAACCGCGGTCGACCCCGCCCCGGCCGGCAGCGCCGGCAACGGCCGCGGCGGCGCGGCCGGCGGGATGATCAGCGACATGCTCTGGGGCACCGGACGCCGCCAGGGCATGGTCGAGGCCATGGCCAAGCAGGCCGCCAGAACGGTCGGCAGCCAGGTCGGACGTCAGATTCTGCGGGGTGTGCTCGGCGGGATTCTCGGCGGCGCCCGCCGCCGGTAGCCCTCTTGATCCAGCCGCGGGGCGCAACCGCCGCCGCGCCGGGAAGCGCTGTGCGAAAGCACTGAAGCCCGGGAAGCCTGGCCTCAAGCTCCAGGAAACACTGTGCGAAGCACTGAAGACCGGCAACGGTCTTCAGTGCTCCTGCGTGACGATCGGCGTCTTCCGGCCGTCCGTCTGGAGGCCGCGCGACAGGTAGTCGGTCATCGTCAGGCCGAACAGGATGACCAGGAAGAAGAACCCGGTGGCCACGATGAGCTTCGTCAACTGGCTGCTGTGGTTGACGTGCATGAAGAACAGGATGACGAGCGTCGCCTTCGTGATCGCGATGCCGATCGCGACCGGGAAGTTCAGGACACCGAGGTCGATGAAGGCCACCCCGACCGTCAGCGCCGTGAAGACCATCAGCGCGCCGAAGATCGTGTAATACATGCTCTTGGGCGAAACGTGTCCGGACATGTCAGCCTCTCGCGCCTAGACCGCGGGGTGGACGCGGTCCACCAGATAGAGCAACGGGAAGAGGAAGATCCACACGATGTCGACGAAGTGCCAGTACAGGCCCGACATCTCGACGTGGGAATACCACTCCGGCGAGAACCTCTCCTTGTGCGCCATCCAGGCGATCCACGCCAGAATGCCGAACCCGATCAGCATGTGCAGGGCGTGCAGGCCCGTCATCATGAAGTAGAGCGAGAGGAAGATCTCGACCTGATCCGCGTGCGGGCCGTGGAACACGAAGTTCGGGCCGGGCACGTGATGCATCTCGAACTTGTGGGCGTACTCGAAGCCCTTGATGACCACGAAGACCATGCCGAGGGCCATCGTGAGGAGCAGCCAGTTCCGCGTCGGCTTGTTCTGACCGAGCTGGGCGCACCGGACGGCGAACGCCATCGTCAGCGAGCTGCCGATCAGCACGACCGTGTTGACGCCGCCGAGCGTGATGTCGAGCTCCTGGCTGCCCTCCGCCCACGCCGCGGGATACCAGACGCGGTAGAGCAGGTAGGCCATGAAGAGCCCGCCGAAGAACATGATTTCCTGCGCGAGGAACAGCCACATGCCGAGCGTGACCGATTCCTTCTGCTGCACCATCGACTCGAACTGGTGCTGCTGCGCAGGGTGATGGTGGTGGCCGCCGTGCGCGGCCGCGGCGTGGGCGTGCTCAGCCAACGTGCGCCCCCTGTCGTGCGTAGTCGTATGCGTCCTCGGTAACCACCGGCGTCGTCGTGAAGTTCTCCGTCAGCGGCGGCGACTGCGTCGTCCACTCGAGCCCCGTGGCGCCCCACGGATTCGGCCCGGCGATCGGGCCCCTCTTCATCGACCAGATGAAGTAGATGAGCGGAATCGTGTAGCCGATGGCGAGAATCGTCGCGCCCGCCGTCGAGAGCACGTTCAGCACCTGGAACTCCGCCGGATACGTGTGGTACCGGCGCGGCATCCCGAGGTAGCCGAGGATGAACTGCGGGAAGAAGGTCATGTTGAAGCCGACGAACACCACGAGGGCGGCGAACTTCGCCCAGCCCTCGGGATACATCCGGCCCGTGATCTTCGGCCACCAGAAGTGCATCGCGGCGAGGTAGCCCATGATGGCGCCGCCGACCATGATGTAGTGGAAGTGCGCCACGACGAAGTACGTGTCGTGCATGTGCACGTCCGTGCCGAGCGAGGCGAGGAAGAGACCCGTCAGGCCGCCGATCGTGAACAGGCCGAAGAAGCCGAACGCATAGATCATCGGCGACTGCAGCCAGAGGGCGCCCTTGTACATCGTGGCCGTCCAGTTGAAGATCTTCACGGCCGAGGGGATGGCCACGGCGAAGCTGAGGAACGAGAAGACCAGCGCCGCATAGGGCGAGATGCCCGCCACGAACATGTGGTGCGCCCAGACCAGGAAGCCGAACACCGCGATGGCCAGGCTCGAGAACGCGACGAACGAGTAGCCGAACACCGCCTTGCGCGAGAAGCAGGCCACCACCTCGCTGATGACGCCCATCGCCGGCAGGATCATGATGTAGACCGCCGGGTGCGAGTAGAACCAGAACAGGTGCTGGAAGAGCACCGGGTCACCGCCCAGCGTCGGGTCGAAGATGCCGATGCCGAAGGCGCGTTCAGCCGCGAGCATCAGGATCGTGATGGCGACCACCGGGGTGCCGAGGATCTGGATGAGGCTCGTCGCGTAGTGCGCCCACACGAAGAGCGGCAGCCGGAACCACGTGAGCCCGGGGGCGCGCATCCGGTGGATCGTGACGATGAAGTTCAGCCCGGTGAGGATCGACGAGAACCCGGTGATGAAGATGCCGACGCCCGTCGGCAGCACGTTGGTGTTCGACGCCGCGGAACTGTAGGGCGTATAGAACGTCCAGCCGGTGTCCACACCGCCGACGACCACCGCGTAGAGCGTGAACACGCCGCCGAGGATGTAGATGTACCAGCTCAGCAGGTTGATCCGCGGGAACGCGAGGTCCTTCGCCCCGATCATCATCGGGATCATGAAGTTGCCGATGATCGCCGGGATGGACGGGATGAGGAAGAAGAAGACCATCACGACGCCGTGCATCGTGAACATCTTGTTGTACGTGTCCGCGGCCGTCAGGTCGCCGGCCGGCGTCGCCAGCTCGAACCGGACGAGTCCGGCGAAGACGCCGCCGAGGCCGAAGAAGACGGTGACGGAGATCAGGTACAGCAGCGCGATGCGCTTGTGGTCCTTCGTCAGGAGCCACGAGCGGATTCCGTGGGTCGCGCTGAGGTAGTTGAGGGCGGGATACGCTGGCGTGGTCATGGCTCTGGCGTCGCGGTCTTTCGCAAGGATTTCACGTACTCAAGCAGGGCCATCACGCCCTCCTCGTTGACCAGCCCCTGGAACGTGGGCATCTGGGGCTGGTAGCCGGCCACGAGCTTCAC
>JBFXBH010000212.1:0-4657 GCA_050183355.1 Vicinamibacterales bacterium | reverse complement strand
GTGGCGCCAGACCCGTCCAGGCTGGCACTTGAATTTGGTGAATTGACACAAAGATCGGGTTTTGCGCGCCGGGACGCGATAGCTGAGCTGGCTCGCCAGTATGGTGTTTCGACGAGGGCGATGTACAGGCAGGTCGACGAGGCCCTGAGAGAAGCCGAGAAATCTGGTGAATAACAGAAACATGGGGTCTTCGCTGCACGTGGTCGTGCTGGCGGCCGGTCAGGGGACGCGGATGAAGTCCGCCAGGCCGAAGGTGCTGCACGCCATCGCCGGTCGGTCGCTGCTTGACTGGGTGCTGACGACGGCCGAATCGCTGGAACCGCGTTCGATCTCTGTTGTTGTTGGTCATAAGGCCGAACTGGTCGGGGCCGCGGTGCGGGCCAGGGGCCACCACGTGGCGATTCAGGCGGAGCAACTTGGAACAGCACATGCTCTACGGCAGGCGGAGACAGGTCTGGCGGGCGAGTCCGGCACGTTGTTGTTGCTGTCTGGCGACGTTCCGCTGCTGAACGAACACGATCTGCGGTCGTTGCTGCAGGCGCACGAGACCGCCGGGGCGGCGGCCACCGTGCTGACGGCCGAGGTGGAGCACCCGTTCGGCTACGGGCGCATCGTCCGGACGGACGGCGCCATCTCGGCGATCGTCGAGGAGCGGGATGCGAGCCCGGCGCAGCGGGAGATCCGGGAGATCAACTCCGGCATCTATGCGTTCGAGATGCCGCTGGTCTGGCAGGGCCTCGGCGAGATCGCGGCGAACAACAACCAGGGGGAGTACTACCTCCCGGATCTGGTGAAGATCTACCGCAGGCGGGGTCTGGCGGTCGCCACGGCGACCGCCGCGGAGGCGGCATCGATTCAGGGCATCAACAGCCGGAGCGAGCTGGCGGAGGCGGGTGGCGTGATGCGACAGCGCAAGAACGAAGAACTGATGGCGGCCGGCGTGACGATCGTCGACCCCGCGAGCACCTACGTGGACGCCGGCGTCTCGGTCGGCGCGGATACGGTGCTGCACCCGGGCGTCGTGCTCGAGGGCACGACGCATATCGGCCAGGCGTGCGAGATTCACGCCTACGTCCGGATGCGAAACATGACGGTCGGCGACCGCGTGACCGTCAACAACTTCTGTGTCCTGACGGACTCCACGGTCGGCGACGAGGCGACGGTCGGGCCGTTCGCACACATCAGGCCCGGCTCCGCGATCGGGTCGCACGGCAAGGTCGGCAACTTCGTCGAGCTGAAGAAGACGACGCTCGGCGAGGGTTCCAAGGTGAACCACCTCTCGTATGTCGGCGACGCCCAGGTCGGCGCGCACGTCAACGTCGGGGCCGGCACGATCACGTGCAACTTCGACGGCACCCACAAGCATCAGACCGTGATCGGGGACGGTGCCTTCATCGGCAGCGGCACGCAGCTCGTGGCGCCGGTCACCGTCGGCGCGGGCGCCTACGTGGCCGCGGGCTCCGCGATCACGGAGGATGTGCCGCCGGCCGGACTCGGCGTCGCGCGGGAGCGGCAGCGGAACATCGAAGGGTGGGCCAATCGGCGGCCCCGGAAGGACTGAGCGTCTCACGATGTGCGGAATCATTGGATACGTCGGCGCGAAGCCGGTTCTCCCGGTGCTCATCGAGGGGCTCCGGAAGATGGAGTACCGGGGGTACGACTCGGCCGGCGTGGCACTCGTGGGCCCGGATGGCATCGAGCTCCGCCGGTCGGCCGGCAAGCTCGCGAACCTCGAGACCACACTGAAGGACGACCCCGTCAGCGGCGCGTTCGGCATCGGCCACACGCGGTGGGCGACGCACGGACGGCCGACCGAGGAGAACGCCCATCCGCATCGTGATTGCTCGGGCCGCATCGTCGTCGTCCACAACGGCATCATCGAGAACTACCTCGAGCTGAAGGCCGAGCTGCAGGCCGCCGGTCACACGTTCACGACCCAGACCGACACCGAAGTCGTCGCGCACCTGGTCGAGCGGGAGATGCGGTCCGACGGGCTCGCGGCGGCCGTCAGGCGGACGCTCGCCGTGCTGCGCGGCATGTTCGCCATCGTGCTGGTGTCCGCCGACGACCAGGACACGATCGTCGCCGCGCGAAGCGGACCGCCGATCGTGGTGGGCCTCGGGGACGGTGAGTTCTTCGTGGCGTCCGACATCCCGGCCGTCCTGAGCCACACGCGCGATCTCGTGTTCATGGACGACGGCGAGATGGCGGTCATCACCAGGGCGGGCGTCCGGTTCTCGGACTTCTCCGGCACGCCGATCGAGAAGGCGCCCCAGCGCATCTCGTGGGACCCGCTGATGGCCGAGAAGGGCGGCCACCGGCACTTCATGCTCAAGGAGATCCACGAGCAGCCGACGGCGGTCCGCGACACGATCCTCGGGCGCGTGTCGCTCGAGAGCCGCCGCGTGTTCCTCGACGAGCTGAACCTGAAGCCGGCGGTACTCGCCGGCATCCACCGCGTCACGATCCTCGCGTGCGGCACGTCGTGGCACGCCGGGCTGGTCGGCAAGTACCTGATCGAGACGCTGGCCGGACTCCCGGTCGAGGTCGACTACGGTTCCGAGTACCGCTATCGCGAGCCGGTCGTGCTGCCCGGCACGCTCGTCGTGGCCATCACGCAGTCCGGCGAGACGGCCGACACGCTGGCGGCCCTGCGGGAGGCACGACGCCGGGGCGCCTTCGGCGTGGCGATCTGCAACGTCGTCGGCAGCATGGCCACGCGCGAGGCCCAGGGCACGTTGTACACGCATGCCGGTCCGGAGATCGGTGTAGCGTCGACCAAGGCCTTCACGTCGCAGCTCGTGGCGCTGCAGTTGCTCGCGCTATGGCTCGGGCAGGAGAAGGGCGCGCTGTCAGCGGACGCGCTGCAGCCGCACCTCGAGGCGCTGATGGGGCTGCCGCACCTGCTCGAGGACACGCTGAAGGTCTCGGCCGCCGTCGAGAAGGTCGCCGAGCGGTTCGCGAGCCGGTCCGACTTCCTGTTTCTCGGCCGTGGGATTCACTATCCCATCGCGCTCGAGGGCGCGCTGAAGCTCAAGGAGATCTCCTACATCCACGCCGAGGGATACCCTGCCGGCGAGATGAAACACGGACCGATTGCGCTCATCGACGAACAGATGCCGGTCGTGGCCATCGCACCGCGGAACCACGTCTTCGAGAAGATGCTCGGCAACGTGCAGGAGGCGAAGGCACGCGGCGGGTCCGTGATCGCGATCACATCGAAGGGCGAGCGTCGGATGGCGGCGGCCCTGGACCCGGCCCGGGACGTCGAGATTCAGGTCCCGGATGCCGGCGGCCTCATCACGCCCGTGCTGACGACGATTCCCCTGCAGCTGCTGGCGTATCACATCGCCGTCCGCCGCGGCTGCGATGTCGATCAGCCGAGGAACCTCGCGAAGAGCGTCACGGTCGAGTAAGCCGTCTTGGACCTGACGGCGACTCTCAATCCCGCACAGCGCGCGGCCGTCGAACAGACGGACGGCGCCCTGTTGATCCTGGCGGGCGCGGGTTCGGGCAAGACCCGTGTCATCGCGCACCGCATCGCCTACCTCGTGCAGCAGGGCTTCGCACCGCTCGACGGCATCCTGGCGGTCACGTTCACGAACAAGGCCGCCGAGGAGATGCGGACACGCGTCGAATCGCTGCTCAAGACCGACTGCCGGGGCATGTGGATCTCGACGTTCCACGCGCTGTGCGCCCGGCTGCTGCGCCGGGAGGCGACGCACCTCGGCCTGTCACGGGACTTCGTGATCTACGACAGCGCGGACCAGCTGGCGGTCGTCAAGCAGGCGCTGAAGTCTCTCGGCGCCGACGAGGACTCGCTCCCGGCGCGCGTCGTGCTCAGCCGGATCAGCCACGCAAAGAACCGGATGGAGTCGCCCGGAGACGGCGACGACGCCGGCTGGAACCCTCGCGCGCAACTGATGGCGAAGGTGTCCGCGCTCTACGCCGACGCGTTGCGGGAGGCCCGCGCGCTCGACTTCGACGACCTGCTGCTGAAGACGGTCGAGCTGTTCTCGACCGTGCCCGCCGTCCGCGATCGGTACGCCGCACGGTTCCGCTACGTGATGGTGGACGAGTATCAGGACACGAACCGGCCGCAGTTCCTGCTGATCGAGCACCTGGCGTCGCGGCACCGGAACCTCTGCGTCGTCGGCGACCCGGACCAGTCGATCTACAAGTGGCGCGGCGCGGATCTGCGCAACATCCTGGATTTTGAGCACACGTTCCCGGACGCGACGGTCGTCAAGCTCGAACAGAACTACCGCTCCACGCAGGTCATCCTGGACGCGGCGTCAGCCGTCATCGCGCGCAACCGGAACCGGAAGGAGAAACGGCTCTTCACCGACCGCACGGGCGGGGATCCGATCGTCGGCTATCGGGCCGCGGACGACCTCGACGAGGCCGAGTTCATCGCACGCGCCTCGCAGCAGGCGATTCGCTCCGACGCCAGGAACACGGTCGGCATCCTGTACCGCACCAACGCCCAGTCCCGGACCATCGAGGACGCGCTGCGCCGCGCCGCGATTCCGTACCGGATCATCGGCGGTGTGCGCTTCTACGAGCGCAAGGAAGTGAAGGACGCGCTCGCGTACCTGCGGCTGGTGCTGAACCCGCACGACGATGTCAGCCTCCGCCGCGTGATCAACGTGCCGCC
>JBFXBH010000211.1:0-4659 GCA_050183355.1 Vicinamibacterales bacterium | reverse complement strand
CGGTGGGCCGGGCCAAGTAGCCCGGAGCCGCAACCGTGTAGCGCCTCTAGGCCAGGGCGGCCACGATGGCGGCGCCCATTTCCTTCGTTGAGGCCTTGCCGCCGAGATCCGCCGTCTTCACGGCGCCGCCTTCGAGCACCTGCTCGATGGCCTTGAGGATGCGCGCGCCCGTGGCGGGCTGACCCAGGAACTCCAGCATCATCGCGCCGGCCCACACCGTGCCGATCGGGTTCGCGATGCCTTTGCCGGCGATGTCCGGCGCGGAGCCGTGCAGCGGCTCGAACATCGAGGGGAACGTGCGGTCCGGGTTGATGTTGCCGCTCGGGCCCACGCCGAGGCTGCCCGAGATCGCCGAGCCGATGTCCGTCAGGATGTCGCCGAACAGGTTCGACGTGATCATCACGTCCACCGTCTGCGGGTGCGTGATCATGCGCGCGGCCAGCGCATCCACGTAGTACTTCTTCAGTTCGACGTCGGGGTAGTCCTTCGCCACCTCGGCCACCACGTCGTCCCACAGCGTCATCGAGTGACGGAGCGCGTTGCTCTTGGTGGCGCTCGCCAGCATCTTCCGCGGGCGCGTGCGCGCCAGCTCGAACCCGAAGCGCGCCACCCGCTCGATGCCCTTCTTCGTGAAGATGCCCGTCTGCTCGGCCATCTCGAGGTCCGTGCCGACGTGGATGCGACCGCCCACGCCGCAGTACTCACCCTCGGAGTTCTCGCGCACGCAGATCATGTCGATGTCGGCCGCCGTGCGTCCGCCGAGCGGGCTCTTGATGCCGGGCATCAGGCGCATCGGGCGGAGGTTCACGTACTGCACCAGGAGCTGGCGCATCGGCAGCAGGAGCTGACCGGCGGAGATGTAGTCGGGGACGGTCGGCGCGCCGATGGCGCCCAGGTAGATCGCGTCGAAGCCCTTCAGCGTCTCCACCCAGTTGTCGTCCATCATCTTGCCGGTCTTGAGGTAGAACTCGCAGCCCCACGGCAGGTTCGTGAACTCGAGGCCGAAGCCGTCCTGCTGCGCGGCGCGTGTCAGGACATCCACGCCGACGGGGATGACCTCGGGGCCGATGCCGTCGCCGGCGATCACTGCGATGCGGTAGGTCTGCTGTGGCATCCCGCGATTGTACCCACGGCGCCCGCGCCGCGAGAAGTACGGAGATTTGACCAACTTGACCAACTGCCGGCTCGACCCTACGATCGGGGCATGCCGAAGGTGCTGAACCTGTACGAGGCGAAGACCCGGCTGTCCGCGCTGGTGGAAGAGGCCGCGGCCGGCAAGGAGATCGTCATCGCAAAAGCGGGCGTGCCCAAGGCGCGCCTGGTGCCGATCGCTCGAGTGAAGCGGCGAATTCCGGGTACGGAGAAAGGGCGGATTCGCGTCTCGAAGGACTTTGACGATCCGCTGCCCCCGGAAGTCCTGGCGTACTTCACGGGCGAGAACCGGTGAGGCTGCTGCTCGACACCCACGTCCTGATGTGGTGGTTCAGTGACAGCCGGAGCCTCAAAGCCGAGGCCCGGTCCGCCATCGCATCGGCGGATGTTGTCTGGGTGAGTGCCGTCAGCGCCCTGGAGGTCTCCATCAAAGCGAGGCTTGGCAAGCTCCACGCTGAAGGTCCCGTCGAGGCGATGGCTCGCCGGGCTGGCTTCGACGAACTGGCCGTCACGCTCCGCCACGCCGACCACGTACGGCTGCTGCCCCCTTATCACGAGGATCCATTCGACCGACTGCTGGTGGCCCAGGCGCTGGTGGAAGGGGCGACTCTGGTCACCCACGACCGTCAGCTCGCACGCTACGACGTGCCTGTCATCTGGACGTAGCCCTTCGCTGTGGCCTCACTGCTGGTCGACCGGGCGTAGCGGGCCCCGCGAGGCCGGCACGGCGAGCGAGAGGCCGAACGCCAGCGCGGCGACGACGAGGCCCACGAACGTCGGATCCATCCACGGGGACAGGCCGCGCAGCCAGAAGCGGACAGCCACCCATGCGATGACTCCGCCCGCGATGGAGGCCAGCGCTTCGCGCGAGCCCGCTCGGGTGACGAAGAGTCCCCCGACAACCGGCACGAGCAGCGTCACGCCGAGCAGCGCGTAGAAGATGCTCAGGCCTTCGACCACGGTGGGCAGGTAGATCGAGAACACCACGCCGGCGGCGCCGCCCGCGACCGCCGCGCCCCTCGCGACGCGCAGCAGCTGGCGATCGCTCGCGGCCGGATTGATGTGGCGCTTGTAGAGGTCCTGCGAGAGCGACGTGGAGAGCATGAACAGCACCGCGTCGCACGTATCGACTTCCGTCGAGAAGATGGCCGCCAGCGCGATCGCGCCGAGCCACGGCGTCAGGTGGTGGGTGAGGACCTGCGGCAGCACGGTGTTGGCGTCCGTGATGCCGGGCTCGAGCACCCGCGCGGCCATCCCGAGCGCCACCGGCGCCAGCGTGAAGACCATCAGCGCCACGGCGTTCAGGCCGACGCCCCAGCGCAGGGCGCCAGCGCTCGCCGCGCCATACGACTTCTGAATCAGGCCCGGCGAGACGATGAACGCCGGTCCGACGAGCAGCAGCAGCGTCCACCCCGACCCGGGGCCGGACGAGTGGAACAGCGAACCGAAACCGTCAGGAAGGCCCGGGGCGGAGCCGAGCGCCGCTGCACCACCCGCACCGCCGATGACACCCGGGAGCGCGACGGCGAAGCCCAGCAGCATCACCGCGAACTGCATCGCGTTGACGCGCGCGCTCCCGAGCAGGCCGCCCGCCGCGAAGTACGCCGTCATGATGGCGCCGCCGATGAGCGACCCCGCCCACCGTGGCGCGCCCGCGATGACGCCGAGGATCGTCGCACCGGCGAGGAGCTGCGCCGCGAGGATGGACAACGAGCCGAGCCAGATGAGGGCGGTGACGACCGCTCGCACGGTCGCGCCGTAGCGCGCCTCGAGGAAGTCGCCCGTTGTGTAGAACCCGTGGTCCCGCGCGAGACGCCACAGCCGGGGCCCGACCCAGAACGCGAGCACGAGCGAACCGAACCCGGCCGAGCCGCTCCACCACCACGCGCTGAGGCCGTCGCGGTAGGCCAGGCCGGTCACGCCCACCGTCGCGCCGGCGCCGATGTTGGCGGCGATCATCGACGTGAAGATCAGGCCGGGCCCGAGGCTCCGGCCCGCCACGAAGAAGTCGCTGCTGCCCCGCACGAGACGCGCGCTCCACAGGCCGAGCGCGACGACCGCCACCGAGTAGGCGCCGACGAGGATGAGCGGAAGGTTCACGGCGTTACGATTCCCGGGAAGGGAATCCTCTCATGGAAGAGATGACGCGGCGCGACTACGAGCGGCACCTGGAGCCGCTCCAGCAGGACCTGAACGACCTCGTACACTGGCTCGCGCAGCGGCAGAAGCGCCTGCTCGTGATCTTCGAGGGGCGGGACGCTGCCGGGAAGGGCGGCGTCATCAACGCGATCATGCGGCGGCTGAATCCCCGGCAGGCTCGCGTGGTGGCGCTGGGAAAGCCTACCGAACGGGAACAGGGGCAGTGGTACTTCCAGCGCTACGTCGAGCACCTGCCCACCGCCGGTGAGCTCGTCCTGATGGACCGGAGCTGGTACAACCGCGCCGGCGTGGAGCGCGTGATGGGCTTCTGCTCGGACGGCGAGTACCGGCGCTTTCTCAGAGCCACGCCGGTGTTCGAGAAGCTCCTCGCCGATGACGGCCTCATGATCCGGAAGTACTGGCTGGCCGTCGACCAGCGGCAGCAGGAGGCCCGCTTTGCCGAACGGGCCGCCGACCCGCTCAAGCACTGGAAGCTCTCGCCCATCGACCTGAAGGCCCGGCAGCACTACCGGGACTACGGGGCGGCCCGCGACACGATGTTCGAGGCGACGCATCGCCGCTTCGCCCCGTGGACGGTGGTCAACTTCGACGATCAGCGACGGGGGCGCCTGAACCTGATCCGTCACCTGCTGCGGCACGTGCCGTACGACCAGCTGGAGGACTCGCCGATCGTGTTGCCGCCGCTCCGGTCGAAAGTCCGGCGCGAGCGCTTCTCCGGGCCGGTGAAGCCCATCGCGGGCTGGTACTGAGGCGGCGCGTCACTCCGCCGAGCGCACGTCGATCGGCGCGTCGAGCAGCCGCTTCACCTGCCGGCGCTCGTCGACCAGGGGCCGCCAGTCGTAGAGCAGCACTTCCAGCGGCCGCCACATCGCCACCCAGCCGGTGATCACGAGGCCCTCGCGCAGGATGTCGCGGAACGTGCTCGCCGGCAGCGTCCGCGTCAGCTCCGCCAGCGTGAGGAAGACGGCCAGCGCCGTGACACCGACGGCGAGGAAGCGCCGTCCACGCCGGTCGTGGTCGGCGAGCCGCCGGGTGAGCTGCTCGGAGAGATACGCGAAGTGCGTCCGGACCGCCTCGGTCAGCACGTCCGCCGCGAGGGGCGGTTCTCCGGGCTCGGCAATCGTCACCACGATCTTCAGCGGACGACTGCGCGGAATCTCCTGCGCGGCTTCGAGCAGGTACTCGAGCGCGTTCTGGTCGAGGTCGCGCTCCCGGAACGGGGCCGGATCCCGGCTGTCGAAGAGCTGGCGCGCCTGCCGCACCCTGATGTCGATGCACGAGCGCCCGTCCTCGACGCGGTAGCGTGGGCGTTCAGCCATGGGGGATTGTCGGTTGTGCCGGACTGCG
>JBFXBH010000210.1:0-4662 GCA_050183355.1 Vicinamibacterales bacterium | reverse complement strand
CTCCGGAGGTATGCCATAAACCTCGGACCGGTCATGCCCAGCCCGTCGCTCGTCCGTCTGCACGACCGGCTCCTCGAAATCCACGCGGAACGGCCCGATCTGGCCCCCGCGCTGGACCTCCAGCGGACGCTGCTGACGCGGGAACTCGAGCTGGTCGACATGTTTCTGGCCGGCGGACTGCCCCGGCTGTCCCTGCCGGGCCGCTACGTCGCCGCCAAGCTGCGCGACGGCATCCCGGCGCTCTTCGGCGAGCCGGTACCGCTGCCCCAGCACCTGCTGACGCTGGCGCTCCGGGACTTCTGCGAGCGGCTGGCCACCGGCCGGACCGAGCAGACCGCCCGGGCCATTCAGGCCGCCTTCGATGGTCCCCTCCAGCCGTCGGCCGTGATCTCGGCGTGTTTCGGCCGCAATCAGACCCAGGTCCGGGCGCTCGCCCAGCACGCGGGCGTCGCGGCCGATGTCCTGTGGCTCATCGCGGAGTTGGCCGTGGCGCCGCTGGCGCACCTGCTGCAGCGCCAGTTGTTCGACGGCGCGGCGACGGCGGGCGCGGCGCCGCCCCGACCGGTCCCGCCTCGCACGGCGTCGGCGGGCGCCGTGCTCACCGACGCGCTCGCGGCATGGGACCGCGGCTTCTGCCCCGCGTGCGGCTCGTGGCCCGCACTGCTGGAGGCGCACGACGAGGGACACACGCTGCGCTGCTCGTTCTGCGCGCTCGGGTGGACGCTGGCCAGCTACCGCTGTGTGTACTGCGGCAACGACGGCGAATCGTTCGTGACAGCGAAGCCCGACCCCGATGTGCCCGGGCGGCGCATCCAGTTCTGCGGGGAGTGCGGCGGCTACGCGAAGGTGCTCGACCTGCCACGCCCGACGGAGTTCCCGCTCGTGGCCATCGAGGACCTGGCCTCGCTGGACCTCGACATGCTGGCGATCGAACGGCAGTACAGGCGACCGGCCCTTCCCACGATCGCCCGCCGGCCCGCGCCGCGGGCGTAGCGCGCCGGCTTCCCCGATAATCTCCGCGTGGAGGGTCCTCAGGAACCGCGTCACGCCGACGACCTGGTCGAGGAGACCTATCTCGAGCTGCGGCGCATCGCGGAGGGCTACGTCCACCGCGAGCAGGCGCGCAGCGTCCAGGCCACGGAGCTCGTCCACGAGGCGTATCTGCGTCTCGCCCGCGACACCACGCCGGCCTGGAACGACCGCACCCACTTCCTGGCCATCGCCGCCATCTCGATGCGCCGGCTGCTCGTCGAGCGTGCGCGAGCGCGCCACGCCGCCAAGCGCGGCAGCCATCACGTCCAGGTGACGCTGGATGAGGGACTGCTCCGCGATCCCGGGCCCGAGGATCCGACCGGCATGGATCTCGTGGCGCTGGATGCGGCCCTGACGCGCCTGGCCGCGCTCGACGCCACGCAGGCACGCATCGTCGAGCTGCGCTACTTCGGCGGGATGACCGTCGAGGAAACCGGGGCCGCGCTCTCCATCTCACCGGCGACCGTCAAACGCCACTGGACGGTCGCGCGCGCGTGGCTGCTGCGCGAGCTGACGGGCGCGCGATGAACGCGAACACCTGGGCCGACGCCACGGACCTGTTCCATCGGGCGCTCGAGCGGCCCTCCGATCAGCGCGACGCATTTCTCGACACCGCGTGCGCCGGCCGCGCGGCGCTCCGGCACGAGGTCGCGTCGCTGCTGGCGGCGCACGAACGCAGCGCGGACTTCCTCGAGCAGCCGCCTGCCGCGACGGCGACCCTCACGGGCATCTTCGAGGCGCCGGCGTCGCTCGTCGGCCGGACACTCGGGCCCTATCGCGTGCTGTACGTGCTCGGCGCGGGCGGCATGGGTGTCGTCTACGCCGCAGAGGACACGACGCTCGGACGCCGCGTCGCCCTCAAGGCGCTTCCGGGCCGCTTCACGATGGACGCCTCACGACGGGCGCGACTCCGCCAGGAGGCGCGGGCGGCCGCGGCGCTGAACCATCCGGCGATCGCGACCGTGTACGCGCTGGAGGAGTTCGAGGGACGCCTCTACATCGCCGGCGAGTACCTCACAGGGGAAACGCTTCGGGACGAGCTGCGCCGGGGACCGCTCGCACTGCCCCGCCTGCTCGAGACGGCCATCGCGATTGCCGGCGCGCTTGAAGCGGCGCACGCCGCCGGCATCATCCATCGCGACCTCAAACCCGAGAACGTGATGCGGACCGCCACGGGTGACGGGGCCGGCACGGTCAAGCTGCTGGACTTCGGCCTCGCGCAGGCCCGTGATGCCGCCGCGGGCACGGCGCTTCAGACCGACGGCGCGCTCCTCGGCACGCCGGGCTACATGTCGCCCGAGCAACTGCTCGGGCAGCCGCTCGACGTACGGTCCGACCACTTTGCGCTCGGCGTGATGCTCTACGAACTCGCGACCGGCCGGCATCCTTTCGCGACGGCCGACGCGGCAACCACCATCGCGCGCGTGCTCACTGCTGAGCCGGCACCGCTGACCGGCCGGAGCCCGTTCGACGCCGCCACCGGCGCGAACCTGGCGGCCGTCATCGACCGGTGCCTGCGGAAGGATGCGTCCGCGCGATTCGACACGACGCGCGAGCTTGCCGAGAGACTGCGCGCGATCCGTTCCGGTCCGCTCCCGCCGGACACCGAGGCGGTCACGGCCCCGCGGGTGCCGGCAGCGCGCGCGATGTTCTGGTGGCAGTTTCACCAGCTGGCGTCGAGCGCGTTCGCCAGCCTCCTCGTCGTCCTGCTCTGGTTCGCGGCGCGCGCGCTGCCACCCGTCGCGGGGCGCGTCGCGTTCGTCGCCGGACTCGTGGCGGCGATCGTGACCGTCACGATGCGGCTCCACCACTGGTTTACGCGGCGTTCCTTTCCCGACCTCTGGACCGCGCAATTCCAGCGCACGCGCCGCTGGGTGCAGTGGGCAGACCGGCTTGAATCCGCCGTGCTGGTCGCGTCCGGCCTCGCGGCGATCTGGCACGCCCCGGAGTTCGGCGCGGGCACGATCGGTGGCGGCGTGATCCTGCTTCTCGCATCAGAGGTGATCGAGCCGATCACCACGGCGGCCGCGGGCCGCTCGGCACCGCCCGGCTAGCGCCGGCCGTAGTGGCTCCGGAACAGCGTGAGCGTCCGGTCGAGTGACTCCCGGGCCGCGCGCTCCACCAGCGGGGCCGCGAGGGCGCGCACGACGGCGGGAATGGGCCGGCTGAGACTGATCGACTCGCACTCGGCGATCACGCCGCCCCTCACCTCCTCGAATCGCCAGTAGGCGTTCAGCCGCCACAGAAACCCGCGATCGTGCCCTGGCGTGCGCTCCCGCTCGTCCGGGCCGCCGGGATCGCTTACCTCGGCGATGCGCGTGGCGATACTCGTGCTGGAGGCCCGGGCGGCACCGTGCTCCATGAAACGGACGAGATGCTCGGTGTTGAAGACGGCGGTGACGATCTTGCGCCGCCGCAGGCGAAGGTAGACACGCATCCAGTTGTCTCCCGTAGCGAGCACGCGTGACACGAGGACGTCTTCGGGTTGCTCCGGCGGCGCCTCCTTCCGCAGCCGCCCGAGCAGCTCACGCACGCTGATGCCGGGCACGAAGATGACACCCCGCCAGTGGTGGACCAGCCCTCCCGGCACGGCAGTGCGCCCGTCATCAGGGCCACGGACGTGGCGCATCACCACCGAACCCTGTCCGGCCTGCCGCCGCACATCCGCCGCGTCGGGCTCGAAGTCGATGCCGAGGAACCCGTGCGGCGAGCCGACCTCCTGCTGAATCCTCCGCTCGGTCTCGGAGACGTAGGCACCCCATCCGCGTGTCGTGTCCGAACCCAGTTCGGCCACCGCGGCGCGAGGGACGGCCAGCAAAGCGAGGAGCGCCATCGGCAGGAACACGGACGCGCGCGACTGGGGCATAAGAAGACCTCCATGTCGGAATGCGTCAACGCCCGGACAACCGGCTCATGAGCCGATCCGCCGGCCGTCTGCGCATTGGCCATCAGGAGGGTTCCATGCCGACGACCACGATGCCTGCCGCCACGTTTCACAGTCCCACGAGGGTCATGACGAGTCTGCTGTCCGCCAGCGAGCGGCGCGCCTTGATCTGGCTGGCGCACCGGATGCCTGCGTGGGTGACCCCGGATCACCTCACCGGGCTGGCACTCGTCGCGATGGTCGGCGCGGGCGCCGCGTTCTGGCTGGCCAGCGTGACGCCGGTGGGCCTGCTTCTGGTCGTCGTCTGCCTGGCCGTCAACTGGTTCGGCGACAGCCTCGATGGCACGCTCGCACGCGTCCGCCATCAGGAGCGGCCGCGCTACGGGCACTACGTCGACCACGTCGTCGACGTCGCCGGAACGGCGTGTCTGCTCGGCGGAATGGCCCTCTCCGGCCATATGACGCCGGTGATCGCACTGGCGGTACTCGCCGCCTATCTGATGGTCACGGCCGAGGCGTTCCTGGCCACGCATGCGCGCGGTGTCTTCACGATGAGCCACTTCGGCGTCGGCCCGACCGAGCTGCGCATCCTGCTCGCGGCCGGAGCGATGGGGCTCATCACACACCCGAAGGTCAGGCTCTTCGGCGAGGCCGTGCTCCTCTTCAATGTCGGCGGCGTGATCGCGGTCGCCGGGCTGCTGGTGACGTTCGTGCGAGCCGCCCTCACGAACGGCCGCGCACTCTAC
>JBFXBH010000209.1:0-4723 GCA_050183355.1 Vicinamibacterales bacterium | reverse complement strand
GCGCGTTCAGCTTGAAGGTGTCGTCGGCGACCAGCGTCATCTTCGACTCCTTGGCGTCGAACTCGATCGTGGCCTTCGACCCTTTGAAGTCGTAGCGCTGCGCCACTTCCTTGCGCGCCTGATTGAGGGCGTTGTCCACCTCCTGGAGATCCACGGTGGAGGTGATGTCGAACGAGCACGCAGTCGCCATAGCACGGTGATTCTAGCAGCGAGCGCAGCAATCCCTTTGCGCCGAGGCCGGCGAGGCGCCCTGCGAGAACCGGTTCCATGATGCTCGGAGCGCCGCTCGGGGCAGTAGAATCCCCTGCCATGAACAGGACGCGACGCACGCAGGCCCGTGCGCTGGCCGTGCTGGCTGCGCTGGCCGCTGCGCTCAGCGCGGCGACCATGACGGCGCAGCGCGGGGCAGGCACCGACACGTCGGCGAGCAAGGCCGACCTCCGGATGGCTCCGGCTTTCACCGCCCGGCAGTTGACGCGGCCGGCTGGCGGCGACTGGGTGACCGTCAACGGCAACCTGGGTCAGCAGCGCTACTCGACCCTCACGCAGATCAACACAGGCACGGTGGCGCGCCTCGCGCTTGCGTGGCAAGCCGAGTACGACGGCGCCGTCTTCAACTCCATCGAAGCCGGCGGCGTGGCGTTTGGCGGCGTGTTGTACTTCCCCACGGCCACGGGCAACCTGGTGGCCGTTGACGCCACCTCCGGCAGGACGATCTGGCAATGGGACACCCCGCAGAAGCAGCCCACCAGCGGCAGCAATCCGATTCGCGGCCTGGCCATCGGCGCGGGCCGCGTCTACATGACCACAAGCAAGAACGTCGTCGTGGCCGTGTACGCCTCGACAGGAGCCACGGCCTGGCAGACACCGGTGGGGCTGACCGTGCGCAACGAAGGTGCAGCCGCCCCCGTCTACTACGACGGCACTATCTATCAGGGTGTCGCCGGCTTCGAGAACGGCCGTGGCCATGTGGATGCGCTCGACGCCAGGACGGGTGCACTCAAGTGGCGGACGTTCGTCGTGGGCACCGCGAAGGACGACCCCAACGCCGGTGGCGGCGGCGTGTGGACGTCACCGTCGATCGACCCGTCCCTGGGGCTGCTCTATGCGACCACAGGTAACGACTACGTCACCGGGAACGATAACTTCGGACCCGGCAATCACGAGTGGACGGCGTCGATCGTGGCGATGGATCTGAAGACCGGCGCCATCCGGTGGGGCTTCCAGGGCATCCATCACGACATCTGGGATTACGATTGCCCGCGCCCGGCGGTGTTCTTCGACGTCGAGATGAACGGCACGATGCGCCACGGCGTCGCCTTCGAGTGCAAGGCGGGATACAACTTCCTGCTGGACCGCGCCACGGGCGTCCCGCTGTTGCCCGTCACCGAGGTGCCCGTGCCCCAGGCACCTGGAGGGTCGCAGCCGTCCCCGGCCGACGTCGCGGCCAATCCCAACGCGGCGCTGACGCAGCCGATTCCCGCAGGTGACCGGACCCACCCGGCCTGCGTGACCCCGGACATGCTGCCCGCCAAGGCGCCCGACGGCAGCGCCTACACCGCCTCGTGCGTCTACGCCCTGCCAGGCGCGGGACGCTTTGTCGCGTGGACGCCGGGTCTCCTCGGCGGCGCCAACTGGCAGCCCACGGCGGTCGATCCGAAGCTGGGCTATCAGTTCAGTTGCGAGATGGTGCGCGGCTTTGCCGCCCACAAACAGGGGCCGTTCACCCGGCAGATCCCGCTGCGACCCGCGCTGAGCGGGTGGTCGGGGTCGGTCTCCGCGGTCGACCTGCGGAGCGACACCCTCGTCTGGCAGCACAAGTGGATGGACGGCCGCACCTGTTACAGCGGCGTCCTCGCCACGGCGGGCGGCATCGTGTTCACCAACGACAACCGCTCCACCGGCCCCTCGACCGTCTTCGCATTCGATTCGAAGACAGGCCGCGAGCTGTGGTCCCACACGCTGGACCAGCCGCTGGCCGGTCCGGGCATCACCTATCAGCACCGGGGCAAGCAGTACGTGGCCTTCCTGGGCGGCGGTCAGTCCGCGCAGCAGGCCGGCGTGCCGCCGGCCGTGCTGCAGCGAAGAGACAAGGTGTATGTATTTGCGCTGCCCTAGGGACGCTCGTCAGCAGCGGGGTGATGGTATGAGAATCACGCGCGCGGTCATCGTCTGCCTCGCCCTGGCGGGGTGCGCGCAGCCAGCGCCACAGGAGTCTGGTCAGGTCGCTGCCCCCAGCGAGACGGACGCCGCCGTCCAGCGGCTCATCGCCGCGCCGCCGATCAGTACCGCCCCGGGATTCAGCGCGTCGCTGCTCGTGCCGCCCGGCGAGATGTACGACCCGCTGACGCTCATTCCTCATGGGGACGGCGTCTGGCTGAACGACGACGGCCGTGAGGAAGGGGAACGGGGCGGCCGGATCTACGAAGTCGGCAAGGACGGGAAGGTCACCGTGCTGGTCGACACCAATCGTCTGTATCCACCGACAGGTTCGACATCGCGCCCGCGGGCTTCGGCAGTTTCGCCGGCCAGATCTTCACGGTGTCTCAGCCGCGCTCGACGTCACTGGGCACGCGCCGCAACCACGTCATCCTTCGCGTCGATCCGTCGACCACGGACCCGGCTCACGAGCACTGCACGCTGCCCACGCACGGCGACGTCGAGGGTGGCGTGCCCGGCGGAGGCCTCGATGCGCGATTCGGCCCCGCCGGCTCGGCGTTTGCGGGGAGGCTCTTCGCCGTCGCCATCTTCAACGCGACCATCTATCAGGTCACGCCGGACGGCACCTGCTCGCCGTTCGTCACGCTGCCGGGTCAACGGCCCTTCGGGATCACCTTCAGCGCTGATGGCAGTCGCCTGCTTGTCGCGACCGGTGGCCCTGTCGGCCAGCCTGTGCCCTTCGGTGTGACGCCGCTGCCGGCAACCGGCAACATCCTCGCGGTCCGTGCCGACGGCACGATCGATCCGAAGCCGATAGCCGAGGGAATCGAGCGGCCCTACGGCCTGGCGGTCGCGCCGGCGGACTTCGGGACGTTCGGAGGCCAGATCTTCTACACGACCGGGGGCATCGCGCCGCCCGTGGGCTCACCCCAGGGACGCGGGGCGCTCTATCGACTGGGGACGGACGGCACGCCGGTATCCGTCGCGACCGGATTCTTCCGACCCACGGGAATCGCGTTCGTGGACAACGCCATCTGGGTTGCGGACATCAAAGGGGATTTCATCCCGGGTCAGCAGTTACCGGACGGGACGGTTTTCAGGATCGCGCGCGACTAGGGCAACTCGCTGATGGTCTTCGCCCTGCCGCGGTAAGCCTCCGGCTCGGATGGCTCCACAGGTTCCTATGGCCTGCTCCCCGGCGCCCGGCCTGCGACGTTCACCGACAGTCGGTAGATATCGCGGCGGGCCATGAAGTAGATGGTGCGGCCGTCCGCGCCGCCGAAGGCCAGGTTGGCGACGCCCGGGATGCGAATCGTCCCGAGATGCCTGCCCTCAGGCGAGACAATCCAGACCCCGCCAGGCCCCGTCGTGTAGACGTTGCCCCGCACATCGACCTTCATCCCGTCGGCGCCTCCCGGCACCTTCTCGCGGCTCATGTCGATCAGCACGCGCCGGTTCGACAGGGAGCCGTCGGCCTGGACGTCGTACTGCAGGATGTTGGGCCCGGCGCCGAGGTAGAGCGTGCGCTCGTCCGGCGAGAGGGCGAGCCCATTGGGCGTGCCGCCGAGGGGATCCCTGTCGAGGAGCACGGGCGTCGCGCCCTTCAGCATGTAGAGTCCGCCGTAGGGAATCTCCCTGAGCGGACTCGCCGCGCCACCGCGCAACCCGCCGACAAAGTCCGTGAAGTACAGCGTGCCGTCCGACCGGTACGTGAGGTCGTTCGGGCCGGAGAACCGCTTGCCGTCGATGCGGTCGGCCAGCACGGTCACGGTGCCGTTCTTCTCGACGCGCTTGACGGCGCGGTCTCCATGCGCGCAGAAGACCACGCGGCCCTCGCTGTCGATGGTGATGCCGTTGGACCCGAGCACGATCACGTGCAGGCGGCCATTGTTGACCTCCATCCCGGCCGTTGAGCTGTCCGTCCCGGTGAAGCCACTCTTCTCCAGAAACGTCGAGAGGTCGCCGGCCGGCGTCCACTTGTAGATGCGGTTGGCCGCTACATCGCTGAACAGCAGATACCCTCCCTGTGTGACCCACACGGGCCCTTCGACAAAGCCGAAGTAATCGCCCTTGACCAGTTCAGGCACGGAGCCACGCGCGATCAAGGCGTCGAGCGCGGCGTCCAGCCTGTCGACGGAGACTCCGTCGGGCGCCGGCGCCTGGCCCGACAGCGTGACGGCGGCGCAGCCGAGGGCCGCACACAGCCGGCTGAGCGCGCGGAGCCAACCACGGGCGGGTCGGGGAAGGGGCGCGTCTGACGAATCGGATTGCGATGGCATGGGGTCGCCTCAGGTGGAACGGGTGGCGGATGCTACTCCCGGGCTTCGCTCCGGGGCAAGTGGATGCCCTGCCGTCCCTGGCCCGACGAATGCAGCGGGGGTGACGGCGCTGACTGCCGGTTCAGGGCATCATGGGCACGCGATGGACGGGCCCCTCCGCATCGGCATCTCACGGTGCCTCCTCGGCGATCTCGTGCGCTACGACGGCGGGCACAAGCACGTGCCGTCGCTGGTCGAGTGGCTCGCGGCGCACGCGGAGGTGTGGCCGATCTGTCCCGAGGTCG
>JBFXBH010000208.1:0-4753 GCA_050183355.1 Vicinamibacterales bacterium | reverse complement strand
CCGGCGGCGACCTGCCGAAGCTGCTCGACGAGGGCGGCCCGAAATCGGGAAAGGCGCCGGCGAAGAAGTAGCCTGATTTCTCATGGCGCATCAGACGGCTCCCAGCCGAGTCCTCATCGCCGTCGCCAGCGCCGCCCTGCTGGCGCTGGGCATCTCCGTTGTGCCGGAAACGACGCGAGCCGCCGACGGGGTGCCCACGGCCACGCTGACCGGCGCAGAGTTGCTGAATCTACCGGGGACCGTGGATTCGAACAGCCCGGTCCTCCGGGACATGGTGCGGGGCCAGTTCCGGATGTTCGTGATGACCTCGTCGTCCGGCCAGCCCACGGTGTCGTCCGGAACCGGCCTCACCCGGATGACCAGACCCCAGCCCGTCCGTTTCACGGCACACCCGGGCGACGGCGTCTGGATGGAGAGTGTCGTCCAGGACGAGGGGGGGACCTGGTACGGCTTCTATCACCAGGAGCGGCCCGTCGCCGGCTGTGGGCGGCCGGGCATGGTGCGACCGCGCGTCGGTGCCGCGCGGTCGACCACGCGGGGCCTGATCTGGGAGGACCTGGGACTGGTGATCGAGGCGCCGCCCGGCAGCGACGTCTGCGATTCGCCGAACCGGTACTTCGTCGGAGGCGTGGGCGACCTGAGCGTCATCCTCGACGAGGACAAACGGTATCTCTACCTGTTCTTCAGCCAGTACAGCCGGGCGGCGGCCGCGCAGGGCGTCGGTGTGGCCCGGATGCCGTGGGCCGCGCGCGACCGGCCGCAGGGCGAGCTCGACGCGTGGGTCCAGGGAGCCTGGGTGCCTATAGCGCGGCCGGACGACGCGTCCGAGTCATCTGGTGAACCGGCGTGGCGATTCCGATCGGCCACACCGCTGGTGCGCCCCGCCAGGCCCTGGCACGACCGCGACAGCGTGGACGACGGCTTCTGGGGACCGGCCGTTCACTGGAATACCGCGATTGGTCAGTACGTCATGCTCCTCAACCGGACGGCGGACAACGCCTTCTCGCAGGAGGGCGTTTACGTATCGTTTGCCCGCAGGCTCGACACGCCCTCACTGTGGACAGCCCCGACGCGCCTGCTCAAGGGCGGCACCTGGTATCCCCAGGTGGTCGGCGACGATCCGCGCACCGGCACCGACACCCGGGCGGGAGCCACGGCGCGGTTCTTCATGGGCGGCGTCTCGAACCACACCATCTGGTTCCGCTACCAGTAGCGGGCTCACACGCCCGTCGCCGCCCGGCAGGCCCCTTGCACTTGACCGGGCCTGTGCCGCGCTGGACAATGCAGCTAAACCGTTCTGATTCAAGTGCTTGGACGGACTCACCCCGTTCAGGAACGGGCCGGCATCGCGTCATTCTTTCCGAGATGACTGACCTCGCTCCGCGCATCGACGGTAAGTTTCTCCGCGTCGCCGGCCAGCGGTTCCTGGTCAAGGGCGTCACGTACGGCACCTTCGCGCCCGACGCGGACGGCCTGCAGTTCCCCCCGCTCGACCGCGTGCGCGCGGACTTCCGCCAGATGGCCGCGAACGGCATCAACACGGTCCGCGTGTATACGCCGCCGACCGAGGCCGTGATGGATGCGGCGGCAGAGGCCGGGCTGAAAGTGATGGCGGGCCTGCCGTGGGCGCAGCACGTCGCGTTCCTGGACCGCCCGGATGAGGCGCGCGCCATTCGCCGCGAGGCCGCGGAGGCGGTGCGGCGGCTCGGCTCGCACCCGGCCGCGCTGCTGTTCGCGCTGGGCAACGAGATTCCGCCGTCCGTCGTCCGCTGGCACGGCGCGGCCCGCGTGGAGCGCTTTCTCCGCGACCTCTACACCGAGGTCAAGACCGCGTCGCAGGAGAGCCTGCTGACCTACGTCAACTTTCCGCCGACCGAGTTTCTCGAGACGGACGCGTTCGACGTCTGTGCGTTCAACGTCTACCTGCACCGCGACGCGCAGCTCAAGGCGTACCTGGCGCGGCTGCAGCACATCGCCGGCAACAAGCCGCTGCTGCTGGCCGAGGCCGGCGCCGACAGCATCCGCGAGGGGCTCGACGGCCAGGCGCGCATCACGGCCCAGCACCTCCGCACGGCGTTTGCCGAGGGCCTGTGCGGCGCCGTGGCCTACGCGTGGACCGACGAGTGGTGGCGCGGTGGTGAGACGGTGACGGACTGGGCGTTCGGCCTGGTGGACGCGGACCGCGCGCCGAAGCCGGCGCTCGCCGCCGTGCGGGAGGCCTTCGAGGACGCGCCGTTCCCGAAGGCGGTGCAGGCCACCTGGCCGAGGGTGTCCGTCGTGGTGTGTGCCTACAACGCGGCCGACACGATCGACGACTGCCTGCGGTCGCTCGCGGACCTGACGTATCCCGATTTCGAGGTGATCGTCGTCAACGACGGATCGCGCGACCTCACCGGCGAGATCGCGAAGGGCCACGCGGAGCTGTGGCCGGCGCTGCGCGTCATCGAGATCCCGAACGGCGGCCTGAGCGCGGCGAGGAACGTGGGCCTCGCGCACGCGACGGGCGAGATCGTGGCATATACCGACGCGGACGTGCGCGTCGACGAGGACTGGCTCACGTATCTCGTCCAGCCGATGGTCGGGACGGACCTCGCCGGTTCGGGTGGTCCGAACGTCGTGCCGGCGGACGACCCGTGGGTCGCGCAGGCCGTGGCGCGCGCGCCCGGCGGACCGACGCAGGTCATGTTCGACGATCGGCTCGCCGAGCACGTCCCGGGCTGCAACATGGCGTTCCGCCGCGAGGCGCTGCTGGCCATCGATGGCTTCAATCCGGTGTATCTGCGCGCGGGTGACGACGTCGACGTCTGCTGGCGCCTGCACGGGCGCGGACGCAAGATCGGCTTCGCCCCCTCAGCCCTCGTCTGGCACCACCATCGTTCAACGGTGAAGGCGTACTGGCGGCAGCAGGTCGGCTACGGCGAGGGCGAGACGTGGCTCGCCGCGCATCACCCCGAGAAGTTCGTCAACGGGCAGATGCTCTGGCACGGCCACATCTACAGCCATCTGCCGTTCGTGAAGTCGCTGACGACGCGGAGCGTGGACACGGGCGTGTGGGGCACGGCGGCCTTCCCGTCGGTCTATTCCACCGACACCAACCCGCTCCAGTTCCTGCCGCACTCGCCGATCTGGATGGTCGTCAGCACGGCCGCGATCGTCATCGGCGGCGCCTTTGCCGCGGATGGCAGCGAGCTGGGACTGGTGGGCGCGTTCGCGGGCCTGGCCGGCTGGGCCACCACCATCGGCCGCTGCGTGCGCTTTGCCGTCAAGTCCGACCTGTCCGGGGTGAAGCCGCTCGACAACCGGACCCTGGCGCAGACGCACCGGCGCTATCGGGCGCTCATCGCCTGGCTGCATCTCCTGCAGCCGATCGCGCGGCTGCGCGGCCAGATCCGCGGCATGGCGCTTTCGCCACAGGTCACGACGTCCCACGTCACGCGGCTGCCGTGGAACATGCCCGTGCCGACCTGGCGCGACGCGTGGGCCGCCGTGCGCCTGTTCCGCGGCCGCCCGCGCGAGCGGACCTTCTGGAGCGAGACGTGGATCGCACAGACGGCCGTGCTCTCGGAACTGGTCGGCGTGCTGCGGGCGTCGCGCCCGACGCAGCTCGTGGACGTCGGCGACGGCTGGCACGCCGACCGGGACCTGCGCCTGACCATCGGCCGCTGGGGCTGGCTGAACGTGAAGACCCTCGTCGAGGAACACGCGAAGGGCCGGTGCCTGCTGCGCGTCTCGACGAGCCTCCGGCCCAGCTTCGTGGGCCTGGCGCGCGGCCTGATGTTCGCGGTGCTGCTGGCGGTCATCGCACGCACGGCGGCGCGGCTGGAGTTCCCGGCGACGCTGTCGCTCGTCGCGTCCGTCATCTTCGCGGTCGGCGTGCTGACGGCGCGGGCGGCGTGGCAGTCCGCCCGCACCGCGGCCGTGTTCGACCGGGCGCTCGCTCGCGTGACGCACGACGCCCGGCTCGTCCCCCTCGACGCGCCGGCCGCGCCGGCCACGACGCCGACGCGGCCCACGGACCTTCAACCCGCGCCGGAGGCGTAGCGAGCCACCGTGTCCCTGTTCGCCTGGAGCCTGGCGCACCTTCGGCCCTACCGGGTTCGCGTCGCGGCCGCCGTGCTGCTCTCCCTCGTCGAGATCGGGCTCGCCGCGCTGGCGCCATGGCCGCTGAAGCTGGTCGTCGACAGCGTGCTGGGGTCGCACCCGCTGCCGGGGCCCGCGGCGACCTTGCTCGCGCCCGCCCTTGCCGCCGGCGCGGCGGCCGTGCTCATCGCCATCGTCGTCGCCGGGATGCTCGTGCAGGTGCTGACCGAGCTGGCGCGGGTCGCACACACGCAGATCCAGGTGGAGATGGGCCAGCGGGTGGTCTACGACCTGCGGGCGCGGCTGCTCGCCCACCTGCAGGCGCTGCCGCTCGACCACCACATCCGTGCGCGGACCGCGGACTCCGTGTACCGCCTCGACGCGGACGCCTACTGCGTGAACGATCTGATCATCGGCGGTGCGTTTCCGCTGACGATGGCCGCGCTGAACCTGGCCGTCATGTTCACGATCCTGCTCCGGCTGGACATGACGCTGGCGCTGCTCTCGCTGGCCGTCGCGCCGTTCCTCTATCTGAGCCTCCGCTACTACTCGCGCCGGATGACGGACCGCGCCGAGCGCGTCAAGGAACGCGAGTCGTCGCTGGTCGAGCGGGCGTTCGAGGTCCTGTCGTCCATCGCGGCGGTCAAGAGCTTCACGCGCGAGCGCGAGGAAC
>JBFXBH010000207.1:2240-4767 GCA_050183355.1 Vicinamibacterales bacterium | reverse complement strand
CCGCCGCGGGCGACCTCGCCGCGACGCCCGGGACGACGCTCGACGCCGGCGCGATCCGGAACCTGCCGATCAACGGCCGGGACTATCGCGACTTCGCGCTGCTCGCCCCGACCGCGCGCGCCATCACCGGCACGCGCGGCACGTTCCGCGTGGCCGGGCAGCCGGGCGACTATCTCGCGCTGAACGTGGACGGGGCCGACTTCACGAACAACTTCTTCGGTGAGTTCTTCGGGTCCATCGAGCGGCAGAACTTCACGATCCCGCTCGAGGCCGTGCAGGAGTTCGAGGTCAGCGCCGGCGGCCTCGGCGCGCAGGCCGGACGGTCGAACGGCGGCCTCGTGAACGTCGTCACCAAGTCCGGCAGCAATCAGCGCCACGGGTCGCTCGCCTGGTTCCTCCGGCACCATGCGCTGACGGCCGACGACACGTTCGGCAACGCGCCGGCCGGCCTGGTCCGTCACGTCGGCGGCGGCAGCTTCGGCGGGCCCCTCGTCGCGGACCGGACGTTCTTCTTCGTTGCGGCGGACCTGCAGCGGCAGACGACGCCCATCACCGTGAAGTTCGCGCGAAACGTCGCGGGCATCGCCGTGCCGGAGCTCGGCATCGCGGACCTGGCCGGGCTCGAAGGCCAGTACCCGCGGAAGGAGGACGTGACGACGCTGCTCGGCAAGCTGGACCACCTGCTGACGCCCACGCAGCGTCTCAGCGTGCGGGGGAACTTCACGCGCAACAAGGGCAGCAACATCGCGGGCGGGTCGGTGCTCCTGAGCCAGGCCACGTCGAACCTCGAGTCGTTCCGCAACCAGGGCCTGTCCGTCGTGACGAGCGTGAACGGCACCGTCGGCCGCGCGTTCCTCGAGACGAAGGTGCAGGTGTCGGGCGAGGTCCGGCCGCGCAGCGCGCAGTCGACCGGGCCGCAGGTGCAGATCGCCGACACCGGAACCTTCGGCACGCCGCTCTTCCTGCCGGGCACGCAGGACATGTACCGCTACCAGGTCTCGGAGAACGTCGTCTATCAGCGCGGCGCGCACGACCTGAAGTTCGGCGCCGACGCGAACTCGTTCAACATGCGGAACAACGCGTTCGCGCTCGGGCTCCACGGCGCGTACACGTTCCCGACGCTCGAGGCGTTCGCGCTGCGGCAGCCGTCGCTCTACGCGCAGAACTTCGGGTTGAACGGCCGCACCGCCGCGGACGCGGCACTGCTGAAGAGCTTCTGGCAGCACGAGGTCGCCGCCTGGGTGCAGGACCGCCTGCGCCCGACCCCGCGCCTGACCGTGACGTTCGGCCTCCGCTACGACCTGCAGCTCAATCCGCAGCCCCAGGCGGGCATCGCGGGCGCGCGGGTGCCCGTGGGCGAGCCGCGACGCGCGGGGAACGACGTCCAGCTCACCTACGCGCCGGTCCCGCAGGGCATTCCGCACGACCGCAACAACTGGGGCCCGCGCGCGGACGCCTCGTACCAGCTCGATGACGCCGGCCGGACGATCGTGAAGGGCTCGGCCGGCGTGTATTACGGCCGCACCCCCATGATCTACTTCCCGATGCGGGGCGCGGGCGTCAGCAACACGACGCTCTTCTCGCCGCCGTCGCGCTTCGGCGTCGTGTTCCCCGCAGTCCTGCCCTCGGCGATCGTGCCCGGGTCGGCGCTGGCCACGCTCGTCGGCCCGCCGGCCATTTCCTATGTCGATCCGGGCTTCAACAACCCGCGCGTGACGCAGGCGAACGCGTCGATCACGCGTCAGGTCGCCGGTCTGTCCGTCGAGGCCGGGTATCTCGGGAGCTGGTCGGACAACCTCCGCATCGGCGGCTTCCGGGCCACGCTGTGGGACCGCAACATCGCGGCGCCGTCGGCGTTCGACGACGCCGGGCGCGGCGTGAACCTGCTGGGCACCGCCAGGCCCGACACGACGATCGCGCAGGCCAACGCGCTGACCAGCTTCGGCCACGGCCGCTACCAGGCGCTGCTGCTGACGGTCAGCCGGCCGATGCGGAACCGCTGGCAGTTCTCGGCCAGCTACACGCTGTCGCAGAGCCTCGGCAACGGTTCGACCGAGCGCGACACCGAGGCGCCGTTCGGCCCGTCCGACCCGTTCAACCTCGAGGCCGACTACGGCATCAACGAGCTTGACGAACGCCACCAGCTCCGCGGGTACCTCGTCGTGATGCTGCCGGGCGACGCCACGGTGGCCTCCACGTGGTCGGCGGGCTCGGGGCTCGCGTTTCCCGTCTACAGTCCGGTGGACCTCAACGGTGACCGTGCACTCAACGACGGCCTCAACCCCGACCGGCCGGTCGTGAACGGCCGGCTGCTCGAGCGGTTCCCGTACCACCAGCCGGCCTGGCTCACGTGGGATCTGCGTGTCGCGAAGGGGATTCCCGTGCCCGGCGCGGGCCGCGCGCAGGTGATGCTTGAAGTGTTCAACGTGCTGAACGGCGCGAACCGCTATGCGGACCCGCGCACGCAGGCGATTCTCGGCAGCCCGAACTTCCGCGTGAACAACCGGACGCTCGGTCCGCGCCTCGC
>JBFXBH010000207.1:0-2140 GCA_050183355.1 Vicinamibacterales bacterium | reverse complement strand
AGCTTGTGCGCGACCTTGAGGATCTTCCGGCGCGTCCGGTCGTGGTAGCCGCCCTGGTCGGCGGACATCCGCTCCTTCAGCATGCTGACCACGGCCGCCGCCGTGGGGCCCTGCCCCTGGGTGCGCCGCTTCGTCCGCGAGACCTTCTGAACCGCGCGAGCCACTGAACAGGCATTCTAGCCGCGCACGGTTTCCCCGCGATTCCCAACTATGGGTAGAGAAACTCCGCGCGCGCTCCCTGATATCCTCGCAGCCAGGCCACCAGACCCGCATGAGCGACACGCCCGCCAGCGTCCAGCAGAAAGCCCTGCGCATCAACCTCGACCCCACCCGCTACGGCACGTTCGCCGAGATCGGCGCGGGCCAGGAAGTCGCCCGCAACTTCTTCCGGGTCGGGGGCGCCTCCGGCACCGTGGCCAAGACGAGCTCCGCCTACGACATGGCGGTGAGCGACGCGATTTATGGTCCCGCTGACCGCTACGTGAGCCGCCAGCGCCTGGTGGCGATGCTCGACCGCGAGTACGGGCTGCTGGTCGACCGGCTGGGCACCACGCGTGCGAACACCGCCCTGTTCGTGTTCGCCGACACGGTGGCCACCAGCGGCTTCCGGACGAAGAACGAGGCGCACGGCTGGATGGGCATCCGGTTCCAGGCCGAGCCCGGCGCGGCACCGTCCGACATCCTCATCCACGTGCGGATGCTCGACAAGGAAGCCGAGCGCCAGCAGGAGGTGCTCGGCGTGCTCGGCGTGAACCTCGTGCACGGCACGTTCTACGCGTTCCAGCGGCCGGAGGCGCTCATCGGCGAACTGCTCGACGGCCTCACCTGGGAGCACGTCGAAGTGGACATGATCCGCTTCTCGGGCCCGGCCTTCGCCGGCGTGGACAACCGGCTGATGGCGCTCCAGCTCGTGAAGTCCGGCCACACGGAAGCGGCGATGTTCACGGCGGACGGCGACGCCGTGCAGTGGGCGGAGGTGCTCTACAAGAAGCCCGTGCTCGTCCAGCGCGGCAGCTACCACCCGATGACGAATCCGATGCTCGACATGCTCACGCGGGCCGAGGCGCAGTTCGTCCGGGAGCCGGGGCTCGAAGGGGAGCGGCCGGTCGTGCTGCTCGAGATGACGCTCCGGCAGCTCACCGTCGGCGACGAGATCAACCACCGGGACTTCCTCGACCGCGTCGACATGCTCAGCGCGCTCGGTCACCCCGTCCTGATCTCCAACTTCCTGCGGTATCACCGTCTGGTGTCCTACCTCTCGCGCTACACCCCGAAACCGATCGGCCTGCCGCTCGGCGCGGTTCGCCTTCGGGACGTGCTCGACGAGCGGTTCTACACGGACGTGCCCGGCGGCATCTTCCAGGGCCTTGGCCAGATGTTCCGGCGCGGCGTGAAGGTGTACGTGTATCCATCACTGGACGGGAGTGGCGGCGTGACGACGGCGCGGACGCTGACCGTGGCGCCGCATCTACGGCACCTCTACGCGCACCTGCTCGAGAACCACCTCGTCGAGGATCTGCCGGAGTACACGCGCGAGTTCCTGCCGACCAGCTCAGGCCGCGTGCTCGAGCAGATCCGGTCGGGGGACCCGGCCTGGGTGCGTCACGTGCCCCCGCCGCTCGCCGCCGTCATCCGCGACAAGCGCCTGTTCGGCTACGCGGGCCCCGAGCCCGTCCTGTCGGAACCGGCCCGGTAGCCGGCCGCCCCGTCAGGCCCGAACCGGGCGCCGGCCCGGGGGGCCGTGTCTCAGAGGACGCGCACGGCCCAGGTCAGCAGGACCAGTGCCACGATCGCGCCGCCTGCCGTGAAGCGCCGCGACCGCTGCCGGTCCGCGGCGAGCGCCCGGATCTGCCAGGTCCGCCATCGGGCCGCGGCGTCGGTCCCGATGCTGCCGGGGTGCCACACATCGGCCGTGCGCGCCAGCGCGGGGCCGCTCATGGCTGGAACGTCGCCTTGTTCGTGGTCCGGGTCGCCGCGTCGGCCGCTTTCGCGGCCGCGGCCGCGGCCTTCAGCCGCGCGGACTCCAGCGCCGGCGCTTCCCGCTGGTCGATCACGACGGCCGCCGCCTGGGCCTTGCGGGCAAGGGACTCGCGCGCCTCCGAGGTGACGACCAGGCCGAACGTCCCGCTGTACTCGGACG
>JBFXBH010000206.1:0-4792 GCA_050183355.1 Vicinamibacterales bacterium | reverse complement strand
GCTGCAGCATGTCGCTGACGCGCCCGCGGATGACGTCCCGCTCTTCGCGGAGCGCCGTGATCTCGGTCGACGCCTGGCGGGCGTCGGCGAGCTGGGCCTGCAGGCTCGCGACTTCCTGCGTCAGCCGGGCGTTCTCGTCCGCGGCCTTCGCCTGGTCGGCGCGCAGCCGCGCCACCATGGTGACCAGCAGGGTCACCTTCTCTTCGAGGCGATCGATCGGCTCGAACTCCACATCGTGCGCAAACGCCTGCTTTGCCATTCAGCCCCCGAAACTCATGAAGAAGGTGCAGCGATAGTGGCATGAAGCGGCACCCGCCGCAAGATGCGGTGGAGTGGGCCAGGCAGCCGGAAAGCCCGTTACGGCTTTGTCAGGAGTGCCTTGATGCGCGCGTCGAAGGCGTCGAAGGGCAGCGCACCTTCGATCGTCTCGCCCGTCAGCGAGTCGCCGTTCGTGCGGCCGAGGACGAAATTCGGCGTGCCCGCGAGGCCGACGCGCTGCGCCGAGGCGGTGTCCGCGGCGATCACGGCGTCGATGCGCGCGGTGTCGTTCGTGCAGGTGATCAGGCGCGCCACGTCGAGCCGGAGATCCTGCGCGAAGGTGACGAACATCTCCGCGGCCAGCGCGTTGTTGTTGACCAGAATCGCGTGGCGCATCTCCCAGAACTTGCCCTGATCGCCCGCGCAACGGGACACGCGTGCCGCCGATTGGGCGAGCGGATGCAGGTCCGTCAGGGGCAGGTCCCGGCTGACGAAGCGCACCTGGCCTGTCTCGATGTACGTCTTCCGGATCCGTTCGAACGCCTCCATGTGGAACTGGCGGCAGAACGGGCACTGCAGATCGGTGAACTCGACCATCGTCAACGGTGCTGACGGCGACCCCATCACGATGTCGGACGGTTGCAGCGTCAGCGTGACCGGACCGGTCAGCCGCGGCGCGGGCGCTCCAGCCGGGCCCTGCGCGACGAGCTGTTCGAGGAGCTGACGGATCGCCTTCAGTTCCCCGAGGATCTGAGCGGTTGCGTCCGATGACTGCGCCCATGCCGTTGCGGGCAGGAGGAGCGCGAGGAGAAGCGCGCCGGCGCGCATCAACCCAGGCCGCCGTTGCCGCATCGTCCGCTCGCGCAGATCGTGTTCGGTGGCGTCTTGCAGTCGTTGTTCGTCACGCACTGCACGCACCTCCGCGCCACGGTGTTGCAGACGGGGGTGGCACCCGTACAGGGTTGACCGCACGGGTAGACACAGGCGTTGTTCGTGCACACCTGACCGCTGAGACACTGTGAGTTGTTCAGGCACGCCACGCAGGTCTCGGTCGCGGCGTGGCAGAACGGTGTGGGTGCTACACAGGTCGCGCCTCCGCACGACGACCCCCCGGTCGCCGCGCAGCTCGCGACGGAGCCGACATTGATCGTGCCGGTGCCGACGGCGATGCCCGAGAGCGTGGCCACGACGGAACCGCCGCGGTCGATCGCGAGCGAGTAGCTGCCCGCTGGCACGTGATCGAGCTGGAACGTGCCGTTCGCGCCCGTGATGACGGTGTACGCGCGTCCGGGCACGTAGACCATCAGACCCGCGACTGTATCGGTCGCGCAGGTCGCCGTGCCCGTGATCACGCCGGAGGGGGCAAGCGCTCCCGCGGGGCCGGCTGCACCCTGATCACCCGCCGCTCCCTGTGGCCCCGCGGGGGAGATGCCCGCCACACCGGCAGCGCCTCGCGGACCGACAGGTCCAACGGATCCCTGCGCACCCGGCGCTCCGGCGGGACCCGCATCACCCGTCGCACCGATCGGACCGACCGCGCCCGCAGCGCCATCAGGACCCGCCGCACCCACCGCGCCGACGGCACCCGCTGCACCGGCCGGGCCCTGCGGGCCGATCGGACCTTGTGGACCCGCCGCGCCCTGGGCACCGGCTGGACCCTGCGGCCCAGCCGCACCTTCGGGACCTGCCGCGCCCTGCGGCCCGGCGGCGCCCGGCGCTCCGGCTGGTCCCTGGGGACCGACGGCGCCTTGCGGACCGACGGCGCCTTGCGCACCCGCGGCGCCCTGCGCACCGGCCGCACCCTGCGGACCGGCGGTGCCTTGCGGGCCGGCGACCGTGCCCGCCGGCCCCTGAGGGCCGGCTGCGCCGACGGGGCCCGTGGCACCCTGCGCACCTCTGGGACCCATCGGTCCAGCCGCACCCTGTGGACCCGGTTTGCCGGTCTCTCCGGCCGTCGACCACTGAATGCGCGCTTCGTTGCTGCGGCACTCCTGCGTGGCCGTCACCATCCGCATCTGTCCACTCGACTTCTGGACGCACGCGTACAGCACTGACGGTTGCTGTGGCTGCGCGTACGCCGGAGCCGCTGACACGGCGAGACAGATTCCAGCCGGCACGACGAGGGCGCGAAGGGCGAACGTCATCACACGGTCCTCGAGGATCATGGCGCGCGCTCCTACTCGCAGACCATCGAGAGCACGCCGACGTTCACCGGGTCCGTGCCGACGGCGAACGCACTGGGCGCCACCGACCGGATCGCGCCCGTGGTCAGTCGGGCCGAGAGCTCATGGACGCCGGCAGGCACGCTGTCGAACTGGAACGTGGCCACGCCACCCGCGACGTTGAGCACGGCGTAGAACGAACGCCCCGGGACGTAGATGGCGGTGCCCGCTGCCGGTGTCGCCCCCGTCGAGCAGAGCACCGTGCCTGCAAGCGCGCCAGCGGGTGCGGATGCACCGGCAGGACCCGCCGGACCGGTGTCGCCCTTCGGACCCTGCGCGCCCTCGGCGCCGGGGTCACCCTGCGGACCTTCCGGTCCCGCCGGACCCTGCGGACCGTCCAGGCCGGGTGCGCCAGGCGCGCCGGCCGGGCCAGGTTCGCCAGGGGCTCCGGCCGGACCCTGCGGACCGTCCTGCCCGGGAGGGCCGGCCGGACCTTGCGCACCGGGTTGACCCTCCGGGCCTGCGGGACCTTCGGGACCCGCTGGGCCAGCAGGACCCATCGCACCTTCAGGACCAGCGGGACCTGCGGCGCCGGCCGGACCGGCCGGACCGACGGCGCCCTCTGGACCCACCGGACCGGCTTCGCCCGCCGGACCTGCCTCCCCGGCCGGACCGATCGGACCGATCGCGCCGTCGTTACCGGCCGGTCCCTGCGGACCGACCGCGCCGGCAACGCCCTGGGGACCAGCAGGTCCCGCGGGACCCTGCGGTCCCTGTGGGCCAGCCGCGCCACGCGCACCCGCCGCGCCGGCGGGTCCCTGCGGACCCATCGGACCTTGCGGACCAGCGGGGCCCTTCGGCCCGCGGAGATTCCAGACGTACCGCTTCTCGTTGTTACGGCACGGTTCGCGGTCGGCGACGAACCGCATGTTCTGGCTCGACTGCTGGACGCAGACGTGGATGTCGGCGTCGTCCGGACCGCCATCGTGATCGCCGCCGCCTCGCGGACCGCGATCGTCACTGCGGTCGTCGCTGCGGTCATTGCTGCGCCCATCACTGCGATCGTCGTCGCCGTTGAAGTTCCAGATGTGCCGGGTCTCACTGACGAGACACGTCTCATCAATCGCGATGAAGCGCATCTTCTGGCCCGTCTTCTGGACGCACGCAAAGATCCGTCCCCGCTCGGCTGACGCGGGTGAGGGTGCGGCGAAGACGAATGCGACGCCGGCGAGAAGGACTAGAACGGCAGACTTGCGCATCAGGCCTCCACAGGATGCAGGAATCCTAGGCGCGAGTCCTTTGTAGGTCAATGAGTTCTTTTGAGTTCTACAAGATTACAAAAACGTGTCGAAACAACCCGCTCCGACTGCTGCGGCGCCTGTTCGCCCTCTGCTAGCGCTGGACGGCGGCGTGTTCGCGCTGCAGGGCGGCGAGGACGGCGCGCATGGCGTCGTCCACTTCGCTGTCCGTGAGCGTGCGGTCGGGGGACTGGAACGTCAGGTGGAAGGAGAGCGAGACCTGCCCGGCCGGGACGCCCTTGCCGGTATAGCGGTCGAACTCGCTGACGCGCACGAGGGACGCGGGCGCGGCGGTCCGGATCGTTTCGCGCACGCGGCCCGCGCTCAGGTCGTCGGCCACGAGAATCGAGATGTCCCGCGTGCTGGACGGGAAGCGCGGCAGGGCCGTGACGCGCGCCTGCGCGGTCGTCCCGATCCGGGCCAGGGTGTCCGCGTCGAACTCCCCCGCGTACACGGCGTCGGTCGCGGGCAGGCCGCAGGCATCGACGACGGCGGGCGTCAGGCGGCCGAACACGCCGATGCGGACGGTGCCCGCCACGAGCGCGGCCGTCTGGCCCGGTACGAGCCACGGCTCGCGTGCCGGCTCGATGGTCGCCGTGATGCCGGAGAGCGCGGCCACGCGGAGCGCGAGGCCCTTGAGATCGAACAGGTCGACGTCCCGTGTGCCGCCGCTCCAGTGCTCGGCCGTGGCGGCGCCGGTCCAGGCGAACGCGAGGGCGCGGCGTTCGCCGGCCTGCCGGCTGAACCGGTTGCCGACCTCGAAGAGGCGCACATCGCGCTGCTGGCGTCGCCGGTTGTGCGCCACCGCGGCGGCGAGACCCGGCACGAGCGACGGCCGCAGCACGGCGAACGTTTCCGACAGCGGGTTCGCGATGGCGGCGATGTCGTCCGCATCGGCCACGAGCGCCGCGGCGCGCTGTTCGATGAAGCCGAACGTGACGGCCTCGGAGAAGCCGGCCGCCGTCATCAGGTCGCGCAGCCGCCAGGCCTGCGTGATGCGCGGGTCGACGGGCGGCGGCGGAGCGGTCAGCGCGGGGAACGTCGAGGCGATGTGGTCGAAGCCGACGTGGCGGG
>JBFXBH010000205.1:0-4821 GCA_050183355.1 Vicinamibacterales bacterium | reverse complement strand
AGTACCGGTGACTCGTCTGCAGCGTGACGGTCGGCGTACCACCAAGCGATTCGAGATACGCGATGACGCAGAGGATTTCCGGATCGGTCAGGCCGATCGGGGGTTTGTTGATGGTCGGCATGCCGGGATTGAAGCCGGGCACGACGAAGGAATCGGGCTCGTACAGCGACTGCGCCAGGTACTCGAGCGCGCTCACGCCCTTGATGCGTTCCCCCGCCCGGCCGGCCACGCCCGCGAGGTCGGGGAACCGGAGTGCGCCGCTCTGACCGATCGTGTGACACGTCCTGCACAGGCCCTTGCCTTCCGCGATCTCACGGCCGACGTCGACCATCTCCGCCGTGGTGAGGTCCGCCCTGAGGGCGACCTCCTGCGGCGGTTGCACTTCGTTCTGCGGAACCATCTGGCCGACGTAGGTATAGAAAGCCGTGCTGACGAGGATGAGCAGGGCGATCCGGGCGATGACCATCATGACAACCTGGTCCCCCCCTCGACGCCCTGCGAGGCAAGGTGCCCGGCCGGCAACGCCGGCTCGTGCGCCTGATAGTCGGGCCGCTCGTGCAGGCTCGCGAGCCAGAACACGAAGCCGATCAGGAAGAAGAAGATCAGCACGGTGACCGAGACGACCTGCGTCGCGAAGCCCAGCGTCGGCGTGAACGCGTCCACCGAGTTATCGCGGATGACACCGTAGACGTGCCAGTGCTGCCGCAGCCCTGATCTGACGTAGCCCATGAGTCCCATCAGCCACGTGAAGGTGACCGCGATGAAGATCAGCACGTACTGCGAGCTGGCCGGTACCTTTCCCCACGACACCTCCGCCGTCCTCGCCTTGCGGTAGAGGAAGATGTCGATCACGGTGATGGCGATCATCGCGAACAGGACGGAACCCACCTGCGGAATCGACAGGCCGATCCGGACGCTCGCCTCGACGAAGTACCCGTAGATGCCGAGCGAGATGACGATGAGGGCCGCGGCGGCAAAGATGACGAGCTGCGCCAGATGACCCGTCTTCGCCCATGGCACCGTGGCGGACTTCCCCGTCCGGCGATAGAGCAGGAAGCTCATGTAGGTCGTGAGGATCAGGACGTTCACCGCGGTGTTCTTGGCTGACATCACGCCCAGGAACCCCAGCACCGGGTGAGCCGAGCCGCCCATCGCCCGGATCTCGGACACGGTCGCGATGATCGACCGGGGCGTCGCCCAGACCATGAAGCACAGCGCGATCGCGATGAGCAGGTACTTGACGAACTTCTGGAGCGGCTGCGGCTCCTGCACGCGTCCCATCCCGAGCCACAGATAGAAGTTGGCCGCCAGGAAGAGGCTCCCGATCAGGACCGCCTGGATGATGAAGAGCCACGAGAAGGCGCCACCCATCATCGTCAGCCCGAGCGTCTGCGAGTAGGCGTAGATCTCGCTCGCGAGGTAGTAGCCCGCGAACGGCAGCGGCAGGAAGGCGAGAATGGCGATGAAGTTGCCGATATAGCCCATCCAGTCGTAGTGCGCACGCTCTTCGTCGGTCTTGGCCTGCAGGAACTTGACGGCGGCGTACGCTGCCGCCACCGACCCGCCGAATGCCACGTTGGCGATGACGCGGTGGATGTTGATGGGCATCCACGTGAAATTGGTGACCGCGTCCATCACGGAGATCACCGCCCCGGTGTCCGACACCCCGGCCGGAGACATCGCGAACGTCAGCCAGGAGTTGGCGATGAACATGATCGCCGTGCCGACGAGGTTCAGGCCGACTCCGAGCGCGAGGTGCACCCACGGTTTGAACTTCCCCCAGCCGTAGTAATAGGTGTAGAGGAAGGCGGCCTCGGCGAAGAACAGCAGCACGTACGGCAGGAACGTCGGCGAGAACACGCTCATCAGGTAGTTCGTGAACTTCGGGTAGAGCGCGATCAGCAGGAACGTCAGGAACGCACCGAAGGTCGCCGTGAGCGAGAACGAGACGGAGAGCAGCTTCGTGAACTCGTGGGCGAGCCGGTCGTATCGCTTGTCGCCGGTCGCAAACCCGATGATCTCGATGATGATGGCGAACATCGGCACGGCCAGCACGAACGCCGCGAACAGCAGGTGGAGCTGCGCGACCGACCAGACGGCCACACGACTTCCGATGACCGGGAATTTCCGGTACTCGACCTCCTCGTAGAGCTTCGCCTTGGCCGCCGCCTCGACGGCGGCCTTCTCGGCGACCAATCCTTCGACGCGTGGCGTCGTGTCCACGATTGCAGCGGGCGCGCGATACGGTTCCTTGTATTCGCGGTCTGTCAGGAACGTGGCGACCAGCACGACGGCCACGAACATCACCAGACCGGCGACGGGACCGAGTACCACCAGCAGCTTGCGGTTCGTTGGGCGGTTCATCTCGTCGCCTTCCTCAGGGGGTCCCCGCCGGGCGGGCCGCCGCGGCGTCAGCGGGAGAGGGCGCACCCGCCGCTGCGTCAGCAAGGGCGGCCGCATTCGCGGTGCGCGCCTGGCGCTCGCGCTGCAGCGCCCGCACGTAGGCGACGATCGCCCACCGGTCCGCGGGGGGGATCGGCCAGCGGTACGCCGGCATCAGTCCCACCCCGTTCGTGATGACATCGAACAGCTGTCCGTCCGTGTACTTCAGGAACTTCTCGTTATGGAAGCTGGCGGTGGGGACATTCCCCCGCTGAAACAGGATCCCCTTGCCGTCGCCGCGTGCGTCGTGACACGGCTGGCAGTAGATCGTGTAGCGCTCGCGCCCGCGCGCGAGCCCCGCGTCGTCCACCGGACGGGGGATCGCCGCGACGAACGTGCCGTCAGGCCCTTTGCCGGTGAAGAAAGCCGCGTCCTCCCGGAGCCCGCCGATCGGGATCGTGCCCGGCACCGGCTCGCGCATCGCCGCACCGTTGAAGAAGAACTCGCTCGCCGCCTGCGCGCGGACCTTCGGCTGGTTGTCCATGCTCGGGTTGACATGGATCGGAGGCCGGCTCGACGTGCACCCGCGGGCGCAGCCGCTCACCGCGAGCGCCGAGGCGATGACGACCGTCGCGCGGAGGCGCCACCCGCTGGCGATCATGACCGGTCCATCCGCGCGCCTTCGAGCTCCGGGTTCGGATTGCGGACCTTGGCGAGATAGGTCGTCCGGGGCTTCGTGTTGAGCTCGTCGAGCAGGGCGTAGTTGCGCGGGTCGGCCTTCGCCTTCGCGACCCGGCTCTCCGCGTTCCGGATGTCTCCGAACTCGATGGCCGAGGCCGGGCAGGCCTGCTGGCAGGCCGTCTTGACGTCGCCGTCCTTCAGTTCGCGCCCGGCCAGCCTGGCGTCGATCTTCGCCCGCGTGATCCGCTGCGTGCAGTACGTGCACTTCTCCATGACGCCCCGCGCCCGCACCGTGACGTCGGGGTTCATCACGAGCTTGAGGACGTTGGGGGTGTCCTTCGTGTAATTGAAGAAGTTGAAGCGGCGCACCTTGTAGGGACAGTTGTTCGAGCAGTAGCGCGTCCCGATGCACCGGTTGTAGACCATCGTGTTGAGGCCCTCGGCGTCGTGGACGGTCGCGGCCACCGGGCAGACCTGTTCGCAGGGCGCGACCTCGCACTGCATGCACGGCACCGGCTGGAAGACGACTTCGGGGCTGCCTTCGGGGTCACCGGAGAAGTAGCGATCGACCCGCACCCAGTGCATCTCCCGCTGGTTGGCCACCTGGGTCTTGCCGACCACCGGGATGTTGTTCTCGCTCTGGCACGCCGTCATGCACGCGTTGCAGCCGATGCAGGCATTCAGATCGATCGTCATGCCCCACTGGTGCCCCTTGTCGTAGGCGTGCTCCTTCCAGAGGGAAAAGTGGTGCGTCTCCTCGGGATAGACGCCGAGTGGGCTGGCTTGACCGTGGCCTGGCGCGCCGTCACCCGGCGCATGCGCGCCCCCGGCGTGCGCCTCGTCGCCGTGGGCGCCTTCGGCTGCTGCCGCGGCGGACGCCTTCGCGCGACGTTCGGACAGCGTGGACTCGCGGACGAGGGGCCGGCCCTCCATGCTGCCGTGGTCCTGGGTCACGGCCAGGTCGTACGTGCGCCCGAGTCTGGTAAGCGTGGCACCGCCGGCGAAGCCTGGAGCGCGCGACGACCGGACGGTGAACGCGTCAAACCCCACGCCGGACCCGATGCGCCCCGCCTGCTGACGGCCGTAGCCGAGGGTGAGGGCAACCACGCCGTTCGCCATCCCCGGGACGATCCAGACAGGCAGTTCCAGCGAGCGGCCGTCGTAGTCGAGGCGGACCATGTCCTGGTTGGCGAGGTTGAGCGTGGCGGCCGTCTGCGGGCTCAACAGCGCGGGGTTGTCCCAGGTGAGCTTCGTCAGCGGGTCCGGAAGCTCCTGCAACCATCCGTCGTTCGCAAACCGGCCGTCATGAAGCGACGGAGACGGCACGAACACGACTTCCAGGCTGCCCGGCGAGCCCGCCGCGGCCGTGGCACCGGTCCCACCGGCGCTGCTGATGCGCGCGAGGCCGGCGAACGGATCGCCGAAGAGGTTCGGAACGACGGCCGGAAGCTCGCTGCCGGAGAGGAGCCCGTCGTGGAGCACCCGGTTCCACCGGGCGTCGAAGTCCGCCTCGCCCAGGAGGGGCTTCCACGTCTCACGCACGATGTCGTAGCCGGGACGGTCCGTGCCGCTGGCCATCAGCCCCAGCACTTCGACGACCGTGCGTCCGCCGAACAGCGGCTGGATCAATGGCTGGACGACGCTGAGCGTGCCTCCGGCCGCGCGCGCGTCTCCCCACGACTCGAGATAGTGCGCGCGAGGGACGTGCCACTCCGCCATGGAGGATGTTTCGTCGACCGCGTGTCCCAGCACGATCGC
>JBFXBH010000204.1:3554-4867 GCA_050183355.1 Vicinamibacterales bacterium | reverse complement strand
ACTGCCGCGCCGACGTAGACGACGGCGCTCAGCACGTGCGTGTCGCCCCACCGGGCGCGCAGGATGTCGTCCGCGTAGATGCCGTTCTGCATGGGGATGAGCACGGTGTCCGGCCCCACGACGGCTGCGAGGTCCTCGAGTACGGGCGGCGTCTGATGCGTCTTGACCGAGAGCAGCACGAGGTCCGCAGGCGGGCCGCCAACCGCGGCCGCAGAGGCGGCAACGGGCCGCACGTCGATGTCGCCCAGTGCCTCGGATGCGATGCGGAGTCCGCGTGCCTGAAGGGCGTCGAGTTGCGCGCCGCGCGCGATGAAGCGGACGTCGTGTCCCGCGCGGGCCAGCAGGGCGCCCCAGAAGCCGCCGACCGCACCGGCGCCGTAGACGACGATCCGCATGCGGGTCAGCGCTTCGGTTTCGGCTTCGGTTTCGGCTTCGCGGTGCGCGCGGGCGCCTTCGGCGCCGGCTTCGGCGGCACCCGCTTCGGCACGTAGGTGAGCTGCACGTCGCTGACGAGGGCGATCGGCCGGCCCGGCGCGCTGAAGTTGTCGGTGCCGTCCGGACGGATGACGAGCAGCTTCTCGCCGAGGATGCTGACCTTCTCTTCCTCGGCCGGGATCACGACCGACACGGCCTCGACGCCGGTCGGCGCGACGGCCTTGAGCCCACCCGGGCCCGCGCCGCCCGTGATGCGCTCGACCAGGTCGGCCGCCGCGCGAAACTCGTTCTGCACGACGGCCCGCGCCAGCAGCGTGTTGTCCGCGGTCAGCACGCCGACGGTCGACGTGTACTTCCGGTACGCCTTGCCGCTCCGGATGAGCTCCTCGGAGTAGGTATGCCGGTTGTGCAGGTTGAACGTGAGGGTCACGTCGCCGGTATGCGGCGGCAGTTCGATGGTCACGCCGTCCGCGGGGTCCCGGCCCGTCAGGACGTCGCAGAACTCGCGCTTCGACGTGGCGCCGGCGCCAAGCGGCGACGGGCACTGGAAGACGGCCGGTTCGGTTGTCGGGGCCGGCGGCTTGACCGGCGTGCGCCGCGCCGGGCGCCGCTGCTGGGCCGCCAGCGGAAGGGCCGCGAGCAGGAACGCCAGCACCGCCAGCGCGCGGAGCCGTCTAGTCATGCACGCACGTCAGGCCCGGCGACGGGAGGCTCGTCATCACGGCCTCCTTCCGTTTGATCAGCTCCAGGAACTCCATGCGGGTGGTGGGCTGATCCCGGAACGCGCCCAGCATGGCGCTCGTGAGCGCGAACGAGTTCTGCTTCTCGACGCCCCGCATCGACATGCAGAGGTGCGTGCCTTCCACCACAACCGCCAC
>JBFXBH010000204.1:0-3454 GCA_050183355.1 Vicinamibacterales bacterium | reverse complement strand
TGAAAAATAAGAGTTTACGATCACTTTACTTCTGGTACATGATTTCCACTTGATGGGCATAACCATCCGTTCAACCTTTCAAGGAGCCACTATGCGTGCACGGATAAGTGCTTTGCTGCTCGCGCTCGTCGTCCTCATGACGGGTGCGGCATCAGCGCAGGAGACGACGGGCAAGATCGCGGGATCGATTACGGACTCACAGGGACTCGGCGTACCCGGAGCGACTGTCACAGTGACCGGCCCTCAGGGCTCCAAGTCGTTCGTCACTGATGGCGAAGGGCGCTACGTCGCGCCGTTCCTCGTGCCCGGCGTGTTCAGCGTGCGAGTCGAGCTGCAGGGTTTCAAGTCCGCCGAAACCAAAGAGGTGCAGGTCAGACTGGGTGCCACCACGAACGTGGACCTGACCATGGAAGTGGGCAACCTCTCCGAGGTGGTGGAAGTGACGGGTGCCGCCACGGCCGTCGACACGCGATCGACGACGACCGGGCTCACGCTCTCGAATGAGCTGCTGAAGGCCGTCCCCGTGGGCCGCCGCATGACCGACGCGCTGTATCTGGCTCCCGGCGTGTCGTCCTCCGGCGCCGCCGGCACGGCCAACCCGTCCATCGCGGGTGGCACCGGCCTGGACAATCAGTACGTCGTGGACGGCGTGAACATCACGAACCAGGGCTACGGCGGCATCGGCTCCTACTCGATCATCTTCGGGTCACTCGGCACGGCCACGCCCTTCGACTTCATCAAGGAAGTCCAGGTGAAGACCGGCGGCTATGAAGCCGAGTACGGGCAGTCGCTGGGCGGCGTAGTCAACGTCGTGACCAAGAGCGGCAGCAACCAGTGGCGCGGGTCGGCCTTCGCCTACACGCGCCCGAGCGCCCTCGAAGCGGCGTGGAAGACGGTGACGACGGCCAACGGCACGGTCAACACGGTCGGCACCGGCACGAGCGACGCCGGGTTCGAGATGGGCTTCCCGCTCGTCCAGAACCGCCTCTTCCTGTTCGGCGCCATCGACCCGACGTGGGAAACCCGTGACTTCACGGCGCCCCCCGGCTTCCCCCTCGCGTCGCAGGGCGCGGTCACGCGCGAGCGCGTGATCATGACCTACGCGACCAAGGCGACCTGGCAGGCCACGAACAGCCACCGGATCGACGCGTCGTTCTTCGGCGATCCCGCCACGGGCAAGATGGGGCCGCAGCGCACGTCGTCCCTCCTGGTGCAGTCGCTGACCCCGGACGGCCGTTCCGACTCGTACAGCGAGATCAAGTACGGCGGGCACAACCAGGCAGTGAAGTACGACGGCGTGATGAGCAACAGCTGGCTCATCGAGGCCGGCTTCTCGAACGCCTACAACCAGATCGCGGAAACGCCGCTGGTCGACGAGTGGCGCGTCACGGACACGACCGTCACGCCGCAGCGCATCACCGGCGGCATCGGCGCCTACGAGAAGGGCAACGTCAGCAAGAACCGGCAGTACGCCGTGAAGTCGACGCACGTGTTCGGCGGCCATCAGATCAAGTACGGCTTCACCTACGACGACGTCGACTACGAGCAGCGCAACAACCGCACGGGCCCGGAGGGCATCTCGGTCAACGTCGGCGGCACGGTGCGCAAGAGCCTCACCGGCGCCTCGGTCTCGGTGCTGCCGGACGTGAACTTCGGCCGCATCTACCGCATCACGCGCACCAACTTCAACAACACGCGTCTGACGAAGCAGAACTACCAGAACTTCTTCTTCCAGGACACGTGGCGCGTCAACGACCGGCTGACGCTGAACCCCGGCCTGCGCTACGAGCAGGAGTCGCTCGTCGGCACGATCCGCGAACTCGGTACGCTGGACGGCCAGACGAAGGACAGCTTCGACCTGAAGAACAACTGGGCGCCCCGGATCGGCGTGACGTACGACATCCTCGGCGGCGGCCGCTCCAAGCTCTACGGCAACTGGGGCCGGTTCTACGGCCGGATTCCGAACGACGTGGCCGCCCGGGCGCTCTCGGGTGACGACGGCGTGTCCCGCGCCGACTACTTCGACGCGGCCCTGACGCAGCAGATCCCGGAGGGCACCGTCACGCGGACCAGCGCGACGGCCGCAGCCATCACCCAGCACGTGCTGGTGGCGGGCGTGGGCTCGGACCTCATCGACCCCGAGACGAAGCTCTCCTACAAGGACGAGTTCGTCGGCGGCTTCGAGTGGCAGGCGTTCAACAACACGACGCTCGGCATCCGCTACATCCGCCGGAACATCGGACGCGTGCTCGAGGACATCGCCCAGTACCCGGCCGTGGCGTGCGACTTCGGCATCGCGGCCGCGTGCTCGACGGACTACATCCTGACGAACCCGTCGTCGAAGACGGAGGTGCTGCTCGGACCGGGCCTCTCCGGCGTCACGTTCGAGGACCCGGAGCACACCTACAACGCCGTCGAACTGACGGCGGATCGCCGCCTGGCGTCGAACCTGATGCTGACGGCGTCGTATCGGTGGTCGCGGCTCCATGGCAACTTCGAGGGCTTCTTCCGCGACGACAACGGCCAGTCGGACCCCGGGATCACGTCGCTCTACGACTTCCCGACCGGCGACCCGACGTTCACGGCGATCGGTGGGCCGCTGTTCGGCTACCAGGGCGACATCCGGTTCCTGGGCAGCCTGGGCGCGGGCCCGCTGCCGCTCGACCGGCCGCACCAGCTGAAGATCTTCGGCAACTACGCGCACGCGAGCGGCCTGGCGGTCGGCATGGGTCTGACGGCCGGCTCCGGCAAGCCGCTGACCGCGATGGCGGCCCTGGCGCCGTACGACAACGACAGCGAAATTCCGCTGACGAAGCGTGGCGAGGGCTTCCAGACGATCGACGGGTTCAAGAAGCGCACGCCGATGGAGATGTCGCTGGACATGCAGGCGTCCTACGGCATCCGGATGGACGGCAACCGCAAGCTGACCCTGATCGCGGACGCGTTCAACCTGTTCAACCTGCGCCGCCCGATCGACTACAACGCCGCCGTCGAGTACCCCAGCTTCGGCGTCACCAACCCGGACTTCGGCACGGTCACCTCCGCCAACGTCTCGGGCCAGATGTACGGATCGCCGTTCCGGCTGCGGCTCGGCGCCCGGTTCGAGTTCTAGGGAAGCTCGGCCTCGTGAGGAGAGGGCTGCGGCAACGCAGCCCTCTTTTCATGTACGGCGCTCCCGTCCCGGCACGACCGCCTCGGACACGCCGGAAATAGTGCCGCACGCGTGGCACGTTTCCTGTAAGAGTGGAAGCAGGAGGTCGCCGATGCCAGTGCTTCCCCACACCGCGTCATCCCACTCCGCACCACCGCCCGCCCAGCGGGTCGTGCTCGTCAATGGCGACCCGGGCGTCCTCCGGCTGCTGGACACCGTACTCGCCGCAGGACATTACGACATGGTGTTCGTGCCCCCGGACGGACGGGCGTACGAACAGATTCGCAGCATCCAGCCCGATCT
>JBFXBH010000203.1:0-4889 GCA_050183355.1 Vicinamibacterales bacterium | reverse complement strand
GCCCAGTAGGCGCGCTCGCGCCGCCGCTGGACGCGCCGCAGGAAGTTCATGCCCCAGGTCTGCGGCGAGGGGCCGTAGCGGAGCGTGCGCAGCGGAATGCGGAACTCGGCCGTCCAGCCCTTCTCGCTACGCCGCGTGCGAACCTCCCAGCTGCCGTCCCAGTTCGAGTTCGGCACCTGGTTCCGGACCTGCGCATCGAACTGCACGCCGGAGGCGTTGGTGCCGAACAGAAACCCGTTCTGCCGATCGTGGAACGTGTCGAAGACGACCTGGAACGAATCCTGGTCCCCGAGGAAGGCGTCGCGCCGTTCGCTCGTCGTGACGATGCCGGCCGGGTCGGCGTCGTTGAGCCACGCGCCGACATAGACCGCCTCGTCGTCGAACAGCACCCGCACCTCGGTGGTCTCGCTGGCGGCCTGCCCCTGCAGCGGCTCCGCCTGCAGGAAGCCGTCCATTGCCTTCGCGACCTGCCAGGCCTCGTCGTCGAGCGCGCCGTCCACGGCGATCGGCCCTGCGGCACGCACGGCCGTCGCGGCGGGGCGCGGCGTGGCGGCCAGCGCCATCGGGTCATCCGGCAGCGCGGTCTGGGCGGCGGCGCGTCCGGCGCCGGCCAGCAGACACAGCACCGGCGGGATCAGCAGCGCGCGGCCGAACGGGTATCCCATGAGGCTGCTCATGGTACGGGCTGACCGGGGTCCGGTCAAAGCATCAGATGGTCGTGCGCGGGAGCGCCGTGACGGGGCCGGAGGCGGAGGGAGAAGAGATGGTGGCCAGGGACGGAATCGAACCGCCGACACCACGATTTTCAGTCGTGTGCTCTACCAGCTGAGCTACCTAGCCACGCGGGGACAACCCGACGAGTATACTCTGAGTTCGACTGGATGCCTCATCCGGTCAAACAAGGAGTTTGCGTGTGAAGCGAGTGTTCCTGCTGGTGATGTGTCTGGTGGCCATCGGGGCCTGCAAGAAGGCGGCGCCGACCGAGGCGGCCCCCGCGGCCGAAGCACAGCCCGAGCCGCCGAAGCCCGTGCCGGCCGTGCTCCCGGACGAACTCGCCACGGTGAACGGCGAGACCGTGACGAAGGCCGAGTTCGAAGCGGCGCTCCAGGGCCTCGAGCAGAACGCCGGCGGTCAGGTGCCGGCCGACAAGCGTGATGCGGTCTATCGCGACATGCTCGATCAGATGATCGGCTACAAGCTGCTGACCCAGGAAGCGAAGAGCCGGAAGATCGAGATCCCCGAGGCCGAGGTCATCGCGCGGCTCGAGATGCTGAAGGGCCACTTCGGCTCCCCCGAGGCCTTCACGAAGGCGCTGGCCGACCAGAAGATGACGCTCGACCAGCTCAAGGAGCAGACGCGCGGCGAGATGCAGCTCGCGAAGATGATGGAGACGGAAGTCGAGTCGAAGGTGAAGGTCGAGGAGAAGGACCTGCAGGAGTACTTCACCAGGAACCCGGACCAGTTCAAGCAGCCCGAGCAGGTGCGCGCCAGCCACATCCTGATCGCGGTCGCGGCCGACGCCGACGCGAAGACCAAGGACGCGGCGAAGGCGAAGGCGGCCGACCTGCTGAAGCAGATCAAGGGCGGCGCCGACTTCGCGGCGCTGGCCGGCAAGCACTCGGCCGACGAGGCCAACGCCAAGCAGGGCGGCGACCTCGGGTTCTTCGGCAAGGGCCAGATGGTCGGTGAGTTCGAGCGCGCGGCCTTCGGTCTGCAGAAGCCCGGCGACGTCAGCGAACTGGTCGAGACGCCGTTCGGCTTCCACATCATCAAGCTGGCCGAGAAGAAGGCCGAGAGCACGATGAGCCTCGAGCAGATCAAGCCCCAGCTCGAAAGCTTCCTGAAGAATCAGAAGCGCCAGGACCTCACGATGGACTTCGTGAAGGGCCTCCGGAGCAAGGGCAAGGTCGACGTCAAAATGTGACGCCGCGCTCCTTCCGGGAGCGCTGTTCGCGCCGCTTGCGGCGGTCGGTTCCGGCCGCCGCGGCGGCCGCCCTGTAGAGCCGGTCCACCCGCCGCATCTCCACCTCCTCCGGCGTCGGCGGCGGCGTCAGGTCGTCGTAGAGCGCGCGCGCCTCGGCCTTCGGCAGGTGCGACGCCGCCACGGCCACGACCCGCACCGTCTGCTTCCGCCCCAGCGGACGCGAGATGACGATCTCGTCGCCCGGCCGCACCGCCCGGTGCGGCTTCGCATGGTCGCCGTTCAGGTCGACCTTCCCGCCCTCGCAGCCCCGCTTGGCCTCCGACCGCGTCTTGAAGAGGCACGCGACATCCAGCCAGACGTCGAGCCGCACGTCCCCGGCCGAGGCCTGCTCCCGCACCGCTGCCCTTGCCTCCGCCCTCGCCTTCGCCATCGCAGCACCGTTGTACCATCCCTTCCACCGTGCCCCGCAACCAGGAAGTGATCCGCCAGTGGCGCCTGCTGCACGCCCTCGAGTCGTCGCGTCACGGCGCGACCATCGACGGCCTCGCGTCCGAACTCGACGTCACGACCCGCACGATTCGCCGGGATCTGGCGGCGCTCCAGGAGGCGGGCTTCCCGCTGTACGACGTGCGCGACGACTCCGACCGGGTGCGCTGGCGGCTGGAGGGCGAGGCGTTCAAGGGACTCGATACTGGCTTCACGCTGGCCGAGCTCTGCGCGCTCTACCTGAGCCGCAACCTGCTGGAGGCGGTGTCGGGCAATCCGTTCCAGCGCGACCTGCACCTCGCCTTCAGCCGGCTCGAAGGCGCGCTGTCGCCGCGGATGCGGCAGTTCCTCGATCGCCTGCCGGGCCTGCTGACCGCCAAGCCCGGGCCCCGGGCGGGCGGCCCGGACGCCTCGTCCGACGTCGTCGCGAGGCTGCTCGAGGCCACGCTCCACCTGCGCGTCACGACGATGCGGTATCACTCGGTCTCCAGCGCGCGCGTCAAGGACTACGTCGTCCACCCGTACAAGCTCGCCTTCGCGCAGGGCGGGCTGTACCTGCTCGCGTTCGTGCCGGCCTACGACGACGTCCGGACCTTCGCCGTCGACCGGATCCGGTCCGTCTCGCTCGAAAAGCAGACGTTCACGCCCCAGCGGCAGGTGCCGGACGACGTGTTCGGCAACTCGCTCGGCGTCAACACCGGGCCCGCCGAGCGGGTCGAACTGCGGTTCGACGCGGCGGTCGCCCCCTGGGTCCGGGCACGTGTCTGGCACCAGTCACAGGAGCTGCGCGACCTGCCGGACGATAGTCTCGCCCTGACGCTCCACGTGTGCCACGATTGGGCCCTGCGAAGCTGGATCCTGAGCTGGGGTCCGTTCGTCCAGGTCCTGTCCCCCGCCTCGCTGGCCTCCGGCATCGCCGCGGACCTCACGGCCGCCAGAGCCCGTTATGGAGCGCAGTAGATGACCCGAACCCGACTGACCGTCACCGCCGCGATCCTCGTCCTGCTGGTCTTCATCGCGGGGCCGTCGCTGGTCGGGTACATCACGGACTACTGGTGGTACCAGGAGACGGGGTTCCAGACCGTGTACCTCGCGATGATCGGCGCGCAGGCGCGCCTGTTCGTCGTCGTGACGGTCGCCGCGCTCGCCTTCCTGCTGCCGAACGTGCTGGTCGCGCTGAATTCGATCGGTGACGGCCGGCCGGTCTTCACGACGCGCGAGGGCCTGCCGATCCGGCTCCCCGGCAAACGGCAGCTCCGGACCATCGCCGTCAACGTCACGACGGCGCTGTCGATCCTCGTCGGCCTGGCGGCGTCGTCGGAGTGGATGACGTGGCTCTCCTGGCGGCACGCCGTGCCGTTCCAGCAGGCCGACCCGATCCTCGGCCTGGATGTCGGCTTCTACGTGTTCTCGATGCCGTTCCAGCAAGTGCTGCGCGGCATCGGCCAGGGCCTGGTCGTCCTCGCGGCGCTGGCTTCGGGTGCGCTCTATCTGGTCTCCGGAAACCTGACGAGCGGCTTCCCGGCGAAGGTCGCCATCTCCGAAGCGCCGCGCCGGCATCTGACCGTGCTGGCGGCGCTGTTCCTGCTGCTGTTCGCCTGGGGCGCGTGGCTGGGCCGCGCGGAGCATCTGCTGGCCGAGCATCCGCTGATCCACGGCGCGTCGTACGCGGACGTGCACGGCCGCATGCCCGGCGCGCTGGCGCTGACGGTCATGGCGGTGGTCGCGGCGCTGCTGTGCGTGTTCGCCGCCATCCGGCGCGTCACGTGGCCGATCGTCGTGGGCGCCGCCCTCTGCATCGTGACGTCCGTGGGCAGCGAGGCGTACAGCACGGTGCTCCAGCGCTTCTTCGTGGCGCCGAACGAGCAGGTCCGCGAGGAGCCGTTCATTCAGCACAACATCGACGCGACCCGGCGTGCGTTCGACATCGACCGCGTCGACGAGCGCGACCTGAGCGGCGACACCGAGCTGACGCCGGCCCACATCGCGGCCAACCGGCAGACGATCGACAACGTCCGCCTCTGGGACCACGGCCCGCTGCTCGACACGTTCGGCCAGCTCCAGGAGATCCGGACCTACTACGACTTCGTGTCGGTCGACAACGACCGGTACCCGATCGACGGCGTGCAGCGGCAGGTCATGCTCTCGCCGCGCGAGATCAACATCGACGCGCTGCCGAACCGCACGTGGGTCAACGAACGCCTGACCTTCACGCACGGCTACGGCCTGACGCTCGGTCCCGTGAACCAGGTCACGAAGGAGGGCCTGCCGGAGCTGTTCATCCGCAACCTGCCTCCGGAGTCGACGGCCGGCCTGGCCGTCACCGAGCCGAGCATCTACTTCGGACAGCTCTCGAGCGACTACGTCATCGCCCCGACGCGGACGAAGGAGTTCCACTATCCGAAGGGCGATGAGAACGTCTTCACGCAGTACGCGGGCACGGGCGGGATCCCGATGGCGTCGCTGTGGCGGAAGCTCC
>JBFXBH010000202.1:3452-4920 GCA_050183355.1 Vicinamibacterales bacterium | reverse complement strand
CGAGACGGGCGTCGCGATCCTCCAGCAGGCCGCGTGCCACCAGGGCGCCGAGGTGATCGGACGGTGGCCGGTACCGCGCGCCAGCCGGAAACACGAGCGGGCGCAGGATCCACGCCACGGGCCGCGCAGGCAGGTTGTCGAGCACGCCGACGAGAGCCTGCTGGATCTCGCGCAGCGCGTGGAAGGCGGCGTAGCGCGCAAAGGGCCGATCGCGCGCGGGCTCACCGTCGGCATGGAAGCGCTTGAGCACGGCCGACCCGATGTAGAGCCAGGCGAGCGCGTCCGCGAGCCGGCCGCTCAGCTTCTCCCGGCGCTTCAGTCCACCGCCAAGCGTGGCCAATGCCGCCTCGGACACGAGCGCGAACGCAGCGCTCATCCGCGAGAAGCGCTGATAGAGCCGGCCCTCGGACGTCCCGGCGGGTGTGCCCGCCAGCCGGCCCTCGGTGATCCCGAGGAGCACGGAGCGGACAGCGGTGGCAAAGGCGTGGTTCACATGGCCGAAGAAGGCCCGGTCGAACGCGGCCAGATCGCCGTTGACGGCCGCCGTCATCTCCGCCTGGAGAAACGGGTGGCACCGCACGGCGCCCTGCCCGTAGACGATCATCGAGCGCGTGAGGATGTTGGCGCCCTCGACGGTGATGCCGATGGGCACTGCCTGATACATCTGCGCGAGGATGTTGCGCGGCCCGCGGCAGATGGCCGCGCCGGCGCGGATGTCCATCGCGTCGGTCACGACCTGTCGCATGGCGTCGGTGAGATACGCCTTCACGATGGCCGAGGCCACCACGGGATGCTCCCCCGCGTCCACGGCGCCGGCCGTGAGCCAGCGCGCCGCCGACATCGCGTAGGTGAGACCACCGATCCGGGCCAGTGGCTCCTCGATGCCCTCGAACCGGCCGATGGGCGTGTCGAACTGTTCGCGGACGGACGCATAGGCGCCCACGAGGCGCGCGGCGACCTGCGCCGAGGCGGTGGCCAGCGACGGCAGCGAGATGGACCGCCCGGCGGCCAGACTCTGCATGAGCATCCGCCAGCCGCGCCCGGCATTGGGTGTTCCGCCGATGATCGCGTCGAGCGGCACGAACACATCGCGGCCCCAGTTGGGCCCGTTCTGGAACGGGATACCCATGGGATCGTGGCGCGCGCCGATCTCGATGCCCGGCAGATGCGCGGGCACGAGCGCACAGGTGATCCCGAGATCCTCGCGGTCGCCGATCAGGTGATCCGGATCGCGGAGGCGGAACGCGAGGCCGATGAGCGTGGCCACGGGCCCGAGCGTGATGTACCGCTTGCGCCAGTTGAGGCGCATGCCGAGCACCTCCCGGCCTTCCCAGGTACCACGACACACGATGCCTTCGCTCTGCGTGGCGGCGGCGTCGCTGCCGGCTTCGGGGCCGGTGAGCGCGAAGCACGGGATCTCCTCGCCACGGGCGAGGCGCGGCAGGTAGTGGCGCTGCTGATCGCCGGT
>JBFXBH010000202.1:0-3352 GCA_050183355.1 Vicinamibacterales bacterium | reverse complement strand
GCCTGATGATGTCGTCCGCCGTCACGGACTGGCCGGGCTTCAGCACCACGAACGACTTCACGTTCTCGCCACGCCGCTCATCCGGCACGCCGATGGTGGCCGCGTCGCGCACCGCGGGATGCGCGAGCAGCACGGCGTCGACCTCGTCGGGGTAGATGTTGTAGCCACCGGCGATGATCATGTCCTTCTTGCGGCCGACGATGAAGGTGTAGCCCTCCTCGTCCACGCGGGCGATGTCGCCGGTGCGCAGCCAGCCGTCGGCCAGCACCGTGGCGGTTTCATCCGGCCGGTTCCAGTAGCCCTGCATCACCTGCGGACCGCTGACGAGCAGTTCACCCTCGGCCCCGGCCGCCACGGGCGAGACGCCGTCCTCGAGGCTGACCAGCCGCATGTCCGTGCCGGGGCACGGCACGCCGACGCTGCCGACCTTGCGCTGACCCTTGAGCGGGTTGATGTGCGTGACCGGCGACGCCTCCGTCAGCCCGAACCCCTCGACGATGCGGCTGCCGGTCATGGCCTCGAACCGTTCGAGCAGTACCTTCGGCATCGGCGCGGCGCCCGAGAAGCAGGAGGTGACGCTGGTGAGGTCGGCCCGCGCGGCGGCCGCCGAGTGCACGATGGCGCCGAACATCTGCGGGACGCCGGGAAAGAGCGTCACCTTGTGGCGGGCGATGGCGTCGATCAGTGCCGGGATGTCGCGCGGGTCGGGCATGAGCACGATCGCGCCGCCGATGACGAGCGGGAAGTTCATCGCCACGGTCATGCCGAAGACGTGGAAGATCGGCAGGCACCCGAGCATGACCTCGTGTCCGGGCCGGGCATCCACGAACCACGCCGCGATCTGCTGGGCGTTGTGCGAGAGGTTGCCGTGCGTCAGCATGGCGGCCTTGGGCACGCCGGTGGTGCCGCCCGTGTACTGGAGCACCGCCAGGTCGTCCATGCCGGCCGCCGCGGGTGCCGCGTCCGGCCGCTCCACGCCACCCTTCAGCAGGTCCCGCCACAGATGAAGACCGGGACCGGGAGAGACGGACGCCACCAGCGGCGGACGCCTGAACCGGAGCGCAATGCCTGCCAGCGTGCGCAGGGGCTGGCGGAAGTATTCGGGGATCGAGGCCAGCACGTAGTGCCGCACCGGCAGGCGGTCGCGAATGGACCGGAGGCGACGCACCCAGGCGATGTCGGTCGTGATGGCCACCGTGCAGCCGGCGTCGTTCCACTGGTGCTCGATCTCGCGCTCCACGTAGAGCGGGTTGGTCATCACGACCACACCGCCCAGCGAGAGCACGGCGTAATAGGCGATCACGGTCTGCGGGATGTTCGGCAGGTGGATCGCGACGCGCGCACCGGGTGTGACGCCGAGCCCGGCCAGCGCCGCCGCGCAGGTGGCCACCTCCTGACGCACGTCACGGTAGGTCAACGTCCGGTTGCGGAAGATGATCGCCGGGGCGTCCGGAAACCGTTCAGCGCTCTGGTGGAAGAGCGCGGGCAGGGGTCGCTCATCGAACGTCAGTGCCGGCGGCACGCCGGCGTCGTAGTGCCGATGCCAGGGCCGCGTGTCCATCACGATGCTCCGTGGAAGCGCCCGCCGGTGCGCGCCATCTCGACGAGGACCTCGGCCGGCTGGAACCGCGGGCCCGACTGACGCGCCAGGTCCTCGAGCTCGCGCACGACAGCCTCCGCACCCAGGTCGTCCATGTAGCGGAGGGGACCGCCGAGGAAGGGCGGGAACCCGAAGCCCAGGACGGCCGCGACGTCGCCGTCACGCGCCGAGCGCACCACGCCTTCGCTGAACGCGCGCGCGGCCTCGTTGAGCAGCAGCAGCAGGGGACGACGCACCAGCGCGGTCGCGGGCACGGCAGCGCCCCCGCGCGGTCGGATGACGCCGAGGGCAGCCGGGTCCGGACGCTTCCGCCCCTTCTCGTAGCGATAGAAGCCGGCGCCGCTCTTGCGGCCGAGACGGCCCGCCTCCACCAGCCGCGTGACGGCCGGCGCGGGCTCCAGGCGTTCACCGAATGCCGCGCGCAGAATCCCCGCCGCCTTCCCCGCCACGTCGAGCCCCACTTCGTCGAGCAGCGTGATCGGGCCGACGGGGAACCCGAAGGCGACCAGTGCGCGGTCAATGCGCTCGAAAGCCACGCCTTCGTCCACGAGCCACCCCGCTTCATTGAGGTAGGGCGCGAGCACGCGGTTGACCCAGAAACCGGGCGCGTCGCGGACGACGACGGCCGTCTTGCCCATCCGCTGGCCGAAGCGCACCGTGGCGGCCGTGGCCCAGTCGGCGGTGACGGGCCCGCGGATCACCTCCACGAGCGGCATGCGGTCGACCGGCGAGAAGAAGTGCATGCCGATGACGCGCTCGGGGTGGCGGGCGCCCTCCTGAAGACGGGCGATCGGCAGCGTCGAGGTGTTCGAGGCGACGACGGCGCGCGGCGCCACGACGGCTTCGACTTCCGCGATGATGCCGCGCTTGATCGCGAGATCCTCGAAGACCGCCTCGATCACGAGGTCCCTGCCCTCGAAGCCCGCGTAGCCGGCCGTTCCGCTCACCTGCGCCACGCGGCGGGCGTGCTCGAAGCGATCGAGCCGGCGCCGCTGCAGCGCGCCATCGAGCATCGCACGCACGCTCGCAAGGCCACGCGCCACGCGGTCCTCGCCGGTGTCGCGCAGCCGCACATCGGCGTCCGTCTTGAGCACGGCCACGCCGGCCACCGCGGCGCCCATGAACCCGGCACCCACGACGCCGAGCCGGCGCACGTCGGGCACATCGGCAGGGACCGGGTCCACCCCGGCGTCCTTGGCCAGCGCCGAGGATGCGAAGAACAGGTCGACGAGCCGGCGCGACACCGGGCCCGTGCCCAGCTCCGCGAAGTGCGTCGCCTCCCGGGCCAGCCCCGCGGTGATGCCGTGCGCCAGACCGTGGCCGATCGCGTCGATGGCGGCCAGCGGCGCGGGGTAGTGCCCACCGCTCTGCCGGCGGGCCTTCCGCCGGGCGATCGCGAGCGTCAGGTGCCGGCCGATGGCCGTGCGGTCCAGCAGGGCGGCAGCCAGCCCCTTCGCGCCGCGGCGCTCCGGACGCCAGCCAGTGGCCAACCGGGCAGCCGCTGCCACGGCCACGGGCAGCAGGATCGCGGCGGGCACGGCTTCGTCCACCAGACCGGCGCGCTCAGCGCGCCTGGCGTCGAGTGTGCGGCCGGTGAGGATGAGGTCGAGCGCGAGCCGCAGGCCCACGAGCCGGGGCAGGCGCTGGCAGCCGCCCGCGGCGGGGATGATGCCGAGGCGCACCTCGGGCAGGCCGAGCTTCGTGGCCGGATCGAGCGTGGCGACGCGGTAGTGGGCGGCCAGCGCCAGCTCC
>JBFXBH010000201.1:0-4947 GCA_050183355.1 Vicinamibacterales bacterium | reverse complement strand
GCGGGCCGGACGGGCACGGGCGTGAAGTCCTCGCCGGGATTGATGAACCGGTCCATCTCGAACCGGTACTGCTTGTCGTAGAGCTGGCGATACCGGCCGTTCATCGCCAGCAACTCGTCGTGCGTCCCCCGCTCGACGATCTCGCCGGCCTCGAGCACCAGAATCTGGTCGGCGCTGCGGATCGTCGAGAGCCGGTGCGCGATGACGAACGTCGTGCGGCCCTCGCGCAGCCGCTTGAGGCCGTCCTGGATCATCTGCTCGCTCTCGCTGTCCAGGCTCGACGTGGCTTCGTCGAGGATCAGGATGCGCGGGTTCGCGAGGATCGCCCGGGCGATGGACACACGCTGCCGCTGGCCGCCGGACAGCTTGATGCCGCGTTCGCCCACGATCGTCTGATAGCCCTCGGGGAACTGCGAGATGAACTCGTCGCAGTGGGCCACCCGGCAGGCCTCGCGGACCTCATCGAGCGTCGCACCGGGCCGCGCGTACTGCACGTTCTCGGCGATCGTGCCGTCGAACAGGAAGTTCTCCTGCAGCACCGACGCCGTCTGCCGGCGGTAGTCGATGAGGCGCACCTCGTCGATGCTGCGGCCGTCGACGCTGATCCGTCCCTTGAGGGGGTGGTTGAACGCCATCACGAGGCTGATGAGCGTGCTCTTGCCGGATCCGCTCGACCCGACGAGCGCGGTGGTCGTGCCGGGCTTCGCCTGGAACGTCACGCCCTTGAGCACCGGCTGGCCGGGGTTGTACTCGAACCAGACGTCCTCGAACCGCACGTCGCCGTCGACGCGGTCCAGCGGCGCGCGCGTCGCGTCCTGGTCGCCCTCGGTCGTCATGCCGAGCACCTCGCGGATGCGGTCGAGCCCCGCGAAGGCCTCCGTGATCTGCGTGCCGATGGCGGCAATCGAAATCAGCGGCGCCGAGACCATGCCGATGAAGAAGATGTACATCATCAGGTCGCCGAGGGTCATGCGGCCGGCGATGATCTCGCGGCCGCCCATGACGAGCATGACCATGCCGATGAGGCCGACGGCCACCGTGCCGCCGGTCGTCGTCGCCGAGATGCCCGTCATCGACTTCGCGACGTTGCGGAACAGGCGGTGCGCGCCCTTCGTGAAGACGATCTCCTCGCGCTTCTCGGCCGTGTAGGACTTCACGACACGGATGCCGCCGAGCGCCTCGGTCAGCCGGCCCGTCACCTCGGCGTTGATCTTGCCGCGCTCCCGGAACAGGGGCCGGAGGTTGCCGAACGCGTAGGCCATGCCGGCGGCGAAGATGCCGAGCACGACGATCGTGACGATTGTCAGCTTCCAGCTCAGGTAGAAGAGCACGCCGATGCCGATCGCCGCCGTGACGAAGCCGCCCGCGAGCTGCACGAGCCCGGTGCCCACCAGGTTCCGGATGCCTTCGGCGTCCGTCATGATGCGCGACACGAGCACGCCGGTCTGCGTGGCATCGAAGAACGAGACGGGCAGCTGCATGATGCGCGCCTGCACCCTCTTCCGCATGTCGGCGATGGCCCGCTGCGCGGCCACGCCGAGCAGTTGCGACAACGCGAACGACGTGCACGCGCCGACGAGCGTCGCCGCGCCGGCGGCGGCCGCCAGCGGCATCAGCAGATCGGTGCGCCCCTTCCCGACCACGTCGTCGATCAGGTACTTCGAGGTCGCCGGCAGGACGAGGCCCGACAGGCGGTCGACGAGCATCAGCACGAAGCCGATGCCGAGCCGCTTCCGGTGGGCCCAGACCAGCTCGCGGGCCTCACGCCAGGCGGCGGAGGCGGTGACCTTCTTCTTCTCGGGCTTCTTGTCGGGAGGGGCCATGGTGATCGCTGACGAGCACCGGGGCGCCGATGTTCCGGCGCACGCCGGCGGTCGAGGTGGCTAATTGAGCGCGTTGGGCGCAGCGAGCGTGAACGGCGCGATGACGGCGTCGAAGCGCTCGCCCTGGTCGGTGACCATCTGGTAGCAGCCGTACATCGAGCCGACCGGCGTCTTGAGCGGGCAGGCGCTGGTGTACTCGAACTCGCCGCCCGGCGGCAGGACAGGCTGCTGCCCGACGACGCCGGGTCCCTTCACCCGCTCCACGTCGCCTTCGGCGTCGGTGATGATCCATTCCCGCGAGACGAGCTTCGCGGTGAGTGGCCCGCTGTTGGAGATCTTCACGCGGTAGGCGAAGAAGTACTCGCTCTCGGCCGGCGAGCTGCGATCCGGGATGTAGGAGCTCTTCACCTCGACGCGGATGCCGCGCGTGGTGGCATCGCTGACCGCGCCGCGGCTGGCGATATAGGCCCCGGCGAGCATGCTCGGGTCCGTGCCGTCCGGAATGGCGCCGCCGGAATCGTCCCCGTCAACCTTGTCCTTGATGTCGGTCACGTCTCGATTATCCCCGATCAGTCGAGGTGCGCGCGGGCCGAATCGCCCATCTCGACGCGGCCGGACGGAAAGTATTCCGTCCAGCGGCGCGAGACGGTGGCCGCGATGTCCTCCCGGCAGACCAGCTCGGCCGGATACCCGGGCTTCATCCGCGCGTCGATGGCAATGGGCCCCCGGTAGGACAGGTGGTTGCGGGTCACCACGTGGCCCGCGGCGTGGATGTCGGCCGCCGGCTCGAACCGCGTGAAGGTGGTCCACAGGAAGTTCATCGGACTCGCGGCCGCACGCGCGGCGTCGTCGGTCACGACCACCAGCGGCCAGCCGACGAACTCGGGGGCCGATGCCAGCCGGGCGGCCGCACCCGGCTCATCCGCGAAGGCCGGCGCGTCCACGACGAGGCAGCCGCCGCAGAACACGCGCGCGTCGCGCACGCCGCGGGGCAGGCTCGCGCTTCGGAACTCGCGCGGCAGGTCCCGCACGGGGTCGCCCAGGCCGAGCCACACGCCCTTCGACCCGTGGTTCACGGCCGGGCCCGTGTAGTCGAGCGTGTCCATGGACAGGTTCGCGAACACATAGAGATCGGTCTCGACGTGCGTGCGCGCCAGGATGTGCTCGAGCGTGGCGCGGATGTCGCGCACATCCACGGCCTGGTCCGTCACGAGCAGGAACTTCTGGAGCGAGAGCTGTCCCTCGCCGAGGATGCGGAACGCGCTGGCCATGGCCTCGCGCGCGTAGCGGTCCTTCACGACGGCCGTGGCGAGCGAGTGATAGCCCGTCTCGCCGTACGACCACAGTTCACGCACGCCGGGCATCACGAGCGGGAACAGCGGCGAGAGCAGGTCCTGCAGCAGGTCGCCGATGAAGAAGTCCTCCTGCCGCGGCTTGCCGACCACCGTCGCCGGATAGATCGCGTCGTGTCGGTGCGCCACGGTGCGCACGGTGAACACCGGGTAGTCGTGCCGCAGCGAGTAGTAGCCGTAGTGGTCGCCGAACGGCCCCTCCGGCCGGCGCGTGCGCGGCGCGACCTCGCCGATGAGCGCGAACTCCGCCGTCGCGACCAGCGGGTGCGGGCCGTACCCCTCGATGCGCGGCAGACGCTCCCCCGCGATCAGCGACGCCAGCATCAGCTCGGGAATGTTCTCCGGCAGCGGCGCGATGGCCGAGAGGATCAGCGCGGGCGGCCCCCCGAGGAAGACCGTGACCGGCAGCGCCTCGCCGCGCGCCTCGGCCACGCCGTAGTGGTGGCCGCCGCCCTTGCCGATCTGCCAGTGCATGCCGGTCGTCTGCCGGTCGTGGACCTGCATGCGGTACATGCCGAGGTTGTGGCCGCGCTTCTCCGGGTGCTGCGTGTAGACGAGCGGCAACGTGAGGAACGGGCCGCCGTCCTCGCGCCAGCAGGTGAGCGCCGGCAGCTCGTCGAGACGCGGCGTGCGTGTCACCCGCTCGACCACCGGCCCCTTCGGCACGCGGCGCAGGCCGACCTTCAGCACCTCGCCTGCGATGTCGCGGGCGCCCCAGAGCGCGGCCGGCGTCGGCGGCAGGATCGTCTCGGCCAGCTCGACGAGCCGGCGGATCAGCCGCAGCGGACGGTCGCCGAACGCGAGTTCGGCCCGGCGGGCCGTGCCGAACAGATTGGTCGCGAGGGGAAAGGCGGCGCGCGCACCCGACGCCGTCCTGACGTTCGTGAAGAGCAGCGCGGGGCCGCCGGCCGCAATCACGCGCCGATGGATCTCCGCCGCCTCGAGCGCGGCATCCACGGGCGCGTCGACGGTGACGAGGTCGCCGTCGGCGCGCAGCCGGTCCAGAAACGCGCGGAGGTCGGGAAACGACAAGGGCCTGGTCTAGTGCGCCGGCTCGGCGTCGGCGCTCGGGCCGTAGATATTGGGGACCTTCGCGCCGATGGCGCGCAGGGACGCGGCGAGCTGTCCGCGATGGTGGATGCTGTGGTTGTTGACGAAGCCGATGAAGTTCACCGCCGGCATCTGCATGGCGCCGAAGAAGTCGAGCGTCCGCGTCAGCTGCTCGCCCTGGAGGCCCTTCAGCGTCGCCAGCCGCTTCGGCATCGCGGTGCTGTAGAAGGCGACCAGATCCTCGCTCGTCCTGAACTTCGCGACGGCCTGCTTCTGAGCCTCGGGATCGAAGTGAAACGCGCCCGCCACGATCGAGTCCAGCAGCCAGACGTCGGCGGTCGCCAGGTGCGTGGCGATGTCCCACGGCGTCCGTGACTTCGGGTCCGGCTTGTACGTCTTGCCGGCCTCGGTCACGGCGGCCAGCGTCTGGCAGGTCGCCGCGTGCTCACCCTGAATCATGTCCACCAATGCATCACGAACGGCCGCGGCAGCTTCAGGCGTCATCGGGTTCTCCTCGTGTCTGAATGTGGCTAGCGTGTCAACTTCCGGTACTTGATGCGGTGCGGGCGGTCGGCCTCGGCGCCGAGCCGGCGCCTCCGGTCCGCCTCGTAGTCCTGATAGTTCCCCTCGAACCAGACGACCTTGCTGTCGCCTTCGAACGCCAGCATGTGCGTCGCGATGCGGTCGAGGAACCAGCGGTCGTGGCTGATGACCACGGCGCA
>JBFXBH010000200.1:0-5054 GCA_050183355.1 Vicinamibacterales bacterium | reverse complement strand
CACCCGCGGAAGGCTCCGTCGAGATGTCGAACGGCACGCTGGACGCCGTGCTCAACGTGGCCTTCGAGGCGAGCAGCTATCCGGCCGACGCCTTCCGGCGCGGCCACCGCCTGGCTTCGATCGAGGGCCCGGCCATCGACCGCCTGCGGCGGACCTACTCGTTCATCCGCCCGGTGCGCCTGCCGGCCGGCACCTACCCCGGCCAGACCTACGACGTCCGCACCATCGGCGTGAACATGGTGCTCGTCTGTCGCGCGGACCTGGATGAACAGCTCGCGTACGACATCACGCGGCTGTACTTCGCGGCGCTGCCGCAGCTGGTCGCCAGGGGCCACCTCGCGGGCATCGACCCGCAACAGGCTCCGCTGACGCCGATTCCGCTGCACGACGGCGCGGCGCGCTACTTCCGGGAGACGGAGCTCTTCCGCTGATCCGATGCCGGCAACCGAGCCCCGCGACCCGTCCGTGCCGTCAGACCCGCCGCCGCGCCCATCGGGCCGCCGGCGCCGGCGCTCGCCCACCACGTGGCTGGTGGCGGGCGTCGTCATCTCGGTCGGCGCGCTGGCGTTCATCGGCTACCGCGCCGTCACGGAATGGCAACGGAGCGCGACGCTGCTGGTGCAGGGCCGCGCGGCCGCGGCCGTCGACCTGTTCGTGCAGGCCCTGACACGCGACATGCGCGGTGCCCAGGTCTCCGTCCTCCCGTCGACCCAGCACACCGACGCGGACCGCGAGCTCGACCTCGTCTCGAGTGCGTTCGCCCGCTATCCCTATCCGGAGGTGTTCGTCTCGGCGCGCGCCCCGCTGACGGCCGGCCAGACGACGTTCTACGCACGGCTGGATCGGTCGGCGCCGTGGCTCCCCGCGCCGACGGGGGGATCCCGGCAGCAGGTGTCGGCGGCGCAGGCGCCCGCGATCGCGGAACAGTTGCTCGGGCGGCTCCGGCAGGACATCGCGCAGGGTGCGCGCGACATCGTGTTCGATGTCGCGATCGGAGGCCAGCCCTATCAGGCGGTCTTCCTGGTGTCCTACACCGACGCCTACCGGGAACGTGTCACCGACGTGTTCGGCTTCCTGGTGAACCTGTCCTGGGTCCGGACCCACTACTTCGGGGACCTCTCGACGCAGGTGGCGCGCATCGCCGGCGCCGGCATCACGCTGTCGGTGACGGACGAGCACGGCGGCGCCGTCGTCGGCGATACCGGCGCGCCGGCGGACGCCCGGGAGACCCGCGCGTTTCCGCTCGCGTTCTTCGACCCCACGGTCGTCGCCGCCCGGCAGCCGGCGGACCTCGCCGTCCGCGTGTGGACGGCCGGGGCCGGCGTCACCGGCGACCCGACGCTGCAGGCCGCCAACGAGGGAGCCCAGCGGACGCTGACCGTGGCCGCCATCACGTCGCTGCTGCTGGCTGTCGCCGTCTTTCTGAGCGTGCGCGCGGCGCGCGAGAGCGCCGCGCTGACGGAGATGCGGGCCGACTTCGTGGCCACGGTGACGCACGAGCTGAAGACACCGATCGCCACCATCCGCGCCGTCAGCGAGTCGCTCGCATCCGGCCGCGTCGGCGACGTCAACGCCCAGCGCGAGTACGCGCGGATGGCCGTGCACGAGGCCAAGCGCCTGACGCGGCTCATCGACAACCTGCTGGCCTACTCCCGCGTCACGGACGTCACCGAGGTCTACTCGTTCGAGTCGCTCTCGCCGAACGAGATCGTCGGCGCGGCGCTCCGGGAGTTCTCGACGCAGCTGGCCGAAGGCCGCTTCGAGTTCCACATCGACGTCGAGCCGGACCTCCCGCCGGTCCGGGCGGACCGGACGGCCATCGGCCTCGCGCTGACCAACCTCGTCGACAACGCGATGCGCTACGCGGGCCAGAGCCGCTTCCTGCGTCTCGGCGCCCACCGGGACGGCGACCGGGTCACGTTCGCCGTCGAAGACCGCGGCGCCGGCATTGCGGCCGAGGATCTCCCCAACGTCACCCGGCGGTTCTTCCGCGGCAAGGGCGCCGCCGCCGGGGGCAGCGGCCTCGGCCTCGCGATCGCGCAGCGCATCGTGGCCGACCACCAGGGCACGCTGCACGTGGCGAGCACGCTCGGTTCCGGCACGACCGTCAGCTTCTCGCTGCCGGTGGCGGAGCCCGCCGCGACGACCTGAGACAGGCTGACCGGACGCCGAGCCGCGCTACACTGGCGTCACCCGCATGTCCACGCCGACCCGCCGTATCCTCGTCGTCGAAGACGACGCCGCGCTCTCGCGGATCCTCCGCGACAACCTCGTGGTCGAGGGGTATCAGGTGCAGGTCGTCAGCGACGGCACGCAGGCCATCACGGCGGCGCGCGAGTTCTCGCCGGACCTCGTGATTCTCGACGGCATGCTGCCGGGGACCGATGGCTTCGACCTGTGCCGGATGTGGAGCCAGCAGGGCCAGTTCCCGATCATCATGCTGACCGCCCGCAGCCAGAAGACGGACAAACTGAAGGGGCTCTCGCTCGGCGCGGACGACTACGTCACCAAGCCGTTCGACCTCGAGGAACTGCTCGCCCGCGTGCACGCCGTGCTGCGCCGCGCCCGGCCCACGGTCGAGCAGCTCACGCTGGGCCCGGTGGTCATCGACTTCCAGGCCTTTCAGGCCTGGCGCGACAAGCAGCCGGTGGACCTGACCCGCCGCGAGTTCGAGCTGCTGCGCTACCTCGCGGAACGCGCCGAGAGCATCGTCCACAGGAGCGAACTGCTGCGTGAAGTCTGGGGCTTTCCCGACACGCCGCACACGCGCGCCGTCGACCACGCGATCGCCCGGCTCCGCAAGAAGATCGAAACCGACCCGCACCGGCCGCGCTTCATCCACACGGTCCACGGCGACGGCTATTCGCTGACGCCGCAGGGCCGGGACCAGGCGGCCCAGTAAGGCGCCCGACGCGATCATGCCCCGCCTCTCCGCACGGCCGCGGAACGTCGTCGCCCTGCTGGGGCTCGCGGTGGCGTTGCTGACGGGGAGCCCCGCTCACGCGCAGACGAGTCCGTTCGTGGACGCGACGGGCCTCACGTGCTCGTTCAAGGTGCTCTCGACCGGCAACTGGGCCAGGGGCGGAGACGCGTCAGCGAAGACGAGCACGGTGGACCTGCCGCTCGAGTTCACGAACCTGAACACGACCGACGGCAGTGCGAGCTGGAAGGGCAGCACCGGCAATCTGCTGATCACGGTGATGCTCGTCGGTGGCAACCTGCACCTGGTCGTCACCAACACGGGCGGACTCTTCCACCTGACCACCGTGTCGGCCAGCGAGTCGCGCCCCGGCTTCTACAAGGCCGTCCACAGCCGGCACGAACTGACCGAGTCGGCCGTGCTCATCCCCGGCTACACGTCGCGCCCCGAGCAATATCTCGGCGAGTGCGCGATCACGAAGCACTAGTGCTCCGACCCTCAGCGGAAGGTCTTCTGGATGTGCAGCGAGAGCAGCACCAGCGGCCCGCCGGTCGGGTCGAACCAGTGCGGCGACGATGCCGGCACGAACAGCACGTCCCCTTTGGCCAGACGGTGTGTCTGCCCGCCGGTGATCCCCGTGCCGGACATGTTCGCCGGGTTGGTGCGCTTGCCGTTCTCGAGCGTGCCGCCGGTCACGGCCGTGCCGGTGCCCTCGACGACGAAGAAGATCTCGGCGTCGGCGTCGTGCACGGAGGCCGGCGCCTTCAGACCCGGCCACCGGTACTCCAGGTTCAGCGTGTAGCCGGACGACTTGACGACCGGCTGGACGAAGTTGGGCTGGTCGGGCTTGCGTTCCGCCTTCGCCTTCGCGATCAGCGCCGATACGTCGCCGGCCGACGCGAACACCGCCGCCAGGTCGGCCGGGGACTGTGCCGCGGCCGGGACCGCGCCCAGTACCACACCGGCTGCCACGGCCCACGCCGCCATGCGCGTCAGAATGCCCGTCTTCATCATCTCCATCGTCATGCCTCCAGGTTCGGTGGGTGGAACCGGAACATCTTAGAGCGATCCGGCGGTAATATCCCGGCACTCCGGCCGGCGCACGACCGCGCCAGGGTTCGTGGCGTGCCGGAGGGAGAGAAGGAGTGACTATGCGCGTCCGCACACTGCTGATGCTGCCGGTCGCCGCGGCGGCCGCCGCCCTGGCGGCTGGCCGGCCGGTGCCAGTCGTTCACGCCCAGTCTCCGGCGCCGGGCGGCTACTACACGGAGTCCCAGGCCCGGCGCGGCGCGACAGCGTTCAACCGGAACTGCGCCTTCTGTCACACCGTCGACAGCACCACGACGGCCGACCAGGTGAAGACCGGCCGCGGCCTCCGCGTCGGCGTCGCCGGCCGGTCGCTGATGAACCTCGGCGGCAAGTACCTGATGAAGGCCACGGAGGGCCGTCCCGACTATCCGAGCGTCTACTACCTGTTCAACCGCATCCGGCAGGGGATGCCGGCGTTCGGCTCGGACGCGATCGGCATCGATACGAAGGTCGACATCGTGGCCTACCTGCTCCAGGCCAACGGCCTGCCCGCGGGCGCGAAGGAGCTGACGGCCGACGTGCCCGCCATGAAGCAGATGTGGGTCAACCGGCCCGCGGCGCCGGACGAAGCCGGCTTCGAACCGATCTTCAACGGGAAGGACTTCTCGGGCTGGAGCTTCATGATGGGCCCGAACTGCCGGCAGGCGCCCGAGGGCTGCGGCAAGACGGAGCCGCTGGGAGTCTTCAGGATCGAGAACGGCGTGCTCGTCTGCACCGGCAAGATCCAGGGCTACATGTACACGCTGAAGAAGTACAAGGACTTCACGTGGCGCTTCGACTACCGGTTCGAGCCGCCGCCGGACTGGGATGACACCGACGGCGTGACCTACTACGGCAACAGCGGCTACTTCCTGTTCATCAACGACCACCGCGTCTGGCCGAAGGGCATCCAGGTCGAGGGCTACCACAGCCGGCCGTTGCTGCCGTTCCCGATGGACACGAAGTTCAAGTACACGACCGAGAAAGAGAACCTGCTGAAGGCGCAGCGGCCGCTCGGCGCGTGGAACAGCGCCGAGATCGCGTCGAAGAACGGCCAGGTGCGGAT
>JBFXBH010000199.1:0-5086 GCA_050183355.1 Vicinamibacterales bacterium | reverse complement strand
CGGAGGGCGTTGATCATCTCGTTCATGAACCGTTCGGACGAGATGTAGGTCAGCTTGAGGCCGCGGCCGTTGCGCAGCACATGGTGGCCGATCGCGTGCATCAGATGCGTCTTGCCGAGGCCCACACCGCCGTAGATGAAGAGAGGGTTATAGGACCGGGACGGCGACTCCGCCACCGCGCGGGCGGCGGCGTGCGCGAACTGGTTGGACGGTCCGACAATGAACGTGTCGAACGTATAGCGGGGGTTGAGGCCCGTCGCTTCGGCGCCAGGTGTCGTGAAGACCGGATCCTCGTCCGGCAGTTCGGTGCCGGAGGGCTCTGTCCGCTCCGCGTGCGCCAGTTGCGCCTCGGTCAGGAACGAGATGGCGGTATCGGGGCGACCGACGTCCTGGAGCGCTTCCAGCAGCACGGCCGAGTAGTGCTTGGTCAGCCAGTCCTTGACCAGCGCGTCCGGGACCCGCACCGTGACGGCGGCGCCGGTATCCGACACGAACACCGTGGGCTTGAACCAGGTATAGAAGCTGTGACGGTTGACCTTGGTCTCGATTCTGGCGAGGATCGCGTCCCAAACCGTGGCATTCACGTGCTGTTTTCCTCAGGAAAAATCGATTTTCACAGATTTTTCCACATATGTGGAAAACTTGGGTGGGAAACCAAAAGTGCGGGCGGCCCGCCGCAGGTCACGGTTGCGATGCAACCGGGGCTGACGATACCACATCCGGCTGATTGACACCCTTCGGCCCGGAAACTTAGGATAGGGGTTTCCTCGGCACCGATTGAGGCCGGGCCTACAGGTGACACATGAAGGGTAAGAGAACGTATCAGCCGAACACGCGCCGCCGCGCGAAGGCGCACGGGTTCCGCGTCAGAATGGCCACCAAGAACGGCCGGATCGTCCTTGCGCGCCGCCGGGCCAAGGGCCGGAAGCGCCTGACGGTTTCGGACGAGGGCTAACTGCCGGGCGGAGCACCGGTCCGAATGCGTGACGCGGGCCGGCTTCGCCGCCGGGCAGAGTTCGAAGAGGTGTATTCGGGTGGTACCCGGGTTCACGGCCGCTTCATGACCGTGATCACGTTGAGAACCACAGCGGCGTTCGCCAGGGTGGGTATAGCGGCGTCGAAGAAGGCCGGCAACGCCGTCGTCAGGAATCGGCTGAAGAGGGTGGCGCGCGAGTTGTTCAGATTGAACAACCCCTCTTGCGGCATCGACATCGTGATCGTGCCGAAGGCACAGATGGCGCGCGCTCCGTTTGACCGCCTGGAAGCCGAGTTCCGGCGTGGCGTGACGCCGCATGGATCACAACAACCGACCAAGTCCGGCGGCCCACGTGGCCATCGCCCTGCTCAGGGCCTATAAGCTCCTGATCTCGCCCTTTTTCTCCGGCAGTTGCCGGTTCTATCCGTCCTGCTCGGACTACGCGCGCGAAGCGATCGAAACGCACGGCGCGGGTCGCGGGTTCGTCATGGCGGCGCGGCGCCTCGCCCGTTGTCATCCCCTTGGCAGCCACGGATACGACCCTGTGGAGCCCGTCTCCCGCTCGCAGTCCTAGCCACTATGGAACGCCGAACGCTGCTCGCCGTCTTTCTCGCATTCGTCGTGCTGTACGTCTACCAGACGTACGTGGCACCCCCGTCGCCTCCGGCGGCGCGACAGACCGCGGAGGCACCGGCTTCGACGGCCGCCGCGGCCCCCGCCCCCGAGACGGCCGCCCCCACGCCCGTCGAGCCGATGCCGGAGACCACGACCGGCGTGACGGCCGAGGCCGAAACCGTGCTCGAGAACGAGACGGTCAGGGCCGTCTTCTCGAACCGCGGCGGTCGCCTGACGAGCTGGGTGCTGAAGGGCTACACCGACCGTGCCGGCGCTCCGGTCGACCTGGTCGCGCGTGACCTGCCCGCGGGCCAGCCGCAGCCCCTGACGCTCGAGACCGACGACGCCGCGACGACGCGCGCGCTGAACCTGGCGCTCTACAGCAGCCAGATCGACCGCGAGGCGAATCGCGTCGTCTTCTCGATGACGGACGCGTCCGGCCTGACCGCGCGCAAGACGTTCCAGCTCGAGCCCGCGAACTTTCTGCTCTCGGCCGACCTGTCCGTTGAGCGGTCCGGCACCCGCGTGCCCGCCGGCTTCGTCTGGGGACCCGGCCCGGGCGACCTCGGTCCCACGACGGGCGGCGGGTTCTTCTCGAGCGACGTCTCGCGCGCGCCGGAGGCACTCGTGCACGCCGGCACGGAGGTCGAGCGCCTCGCGTATTCGGACGTCACGGAGACGGCCACCGCACGCGAGGGGGCGTTCCGCTTCGTCGGCATCGACGACCACTACTTCATCGTCGCGGCCGTGGGAGCGGGCCAGGGCAAGGTCACGTTCACCGGCGTCTCCCACGCCGTGGCCGGCACCGAGGGCCGCCAGCGGCAGTTGCTGGCGATGCAGCTGCGAACGCAGGATCCGGCGACGCCCGTGAAGTTCTACGTCGGCCCGAAGGCGTTCGACGTCATGAAGGCGGTCGACGCGGAGTTCGTCCGCGCGATCAACTTCGGCTTCTGGGCGTGGCTCGCGGTGCCGTTTCTCGACGTGCTGAAGTGGATCTACGGCTACAGCGGGAACTGGGGCTGGGCGATCATCATCCTGACGCTGTTGATGAACATCGTCATCTTCCCGCTGCGCCACAAGACGGCCGTCTCCATGCGCAAGATGCAGGAGATCCAGCCGCAGATGAAGGCGATCCAGGATCGCTACGCGGGCCTGAAGGCGACCGACCCGGCGCGCCAGAAGATGAACAGCGAGATCATGGCGCTCTACAAGGAGAAAGGCGCCAACCCGGTCAGCGGCTGCATTCCCACGCTGCTGACGTTCCCGCTGCTCTTCGCGTTCTACGCGCTGCTCTCCGAGGCGGTCGAGCTGCGGAACGCGCCGTTCGCGCTCTGGATCCGCGACCTGTCCGTGCACGATCCGTATTTCGTGACGCCCGCGCTGATGGGTGCGGCGATGCTGTGGCAGCAGTGGCTGACGCCGGCGACCGGCGACCCGGTGCAGCGTCGGATGATGATGTTCATGCCGGTGCTGTTCGTCGGCATGTTCCTGACGCTGCCGAGCGGCCTCGCCATCTATTACTTCGTCAATACGATCTGGGGCATCGGTCAGCAGTACTTCACCAACTGGCTGCTCGGGCCGTTGCCGGTGCAGGCCCCGCGGCCGGCGGCGGAACGGCGGGTCAAGTCGGCCGGGTCAGGCCGCACGGAAGGCGTGGAGCGCAAATCGTGACACTACCAGCTGAGTTGAGCGGCGAGATCGTCTCGTTCGTCCAGTCCGTCGTCGGCGCGATGGGACTCGACCTGAGGGCCGAGTCGAACGTCGACGACGAGGGCCTGAAGATCAACCTCCAGGGCGAGGATGGCGGCGTACTGATCCGCCGCAGCGGCGAGGGCCTGCAGGCGCTGCAGCACCTGCTCGCGACGGCGTTCCGCCGGCAGCTCGGTGATGACTACCGGGTCGTCGTGGACTGCATGGGCTTCAGGCAGGAGAAGGACGCCGAGCTGAAGCAGATGGCGCGCTTCACCGCCGAGAAGGCGTTGACGACGGGCGCCGCGCAGGAGCTGGGTCCGCTCAATCCGTACGAGCGCCGGCTGGTGCACCTGACGGTCGCCGAGATCCAGGGCGTGTCGTCGGAGAGCATCGGCGACGCGTTTCTGAAGACGGTGATCATCTCGGCGCGCTCGTAGCGATACCGTTATCCGAGGTAGCCCGCATGGGCGGGTCCTGTCGCCGAACAGCCCCATGCCATGCTCGCCCTCATCGGGCTGTGCGTGGCATGGGGCACCCCGTTCGGTGCCACCCGCATTTGCGCGAGGACGCCTCGGCCTGTCCTTGTGTCGGGTAGCCGGAGCGGCGGAACCGGGATACAGACTGTGTTCTCGACGACGGACACCATCGTGGCCGTGGCGACGCCCCGGGGCCGGGGCGCGATCGGCATGGTGCGTCTCAGCGGCGAGGCCAGCACGGCCGTCCTCGCCCGCCTCACCGGCCGGACCCGGCCATTCACGCCGCGGGTCGCGACGCTCTGCCGCATCGATGGGCTGGACGAAGTCGTGGTGACGTTCTTCGAGGGGCCGGCTTCCTTCACGGGTGAGGACGTCGTGGAGGTGTCCGCGCACGGGAGCCCGGTGATCCTCGACGCGCTCGTCGCGGCCGCGATCGAGCACGGCGCGCGCCACGCGCAGCCCGGCGAGTTCACGCTTCGCGCCGTGCTCAACGGGCGCATGGACCTCGTGCAGGCCGAGGCGGTGGCGGATCTCATTCAGTCGGGCACGCGCCTGCAGGCGGGGACGGCGTTCGACCAGCTGGACGGGACGCTCACGGCGCGGATTCGCGCCATCGAGCAGCGCCTGTTCGAACTGCAGGCGCTCCTCGAGGCCTCACTCGACTTCCCGGACGAAGGCTACCGCTTCATCGAGACGGCCGCCGTCTCCGAGCGCATCGAGATCCTGCGCGCCGACGTCGACCGCTTGCTCGGCGACGGCCGCGCCGGCCGGGTGATTCGGGAGGGCGCGCGCGTCGTGCTGGCCGGGAGCCGCAACGCCGGCAAGTCCACCCTCTTCAACCGGCTCGTCGGCTTCAACCGCGCGATCGTGTCGGACATCGCGGGCACGACGCGCGACATGGTCACCGAGGAGGTGGACCTCGACGGCCTGCTCATCCGGCTCGTCGACACCGCCGGTCTCGGGGCGCCTGCCGATGCGGTCGAAGCCGAAGGCATGGCACGCGCGCGCGGCGCATCGGAGGCCGCGGACCTCACGGTGGTCGTGCGGGACGGCACGCGCGCGCTGACGGAGGACGAGCGGAGGCTCGTCGCGTCGCTCGACCCGTCGCACGTCGTCGTCGCGGTCAACAAGATCGACCTCGTCGCGCCAGGCGAGACGGTGCGTGACGCGGGTGGCCTCGCGCGGCTCGAGACGGTGTCGATCTCCGCGAGGGACGGCGCCGGCCTCGCGGCGCTGCAGGCGGCGATGCTCGGGAAGCTCCGCGGAGGCGAGACGTCGCGCGAGCGCCCGGCGGTTTCAAACGCGCGCCACATCGCGCTGCTCGCCG
>JBFXBH010000198.1:0-5089 GCA_050183355.1 Vicinamibacterales bacterium | reverse complement strand
CGGCTGGAGCAGGTGATGACCATGGTGCAGAAGGTGCCGAACCTGCAGGTCAGCTCGCCGCAGATCGTCGAGAGCGACGAGGCGCGGGCCGGCAACGGCACGCCGTTCATCCTCGGAGGCGGCCCGGGGCTTCCGGCGGGCGGCACGACCGCCATCACGCTGACGGGCCTGCCGGTGGCGCCGGCGTGGCCGCGCAACGTGGCCCTCGCGCTGGCCGGCGCGATTCTGTTGGCCGGCGCCTGGTTCGCGTGGAGCGGCAGCACGGCCGGCGTGGACGTGCGCAAGCTGACGGAACGCCGCGAGTCGCTGCTCGGTGAGCTCGTGAAGCTGGACGAGCAGCACCGGGCGGGCCGCATCGACGGGTCGAAGTACGCCGCGCGCCGCCACAAGCTGGTCGGGGATCTGGAGCGCGTCTACGGCGAGCTGGACGGCGTGCCGGGCGGCGCGTGATTCCGTTCGACGCACTCGCCGTCACGGACCTCACGCGGCACTTCGGCCGCCGGCGCGCGCTCTCCGGCGTCACCTTCCAGGCGGCGGCCGGATCGATCCTCGGCCTGCTCGGCCCGAACGGGGCGGGGAAGTCGACACTGCTGGCGATGCTGGCCACGCTGCTGCAGCCGACGTCCGGGTCGATTCGGTACGGGGCGCTCGCGACGATCGCCGGCGGGAGCGGCATCAGCGGGGCACCCGCGCCGGCCCTGCGCGCGGCTATTGGAATGCTGGGCCACGACCTGTATCTCTATCCCGAGCTCACCGCGAAGGAGAACCTCTCGTTCTTCGCCGGCCTCTACGGGGCGGCGGATGCCGCCGCGGACGCCGTCCGGGCGCTGGAGCGGGCCCGGCTCGCGGACCGCGCGGACGACCCCGTGGGCAGCTTCTCCCGCGGCATGCGGCAGCGCGTCGCGCTGGAGCGCGCGCTGATCCACGACCCGCGCCTCGTGCTGCTCGACGAACCGTTCACCGGCCTTGACGCGCGCTCGGTCGCGGCGCTGACGGTCCGGCTCCGCGAACTGCGCGCCGAGGGCCGCATCATCCTCGTCGCCACGCACGACCTCGACCTGGCTGAGGGCCTGTTCGACCAGGCCGTCTTCATCCGCGACGGCCGGATGGTGGAGCTGGCCACGCAGCCGCAGGCGCTGCGCACGCTGTATCAGTCGGTCATGGAGCAGCCGCGCGCATGAGCCGCTTCCTCCGCGTGGCCGGGCTCGTGCTCCGCAAGGACCTGACGGTGGAGATGCGGAGCCTCGAGATCGTGTCCACGTCGCTGTTCTTCGCGGTGTCGTGCGTGCTGTTCTTCGCGGTGGCGTTCGTCCAGGAGGGCCGCGCGCTGGACGGCGCGGCGGCGGGCATCCTGTGGATCGCGATCGCGTTCGCCGGCACGCTGGCCCTCGGACGGACGTTCGAGCGGGAGCGGCAGGCCGAGACGCTGCGGGCGCTGCTGCTCGCGCCGGCCGACCGCCCGGCGATCTACGTCGGGAAGCTGCTCGGGATCGTCGCGCTGCTGCTGGTGACGGAGGCCGTGCTGCTGCCGCTGATCGCGTACCTGTTTCAGGCGGGGCTGTTCGCGCACCCGGTCTGGCTCGCCGCGGTGCTGCTGGCCGGCACCGTGGGCTACTGTGCCGTCGGGACGCTGTTCGCGGCGATGCTCGTGCGGGCCCGCAGCCGCGACGTGCTGCTGCCCATCCTGTTGTATCCCATTACGATTCCGGTCATCATTGCCGGCGTTCGTGCCGTCGCGACGTTGACCGCGCCGGAGTTCGACGCGGCGCTCGCGCGCTTCTGGTTGTCGCTCATGGCGGCCTACGACGTGGTCTTCGTCACGCTCGCGCTGTGGTCGTTCGAACCGCTGATGACGGACTAGTCAGGACACACTGCATGCCCAAGTGGTTCACACCCGCCTCGGTGATCTGCGCGCTGATGTTCGCCATCGCGCCGCTCCTCATCGCCAACGCGCCCTTCGAATCGACGATGGGCATGGTGCAGAAGATTTCCTACTACCACATGCCGTCGGCGTGGATCTTTCTCATCGCCGGCGTCGTCTGCGGCGTGGCGAGCGTCCGGTATCTCTTCAAGGGTGACGCCCGTCAGGATCGTCTGGCACAGGCGGCGGCCGAGCTGGTCGTGCTCTTCGGGGCGCTGGCGCTCGTGACCGGGCCGCTCTGGGCGCGCAAGGCGTGGGGCGTCTGGTGGGAGTGGGACGTCCGGCTGACGTCGAGCCTGATGGGCTGGATGGTGTCGGTGGCCTACATCCTCGTGCGGAAGTACGGCGGCCCCGGCTCGGACAAGCTCGCGGCCGGTCTGGCGCTCTTCGGCATGGCGAACGTGCCGTTCATCTACATCTCGGTGAACTACTGGCGGACCATCCATCCGAAGACGACGGTGGTTCCCAGGCTGCCGCTCGAGATGGGCATTCCGTTCTGGTTCTGCGTGGTGGCCTTCCTGCTGCTGTTCGTGCTGCTGCTGCGGCTGCGCGTGCGGCTGGAAGAGCAGCGGACGCGCGTTGACGAGCTCTACCTTGCCCTGGACTGACCCGATGATGACCCTGCTTCGCCGTATCGCGCCCGTTCTCGCCCTGGCCGGCCTGTTGTGCCAGGCGCCCGCCGTCCTCGCGCAGACGCCCCCGCCCGAGCAACTGGACGAGTTCGTGCCGATCGACCAGTTGCCGCAGCAGGAGCAGATCCCGGCGGCGAACCTGCTGATTCCCGCCTACGCCTTCGTCTGGGTGGCGGTGCTCGCCTACGTCGTCTCGATCGCGCGCCGCCTCGGCGCCGTGCAGCAGGACGTGGCGCGGCTCGAAGCGGACCTGAAGGCCCGGAAGTAATCCGGCATGCCGACGGCCGCGCACTTCATCTACATCCCCGGTGTCCTGCTGCTCGGCGTCGTGATCGGCTGGATCCTCGGGTCGCGCGCCGCGGCCGACGCGCACGCGGTGGACGCGAAGCGCCGCGAGGCGCGTGCCGCCCGCGAGCGCGACCGTCAGGCGTAGCTACCGCCCGATCCTCGAGATCAGAATCGCCGGCAGGCCGGCCGCGCGCATCTTCCGGCGCGTCTCGGCGGCGTCGTACTCCGCACGGTGCAGCGTGCAGGTCCGCGCCGTGGTGTCGACGATCGCGAACGCGGCGCGCCAGTCGCCGTCGCGCGGCTGACCGACCGCCCCGGGATTGATCAGCCATCGCCCGGCCTGGGCGAGGTCGAGCGTGCACGGCGCCTGGCCCGACGGGCCCAGCAGACGGACCCGCCCGTCCGGCCAGCCGAAGGCCGCGGCCACGTGCGTGTGGCCGAACAGGCAGATCCGCCGGCCGGCGGCCCGGCCGGCGTGCTCGGCGTCGGCCGGCGTATGCACGTAGAAGTCCTCGTCGAACGGCGCCCCGTGGCAGATCTCGACGTCGGCGTCGACGGCACGCGGGCCGCGTGGCAGGGCCGCCAGCGCCTGGAGCCGGTCCGGCGTCAGCTGTGCGGCCGTCCAGCGGATCGCCGCCCGGGCGTGCGGGTTGAAGTCGCGGTCGGATCCCAGCCCCGCCGCCACGCGGTCGTGGTTGCCCCGGATGATGGTCGTGGCCGGCCGGGGCAGGATCCGATCCAGCACGGCCGCCGGGTCCGGGCCGTACCCGACGAGGTCGCCGAGCACGAGCGTGTGGTCCGGCGCGAGCGCCGCGCCGGCGGCGAGCACGGCGTCAGTCGCCTCCAGATTGGCGTGCAGGTCGCTGAGAACGAGATAACGCACGGGTCCGCCCCAGTCTAGTGCGGCCGTCGCGCGAGGCTAGTAGCCGATCCACTCCAGCAGGCGCTCGACGACCTCGTGCAGCGGGCGCGTGGCGTCCACGCGGACGTTCGCGAGCTGGTAGGCGGCCTGCCGCCGGACGTAGAGCTGCTCGAGCTGGACCCGGTCGGCCGCGAGCGGACGGCGGCCGTCCTGCGGGACGCGTTCGATGACCTTCGCGAGCGGGATATCCAGCCAGGCGACCGCGCCGGCCGCCAGCATGGTCGCCCGGTTGTCGGGATCCACGAACGTGCCGCCACCGGTGGCGACGACGATCTCGCGCGTGCCGGACAGGTCGAGGACGACCTGCCGCTCGACCTGCCGGAAGTAGGCTTCGCCGCTCTGCGCGAAGATCATCGCAATCGACCGCCGCTCGCGGGCCTCGATCAGGTCGTCGATGTCCTCGGCGCGCCAGCCGAGCCGGCGGCCGAGCGCGCGGGCGACCGTCGATTTGCCGGCGCCCATGAAGCCGACCAGATAGAGCGACGACGCCTTCACGCCCGCAGCGAGTCGAGGATGGAGAAGAACTCGGGATAAGAGACGGCGGCCGCGCCGGCGTCCTCGATCGTCGAGGGCCCGGACGCGCCGAGCGCCGCGATCGAGAAGGCCATGGCCAGGCGGTGATCGCCGAGCGCGTCCGCCGTGCCGCCTGTCAGCCGGCCGCCGCGCACGTGGAAGCCGTCCGGCCGCTCGTCGATGGAGGCGCCGAGCCGCCGCAGGCCATCGGCCAGCGATGTGATCCGGTCGCTCTCCTTGACGCGCAGCTCGGCCGCGCCGCTGACCACGAGTTCGCCGCCGAGCGCCGCGAGCGCGGCGAGCACGGGCAGCTCGTCGATGACGCCGGGCACTTCGTCCGGCACGATCTCCGTGGCCGAGAAGCCGCCGTGCCGCACGCGGATCGTGCCGATGGGCTCGGCCGCGTTGCTGGCCGACGGCTCGACGTCGATGCGCGCGCCCATCCGGCGCAGCACGCCGATGATCGCCGTGCGTGACGGGTTGAGGCCCACGCCGTCAATCGTCACGTCGGAATCCGGCAGCGCCGCCGCCGCGACCATCCAGAAGGCCGCGGACGAGATGTCGCCGGGCACCGTGAGCTGGCGGCCGGTCAGCGTCTGCCCGCCGGCGACCGACACCGTCGTGCCCGACCGCCCGACACGGGCGCCGAACGTCTCGAGCGCGAGCTCAGTGTGGTCGCGCGTGGGGATGGCTTCCGTGACGCTCGTCGTCCCCGGCGCGTGGAGGCCCGCCAGCAGCACCGCGCTCTTGACCTGCGCGCTGGGCACTTCGGTTGTGTAGTCGATCGGCGTCAGCGCACGGGTGCCCGTGATC
>JBFXBH010000197.1:0-5136 GCA_050183355.1 Vicinamibacterales bacterium | reverse complement strand
GGCGGCGGCGTGCGGAAGCTCGCCCACAGGCTGAGGCCCTTGGCGCCGGTCAGCACCGCGTCCAGCACGAGCATCGGGAAGAAGTCGGGGTCGCCGATGGCCGGCGCGTGGTACGCGGCCTTGAGGTAGGCGGTCGAACCCGTCCGCGACACGACGACACGGCGTTCCTCCTGCTGATCGGCCGCCGGAACGGGCACGGGCCTCGGCAGCGTGGCGGCCGGAATCGCACCGAAGTGCCGTGTGGTCCGCTCCACGACGTCGGCGGCATCCACGTCGCCGACCACCACGAGCGTCGCGTTGTTCGGCACGTAGTGCCACCGGTAATGGTCGTAGAGCTGCCCGCGGGACATCGCGCGCAGATCCTCGATCAGGCCGATCGTCGGATGGCCGTAGGGATGCACGGGCAGCGCCCGGGCGACCACCGCCTGGTCGAGCAGCTGGTCGGGGTCGTTCTCCGCGCCTTCCAGTTCCGAGATGATGACGGTCCGTTCCGACGCCACGTCGTCCGGGTGGTAGAGGCATCCCGACATCCGCTCGGCTTCGATGAACAGCATGCGGTCCAGGGCCTCGGCGCTGGCGGTCTCGACGTAGGCCGTCATGTCGATCCACGTGTAGCCGTTCCAGAACCCGCCGAACGGCTCGATGATGCCCTTCACCTGCTCGCGCGGGATGTGGGTGGTGCCCTTGAAGTTCATGTGCTCGCACCAGTGCGACACACCCGTCAGGCCCGGCCCTTCGTGCCGCGATCCCACGCGGTACCAGCACCACACGGACGCCAGCGGCGCGGTGTGGTCCTCCTTGACGAGCACCTTCAGGCCGTTGGCGAGCGTGTGCTCACGGACACCGTCGATCGGGTTGGCGCGGGCCATGTCCCCGATTCTAGCGGGGTACAATCGCGGTCATGCCCGAGTGGAAAGACACGGTCAACCTGCCCCGCACGGAATTCCCGATGAAGGCCAACCTGCCGACCAGCGAACCGGCGACGCTCGCCCGCTGGACGGAGATGGGGCTCTACGGCCGGATTCGCGCCGCGCGCGCGGGTGCGCCGAAGTACATCCTGCACGACGGCCCGCCGTACGCGAACGGCCGCATCCACATCGGGCACGCGCTCAACAAGATCCTGAAGGACATCGTGGTCAAGAGCCGCACGATGGCCGGCTTCGACGCGCCGTACGTACCGGGCTGGGACTGCCACGGGCTGCCGATCGAGCTGAACGTCGACAAGGAGCTCGGCTCGAAGAAGAAGACGCTGTCGGCGGCGGACTTCCGCCGCGAGTGCCGGAAGTACGCCGCGAAGTTCGTCGAGGTGCAGCGTGAGGAGTTCGAGCGCCTCGGCGGCCTCGGAGACTGGTCGGCGCCGTACCTGACGATGAACTACGGCTACCAGGCCGCGATCGTCCGCGCGCTCGGGAAGTTCGTCGAGCAGAACCTGGTCTACAAGGGCAAGAAGCCCGTGCACTGGTGCCTGCACTGCCGTACGGCGCTGGCGGAGGCCGAGGTCGAGTACGACGACCACACGTCGCCCTCGGTCTATGTGGAGTTCCCGCTGAAGGCGGACAGCGCGCCCGCGCTGGCGGCCCGGGTGCCCGAGCTGGCCGGCCGGCCGGTCTCGGTCCTCATCTGGACGACGACCCCGTGGACGCTGCCGTCCAACCTCGCGATCGCGTTCAACCCGGACTACGTCTATGGCGCCTACCCGTCCGGCGACGGCGTCGTGATCCTCGCCGAAGGCCTGGCGGAGAAGGTGGCGTCGGTCACCGGTCGAACGCTCGGCGAGCCCGTGGCGAAGTTCCCGGGCAAGCGGCTCGAGGGCATCGTGTTCCGGCACCCGCTGTACGACCGTGATTCGCTCGGCGTGCTCGGCGAGTACGTCACGCTCGAACAGGGCACGGGCGCGGTGCACACGGCGCCCGGTCACGGCGTGGACGACTATCACACGGGCCTCCGCTACGGCCTCGAGGTCTACGCCCCCGTCGGCCCCGGCGGCCACTTCCTCGACGACGTGGAGCTGTTCGCGGGCCTGCGCGTGTTCGACGCGAATCCCGTGATCATCGAGGCGCTCCGCGAGCGCGGGCGGCTGTGGAAGCACGAGAAGTACGACCACTCGTACCCGCACTGCTGGCGCTGCCACCACCCGGTCATCTTCCTGGCGACGTCGCAGTGGTTCATCGCGATGGAGAAGCAGCGCCTGCGGCAGCGCGCGCTGATGGAGATCGACCAGGTGAACTGGATCCCGGCCTGGGGCCGCGACCGCATCTACAACATGATCGCGTTCCGCCCGGACTGGTGCATCTCGCGGCAGCGCACGTGGGGCGTGCCGATTCCGGCGATGGCGTGCACGAGCTGCCAGACGCCCGTGCTCTCGACGGCGCTCACGGACCGCGCGGCGGACGTGTTCGAGCGCTACGGCGCGGACGCGTGGTACGAGCGGCCGATCGAGGAGTTCCTGCCGGACGGCCTCGCGTGCGCCTCCTGCGGCGGGAAGACGTTCGAGCGCGAGTCGAACATCCTCGACGTGTGGTTCGACTCGGGCTCGAGCCACGAGGCGGTGCTGCCGTCCCACACCGACCTCGAGTGGCCGGCCGACCTCTATCTCGAGGGCAGCGACCAGCACAGGGGCTGGTTCCACAGCTCCCTGCTCATCGGCATCGCGACGCGGGGGAAGGCGCCGTTCCGCGACGTGCTGACGCATGGCTTCGTCGTGGACGAGAAGGGCCACAAGATGTCGAAGTCGGTCGGCAACACCGTGGCGCCGCAGGACGTGATCGGCCGGAGCGGCGCGGAAGTGCTGCGCCTGTGGGTTTCGATGGTGGACTACGGCGAGGAGGTCCGCATCGGCCCGGAAGTGCTGGCGCGGACGATCGAGGCGTACCGGAAGATCCGGAACACGATCCGGATCCTCGCGGCCAACCTGTACGACTTCGATCCGGCCCGGGACGCGGTGCCGCTCGACCGGATGGAGGAGATCGACCGCTACATCCTGGCGCGGTTCGCGGACACGACCCAGAAGGTCACGGCGGCCTACGAGCGCTACCAGTTCCAGACCATCTTCCAGGCCATCAACCAGCTCGTGACGGTGGACCTGAGCGCGTTCTACGTCGACGTGACGAAGGACCGGATGTACACGTTCGGCGCGAACGCGCGCGCGCGCCGATCCGGGCAGACGGCGATGTACCGGCTGCTGGAGGGCCTCACGCGGCTGATGGCCCCGATCCTGCCGTTCACGGCCGACGAGATGTGGCGGTACATCCCGGGCGCACGCTCGGAGTCGGTGCACCTGGAGCGTCTTCCGGATGCCGAGGCGTACGCGTCGAAGGACACGCTGGAGCGCTGGGCGCGGCTGCTCGCCGTGCGCGACACGGTCAACGCGGCCCTCGAAGCGCAGCGGCAGGCCAAGGTGATCGGCAACGCGCTCGGCGCGCGGGTGACGCTGACCGCCAGCGGACCCGTGGCGGCGCTGCTGAAGCAGTACGAGCCGGAGCTGGCGACGCTCTTCATCGTGTCGGACCTCGAGCTGGTCACCGGCGCGACGGACGGGCCTGACGCGGTGACGGTGGTCGTCGGGAAGGCACCGGGCGTCAAGTGCGAGCGCTGCTGGCGCTTCGTGCCGTCCGTGGCCACCGACGATGCGCACGCCGGTCTCTGCGGCCGCTGCGTGGACGCGCTTTTCGGACCGGCCGCCGCGTGACCACGGACATGGGATCCGCGGGCGCGGCGCGGCCGGCGGACGCGGCCCCCGCACCCTGGCGCGGGCTGCTGGCGCTGGCCGGGGCTCTGGTGGTCGCCGACCAGGCCGCGAAGTGGGCCGTGCGGGCGCGGCTCGAACTCGGCGAGAGCGTCCCGGTCATCGCGGGCGTCCTGGACTTCACGCGCGTGCACAACTCAGGCGCGGCGTTCGGCCTGCTGAACGGCCTCGACCTGCCCTACAAGGCGGCGGCGCTGGCCGTGGTCGCGCTGGTGGCGCTGGCGGGCGTGGCGGTGTACGCCGCGGCGCTGCCGGCAACCGACTGGCTGGCACGCCTGGGCCTGACGTGCATCGTCGGCGGCGCGGCGGGCAACCTGATCGACCGGGTGACGCTCGGGTACGTGGTCGACTACGTCGACGCCTACTGGCGCGGCTGGCACTTCTGGGCGTTCAATGTGGCGGACGCCGCGATCACGGTCGGCGCGGCGCTGATGATCCTCGACATCCTCGGAGTGGGGAAACGCGATGCATCCGGAACTGTTTAGCCTCGGCCCGGTCACGCTCTACTCCTACGGCGTGCTGCTGGCGGCGGCGTATCTGCTCGGCCTGCAGCTCGCCCGGCGCCGGGCCGCGGCCCGCGGGCTGGACCCGGGCCGCATCCTGGACCTCGGCATCTACATCATCATCGCGGCGCTGGTGGGCGCGAAGGCGCTGCTCCTCGTGGTCGACTTCGACACCTTCCGCCAGTCGCCCGCGGAGCTGCTGTCGCTGGCCCGCGCCGGTGGCGTGTTCTACGGCGGGCTGGTGACCGCCGTCGGCGTGGCGTTCTGGTACATGTGGCGCCACAACCTGCCGTTCTGGACGACGTGCGACGTGTTCGCGCCGGGCATCGCGCTCGGGCACGTGGTCGGGAGGCTGGGGTGCCTGGCCGCCGGGTGCTGCTATGGCAAGCCGACGGACGTGCCGTGGGCCATTGTCTTCACGGACCCGAAGGCGCTGGCCAACGTCGGCACGCCGCTGAACATCCCGCTGCACCCGACCCAGGCCTACGAGGCGGGCGCGGAGCTGCTGATCCTGGGGCTGCTGCTCGGTCTCGAACGCCGCCGCAAGGGCGGCACACCGGGTCAGACGTTCTGGCTCTACATGCTGCTCTACGCGATCACGCGCTTCATCATCGAGTTCTACCGGGGCGACCCCCGGGGCGCGGTCGGCGTGTTCTCGACGTCGCAGTTCATCTCGCTGCTCCTCGGCCCGCTCAGCCTCGCGATGCTGCTCTGGGTGTCGCGCCGCGGGGGCCGCGAGGCCCAGCCCGCGACCGCGTGACCCCTCCGGATGCCCCTGACCTTCACCGTCCCTGACGAGGCCGACGGCCAGCGGCTCGACCGCGTGCTCACGGCGCTGCTCCCCGACCGGTCGCGCGCCCAGGTGCAGAGGCTGATCGAGGACGGACA
>JBFXBH010000196.1:0-5168 GCA_050183355.1 Vicinamibacterales bacterium | reverse complement strand
TCGATGATCGAGGACGCCCACGCACTCAGGCGGCAGGGCGTCGACGTCGTGGTCGGCTTTGTCGAGACCCACGGCCGGGCGGACACCGAGGCCCGGCTGGGCGACCTGGAGATCGTCCCGCGGCGCAGGAGCGAGTATCGCGGCGTGATCCTCGAGGATATGGACGTCGACGCGATCATCCGGCGCAGGCCGCAGATCTGCATCGTGGACGAGCTCGCCCACACCAACGTGGCGGGGGGCCACCACGAGAAGCGGTACCAGGACGTGCTCGAGATCCTGGATGCCGGGATCGGCGTCATGACCGCCGTGAACATTCAGCACCTCGAGACGCTGAATGACGCCGTCAGCCGCGTCACGGGCGTGCGCGTGCGCGAGACCGTGCCGGACACGTTCCTCGACCGGGCCGACGAGATCGTCAACGTCGACGTGACGGTCGAGGAGCTCCACAACCGCCTGCGTCAGGGCAAGGTCTACAAGGCCGAGAAGGTCGAGCAGGCCCTCGCGAACTTCTTTCGCGAGACGAACATCTCGACGCTGCGCGAGCTGGCCCTCCGGGCGGTGGCGGACGAGGTCGGCGACAAGGCCGCGTCCCGCCGGCAGCGGGAGGGGCTCGAGCCGGCGCTCATTCCCGAACGCGTCATGGTCTGCATGAGCTCGAGCGGCGACGCCACACGGGTGATCCGGACCGGAGCCCGCATCGCCGGCCGCCTCGGCGCCCGGTGGTACGCCGTCTACGTGGAGACGCCGCGGGAGGCGCCGGGGCAGATCAGGCCCGCGGACCGCGACGCGCTCCAGCGCAACATCACGATTGCCGAGGAGCTGGGTGCGACCGTCGTCCGGGTCAGGGCCGACCGCCCCGCGGACGGGCTGATCGCCTTCGCCAAGCGCGAAGGCATCACGCACGTGATCATCGGGCAGACCGCGCGAACGCGCTGGGAGATCCTGCTGAAGGGGTCGACGCTGAACCGCTTCCTCGAAGAGGTGCGTGACGCGGCAGTGCAGGTCGTGCCACTCGGCGAGCCCGGCGGCCCGTAGCACCGGGACCGCCGGAGCGCCGGGCCGGCGTCAGTCGATCTGGAAGTCGATGAACTCCTGGATCTTGCCGTCCAGCACGCTGAACACGCCGAACCAGGTGCCGGACCCGGCGTTGCTGCCGTCCTGCAGCACCATCGTGTCCACGCGCTCGTGCGTGACCATCGGGCCGACGGCGCGCGTCGTGCCCGGCTTGACGACCATGCTGATGGACTTCGTCTTCGCGATGAAGGCGTCGAACCCGGCCTTCGGGTGCGCGATCTGCTGGAACTTGCCGGGCCGCGCCGCGGCGAACTTCGCGGTCGGCGCGAGGAACGAGGCCACGCCGGCGGCGTCCCGCCTGTTCCAGGCCACCAGGAAGTCGTCGACGACCTTCATGTTGGCGCGTTCCTGCGCGGTGGGCGTGCGCGTCTGCGCGGACGCCGTTGCCCCGAACAGCGCGGCGGCAGTCGAGAGCCCCCCGGCGACGAGCAGGTGCCGGCGGGAGTGGCGGGCGGTGCGAGCGGTGTTGGCCATGCCGCGCATTCTACGTCCACTCTCGGCCACCAGGTCAGAAGTCCGGTGCCGGATCGTTGCGCTCCGCGGTGGCGCGCCGGGCCCGTTGCTCAAGCTCCAGCGGCTGGAGTTCACGCGCGGCCGCACCGTCAATATCGAACCGGCCGGACATCACGTATCCAGCTGCGAGTCCGACCGGAATCCAGGGCTGAAAGATGGCGAGCGGCACCGCATAGCGCTTCGTCTTCAGCAGGCCTTCGAGGATGCCCTTCGGTCGTTCGCTCACGGGCCTCGTGCCGGCCACCTGGGGAATCACCCAAGCCGTTAACCCGGCATCAGGGTGACGGCTGCCGTAGCGGACGAGTGCCTTCGCCACCTGCTTCGGCGTCGTGAGGCCGAGGTCCGCGAAGAAGCTGCTGCGGACGGCACCCGGATGGAAGCGGTTGACGATGTCGCGCGCGAAGTCGGCGCAGTTACGGAAGAGCAGATTGAAGCGCCGCCGGTTCGGTGTCGCGTTGAGGGCGGCGATCAGGACATCCTCGTGCTCCGGGGACGTCGTCACGGAAAAGGCGACGATGCGACGGTCGTAGGCGGCACCGGCGAGCTGCTTCCACCCCCGATCGACAGGTCTGCCGTCCGGTCCGTCCGGCACGACACTCCGCAGGTGCGCACGCCGGTAGCGCTCGCGGAGCGCCGCCACCTCCTCGTCACCTGCGAGCGGCGGAACGTCCTCTGCCCGTTCAACCGCATAGAGGTAGGGCAGCAGCGGGATCGCGACCCAGTCCAGGTCGCCCATGTGGTTGTAGCGGCTGATCACGACCCCCGCCTCTCCGGGCTCGCACCGCCGCAGTCGGGTAGGTGTCGCGGCGCAGACCCGGCTCAGATAGACGCCGACGTGCCCGGTCGGGTTGTAGCTGCCTGGACGTCCGTACGGCTCCGCGAGCAGCAGGGCCACGTCGGCGCGGGCCTGCACCGCGTGACCCAGCACCAGCAACGCGAGCCCGCAGACCACGTGTGCCACACGACGTGCCCGCCCCCGCGCTGCGTGGCACCGCGCGCTACGCATCGGCGCGTCCCGGTCCATTGCCCGTCGCGGCCGGAAGCCGGCTCACGAGCAGCCGGTCCACGCGGTTCGCGTCCATGTCGACGACCTCGAAGCGGACGCCGCCACGCTCGAACACGTCACCGGTCCGCGGCACGCGCTGCAGCGCCAGCATGGCCAGACCACCGAGCGTGCGCACGGGCTGGCCCTCGTCGGCGGTCGACACCGCCTCCGCGCCGATCACCTCGGCCGCCACGTCGAGGTCCACGCCGCCGTCCATCAGCCAGCTTCCGTCGTCGCGCCGGACGATCGCACCCGCGCCGCCGGGCCCGAACGGCAGCGCGCCGACGATCGCGGACGTCACGTCGGTGAGGCTGACCACGCCCTCGACCGCCCCGTGTTCGTCGACCACCAGCGCGATCGACAGGTGGGTCCGCTTGAACTCTTCGAGCAGCGCGTCGAGCGGCATCGATTCCGGCACGAACAGCGCCGGCTCCGCCAGCGGTCGGAGGCTCCAGTCGCCCCCGCCGGCCAGTTGACCGAGCAGGCGCGGCAGCCGGACCACGCCGAGCACGCGGTCGAGTCCCCCGTCGCACAGCGGCACGACCGCATGGAGGTCGTCGCGCAGGCGGGCGCGCGTCGTCTCGGGCGTGTCGCGGACGTCGAGGAACACGACATCCGCGCGCGGCGTCAGAATGGAGCGGACCTGCCGGTGGTCGAGCGAGAGGACGTTCGAGACCATCTCGTGCTCGCTGCGCTCGAACACACCCTCCGCGGCGCCCTGCTCCATCAGCACCTTGATCTCCTCCACCGTCACGGCCGGCTGGGCGACGCGTCGCACCCGCAGCAGTCGCAGCACCGACTCGGTCGAGACGCTGAGCAGATTGATCAGCGGGCGGCCGGCCGCCGCGACGACCTGCATCGGCCGGGCAACCAGGCTGGCCACGCGCTCCGGGTGCGTCAGTGCGAGCCGCTTCGGCACGAGCTCTCCGACGATCAGCGAGACGTACGTCAACCCGACCACCATGACGGCCATCGCGAGCTCGTCCGCAAAGGGCCCGACCAGCGGCAGCGGCGCCAGCGCGACGCGCAGGCGCCCGGCGACGGCGGCCTCGCCGATGGCACCGTTCAGAATGCCGATGCAGGTGATGCCCACCTGAATGCTCGAGAGGAACCGCGTCGGCTCGGCGGCAAGCTGCATCGCGGCCCGCGCCCCGCCGCTGCCGGCCTCGGCCAGCTGGAAGAGCCGCGCCCGTCGCGAGCTGACGACGGCGATCTCCGACATCGCGAACAGGCCGTTGATGAGGATCAGGACGAACACGAGCAGCAGGTCATTCAGCATGGGGTGTCACCCGGCGCCGGGCCTCGGTCAGCGTAACAGGCCGGCTCCGTTCGGCCACCCCTCGCGCCGCCATGAGACAGGCTGATACTGACATGCCAGATACGGCTGACCTATGCTGAACGCGCCGCCTGACCAGCCGTCAGTCGGGGAGAAGGAGTATCCCGTGCGTTCACGAATGGTTGCCGCCGCGTTCGGCCTGGCCCTGGTCACCACACCCGCGCTGCTGTCACAGGTGCCGCGCCCGTCGAAGGACGCGCTGCCGGCGCCGGAAGCCGTCGGCTTTTCGCGCGAGCGCCTCGGCCGGGTGGACACGCTGATGCAGGAGGCCGTCGACGGCAACCGCATCGCCGGCGCCGTGACGATGATCGTCCGGCGCGGCAGGGTCGTGCACGCGAAGGCGTACGGCATGCAGGACCGCGAGGCGAACGTGCCGATGAAGCTGGACACGATCTTCCGCGTCGCGTCGATGACCAAGACGCCGACGGGCATCGCCGTCATGATGCTGATGGAGGAAGGCCGGCTCCTCGTCAGCGACCCGGTCTCGAAGTTCATCCCGGCGTTCCGGAAGACCACGGTGGCCGTGCCCCCGCCGGCCGGCTCACCCGCCGGGACGCCGTTCACCGTGGTGCCGGCGAAGCGCGAGATCACCATCCACGACCTGCTGACCAAGCAGGCCGGCATGGGCTATCCGCCGCGCTTCCTCGCCGAGACGTACGCGCCGCTGGAACTGCAGAGCTTCTACTTCGCGCACAAGGCGGAGCCGATGAGCGCCGTCATCGACAAGCTGGCGAAGCTGCCCTTCACGTCCCAGCCGGGCGAGAAGTACGAGAACGGCTTCGCGACGGACGGGCTGGGCGTCGTGATCGAGAAGGTGTCCGGCATGAGCCTGGACCAGTTCTTCAAGACGCGCATCTTCGACCCGCTGAAGATGACGGACACGTCGTTCTACCTGCCGAAGGAGAAGGCGGGCCGGCTGGCCGTCGTGTACGCCGCGCAGCCCGGCGGCGGCATCAAGCGGGCCGACGGCAAAGGCAGCCAGGGGCAGGGCGACTACATCGACGGCCCCCGCGTGGCGTTTTCGTCAGGTGGCGGTCTGCTCTCCACCGCCAGCGACTACCTGAAGCTCGTGCAGGTGCTCGTGAATGGCGGCGAGCTGAACGGCGTGCGGCTGCTGAGCCCGAAGACCGTGCAGCTCATGCTCACCAACCACGTCGGGTCGAGCTACGAGAACCCCGGGTTCGGCACGCTCGGCTTCGG
>JBFXBH010000195.1:0-5189 GCA_050183355.1 Vicinamibacterales bacterium | reverse complement strand
GGAATCAGCGCGATCTTGCCGACCAGGTGATCCGAGGACCCCATGATGGCCTCGTGTGCCTGGGCCGCCTGCGCAAGGGGCATCTCCGCCCGCACCATCGGCGTGAGCGTGCCGTTGCGGAGGCCGGCCCCGATGGCCGCCTGCGCCGAGGCGATGTCGGCCTCCGGCGCCTTGAACACCACCATGCCGAGGATCGCCGCCTCGCGATTCATCGCGTGCCGCGCATCCACTTCGACCGGGCCGCGGTTTCCGACGACGACGATCCGGCCGCCAGTGGCCAGCATCGTGAGATCGTGATTCAGATTGATGTGCGCCGCCATCTCGATCACGAGATGGACACCCTGGCCGCCGGTCGCCCGCATGATCTCGTCCCGATACCCCTGCTCGCGGTGGCTGACGGCGACGTCGGCTCCCTGTTGACGGACGATCTCCAGCGAGCGCGCCGTGCCACCCGTGCCGATCACGCGCATGCCGAAATGGTGTGCCAGCTGGACGGCGGCGATGCCGACCCCGCCCGTCGCCCCGTGAATCAGCACGGTCTCACCGGGCTTCGCACCACCCCGCTGGAAGAGCGCGCGATAGGCCGTCGTGTACGGCACGCCGAGCGACGCACCTTGCGCGAACGACACGCGGTCCGCGAGCGGAAACACACGCTGCCGCGGACAGACCACCTTCTCGGCGTAGGTGCCGATCAGGCCGTCGCGCGTGCCGTAGCAGTACACGCGGGTGCCGGCCGCCAGGTCGGTCACGCCCGCGCCGACCGCCTCGACGACGCCTGCCGCGTCGGACCCGGGTATGTACGGGAGTGCGGGCTTGACCGCGTACGTTCCGGTCCGCATGTAGGTCTCGTAGGGGTTCACGCCCGCCGCGTGGACGCGGATGAGGACCTCTCCGGGTCCGGGAACCGGATCGGCCGTCTCGCCGATCGTCAGCACCTCAGGCCCGCCAAACTCCCGTACCAGAATCGCCTTCATAGACTCCTCGCCGCCCGACGCCAGTCGAACAACCGATTCTGTATGAGAAGCCGATCCGCTGTAAATCTGCAATGTCACTACGCTACGTCGCCGGGTGCCGGTTGACGCACAATGGGGCCATGCGGACCTCACTCGTGCTGACCGTCATCGGCGACGACAAACCCGGGATCGTGGAACAGGTGTCCGACCGCGTGCTCGCGGTCGGCGGGAACTGGGAAGAGAGCAGCATGGCGCGGCTGGCGGGCAAGTTCGCCGGCGTGCTGCGCGTGAGCGTGCCGGCCGACCGGGCGGACGCCCTGGCGGCGGAACTGCGGACGCTGAGCGCTCACGGACTGACCGTCGTCGCGGAAGGCAGCCGCGCGCCGGAGCCGCCGGCCGCCCAGCACCTCCAGCTGAGCGTCGTCGGCAACGACAGGCCCGGCATCGTCCGCGAGATCGCCCAGACGCTGGCGAGCCACGGCGTCAACATCGAAACGCTCGATACGGACGTGTCGAGCGCGCCGATGTCGGGCGAACTGCTCTTCCACGCCCACGCCACGCTGCGCGTGCCGGCCAGCGTGACCGTGGACGAAGTGCGGACGATGCTCGAAGCACTGGCCGCGGAGATGATGGTCGACCTCTCGGTCGACGCCGTGTAACCGGGCCGCGAGTCCGGAGCGTCGGGCACACTCCTGCCCGGTCCGTGGTAAAAACCGGGGCCTGTACGGGCCGTGCCCCGCATCGCGCGGCCCGGAGGAGCGACTCATGGCGGCAGCGAACACGCGTCCGGCGCTCGTCCTCGGCACCGTTCTGGCGGCCACCGCCGCCCTCCTCGCGGCGTGCGGCGCCGCACCCGGGGGACCACGTCCGGGCCCCGGAGAACCCGACCTGGCCGCCGTGCGCACGGCAACCGAGAAGTTCCGCGACGTGAACGCGGCGCTGGCCGCCGGCTACATCCGCGATCCGTTCGACGTCTGCGACACCGCGGCGATGCTGGGCAAGCCGGCGGAGCTCGGCGCCATGGGCGTCCACTACTTCCGTCCGGATCTGCTCGGCATCACGGCGCCGCCGAACCCGCGCGTCGGCGGTGCCGGCACGCACACGGATTTCCTGACACCGGGCATCCTGATCTACGAGCCGCAGGCGGACGACTCGCTGGAGCTCGTGGCCGTCGAGAACCTGGTCTTCGAGCAGGCCTGGAAGGCCGCGGGGCACGCGGCGCTGCCCTCGTTCCACGGCGTGACCTACGACTACATGGCCGACGACCCGGCGACGCCCGTGCCGGAATCCCACATGTTCGAGCCGCACTACGACCGCCACGTGTGGCTGTATCGCGAGAACCCGAACGGTGTGTTCGCGCCGTTCAACCCCGCGGTGAGCTGCCAGCACCACAAGGGCGCCACCCATCACCCGGTGCCGGCGAGCTGATGCGCCGCGTCCTCCCCTCCCGGGATGGCGATCGGGAGCCGGCCGGGTAGACTGGCGCATGCCCTCGCTTCGCAGCTGGCTCGGCCTCGAACGCCGCGAGCCGCAGGAGGTGGCGCCGCTGCGCGACACGCTCGACGCCCTGGACCACATGGAGCCGGAGCGGGCGAAGTTCCTCGCCGCGTTCGCCTACATCCTCGGGCGCGTGGCCCACGCGGACCGCGACGTCTCTGCCGAGGAAGTGGCCGCCATGGAAGCGGCCGTACGCGCCGAGGGCGGCCTCTCCCAGGACCAGGCGATGGTCGTCGTGCAGCTCGCCCGGACCAACAACCTGCTCTTCGGCGGCACGGCGGACTTCCTCGTCGCGCGCGAGTTCGGCGCGCTGGCCACCTACGAGCAGAAGCTCGCGCTGATGCGCTGCCTGTTCGCCGTGGCGGCGAGCGACACGCGCATCTCCGTGGCTGAAGAGGGCGAGATCCACCGCATCGCCAACGAACTGCGGGTCCAGCGGGGGGACCTCGTCGCGCTGCGGATCTCACACGGCCGGCACCTGCCGGGACTGGCCCGATAGCATGGAGCGGAGACGCACGGTCCACGCGGCGGGTGTCGTGCTCCTGTCGATCGGGCTCGCGGCCTGTGGGCATGGCGAGCGCGTGCGGGCCCGCACGGACATCCTGCTGCAGTCCTCCGCGATCAGCATCCGGGACGTCGTGCCCTCCGGTGCCACGCTCGACGCCCTGCTCCGCCGCCACGGGCTGACCGCTGAAGCGGCCGTCCGCGTGGTGTCGGCCGCGGCGGCCGTCTTCGACCCGCGCCGCCTCCGCGCGTCGCGTCCGTTCCTGCTGGCGCGCACCGCGGAGGGCGAGCCCAGCTACTTCGAGTACGAGATCGACGACGACCAGCGGCTGCAGGTGGCCCTCGCCGGAGACACCGGCGCGCTCGACGCCGCCGTGCGGCCCATTCCGAAGCTGCTCGCGATCGGCAGCGCGGCGGGGCGGCTCAGCCCGGCCACGCCGTCCCTCTTTCAGGCGATGGAGGAGACGGGCGAGCGTCCCCAGTTGAGCCTCGACCTCGCCCAGATCTTCGCCGGCGAGATCGACTTCAACTCCGAGCTGCAGCCCGACGACTCGTTTGCCGTGGCCTTCGAGCGATGGACGCGCGACGATGGCGCGTGGACCTACGGGCCGATCCTGGCGGCCGAGTTCAACAACGACGGCCGCACGCTGCGCGCCGTCCGGTTCGCCCCGCCAGGCGGCGAGCCCGCGTACTACGACGAGCAGGGGCGCTCGCTCCGCCGGTTCTTCCTGAAGTCTCCGTTGAAGTTCGAGCCGCGGATCACGTCGCGGTTCCAGCGGAACCGCCTGCATCCCGTCCTCCACGTCGGCCGTGCCCACCGCGGCGTGGACTACGGCGCACCGATCGGCGCGCCGGTCGTGGCGGTCGCGTCCGGTCGCGTCGTGTCCGTGAGCACGGACGCCGCCAACGGCCGGATGGTCCGCCTCCAGCATGCCAGCGGCTATGAAACGTCCTATCTGCATCTGTCCGCGTTTGCGCCCGGCCTGCGGCGCGGCGGCCGCGTGCAGCAGGGTGAGCTGATCGGCCGGGTCGGCGCCAGCGGGCTCGCCACCGGACCGCACCTGCACTACGGGCTTCGGAAGAACGGCGTGTACGTGGACCCCGTGCGGGAGCACCGCAGCATGCCGCCCGGCGAGCCGCTGCCGGCCTCCGCGCTGCCCGCTTTCGCCGAGGTGCGGGACCGGGCGCTCACGCAGCTCGCCCGCACGGTGGCTCGACAGCAGGCGGCCCCGGGGTTCACGGATGCCCGTGCCGTGCTGACGCCCTGAGCGCGGTCGAACCCGCCGGCACAAAGCCGCCGCCGTCCCGGTTACGACCTGCTACACTCCGGCCTTCTCAGGAGGAGTGATATGGCAGCCATCCTTCATCGCGGCCGGCGGGCATTCCTCGGTTCCCTCGGCGCGGCGGCGTTCTTCACGACGCGCGGCTTGTTTGCGGAAGAACTGGCCCTGACGGCGGAAACCACCGAAGGGCCGTACTACCCCGACAAGCTGCCGCTCGACACCGACAACGACCTGCTGATCGTCAACGACGCCATCACGCCCGCGGTCGGCGAGGTGACGTGGGTCTCAGGCCGCGTGCTGACCGCGAGCGGGCAACCCGTGCGGAACGCGTTCGTCGAGATCTGGCAGTGCGACGCGCGGGAGTCCTACCTCCACTCCCAGGGCCGCGGCGCGCAGCTCGACGCCAACTTCCAGGGCTACGGGCGGTATCTCACGGACTCGACCGGGAACTATCAGTTCCGCACGATCAAGCCCGTGTCGTACACGCTGCAGGGCCAGTTCCGCGCGCCCCACATCCACGTGGCCCTCAGCCGGAGCGGCCGCCGGATCCTCACGACGCAGATCGCCGTGCGCGGGCACGCGGACAACCCGAAGGACCCGGTGTGGCGCATGCTGAAGGACGCCGCCAGGGAGACGACGATCGCCGACTTCGTGCCGATGCCCGGCTCCCGCGCCGGTGAGCTGATGGCGAAGTTCGACATCGTGCTCGGCCGCACGGCGATGGAAGGTGACGACGGCCTGATGCGCGGTGTGGGCAAGTCCACGTGGAAGGGCATGGGCGGCCGCCGGCGGTAACCCGGACGGCGACAGCAGCCGCGCCTGCCGGCTCGCGGGGCGCCCCACCATCGGTCAGAGCATCTCGAACCGCTCCGCATGCACGTGACGGCGCGGGACACCCAGCTCCGACAGGTGCCGGGACACTGCCCGGATGAGGGCCGGCGGCCCACAGACG
>JBFXBH010000194.1:0-5192 GCA_050183355.1 Vicinamibacterales bacterium | reverse complement strand
GCATCAGCTCCGCGAGCATCTCGGCCCGGGCGATGACGGGAATGCCGCGCCGCTGCGCCTCGACGACCTCCGGGTTGTCCGCCCGCACGGCCGCCGAGATGACCACGACGTCGGTGGCGCCGACGTGCGCCGCCGCATGGCCCTCGTGCACCGTCGCGCCGAGCGCGCGGAGTCGCGCCGTGATGTCCGTCAGGCGCGCATCCGACCCGCTGACCCCGAAGCCGAGATTCAGCAGCAGCTCGGCGATGCCGCTCATGCCGATGCCGCCGATGCCGACGAAGTGCGCGTGCCGGGTGCGCCCGAGCATCAGGCGGCTCCCTTCGCGTCGGCGGACGCCACGCCGGCCAGTGCGAGGCCCCGATCGACGATCAGCCGCGCGGCGTCCGGACGCGCGCAGCCGGCCAGCGCCGTGCGCATGCGGGCCCGGCGGGCCGGGTCGGCCGCGAGGGCCAGGATCTCCCGCGCGAGCCGCTCGCCGGTCAGGTCGCGCTGCTCGACGAGCACCGCGGCGTCCTTCGTCACGAAGGCCATGGCGTTCCACCGCTGGTGGTCATCGGTCGCGGTCGGCAGCGGCACGAGCAGCGCCGGCAGCTGCGCCACGGCCAGTTCGGCCAGCGTCGTCGCCCCGGCGCGGCACACGGCCAGGTCGGCGTCGGCCATCTGCCGGTCCATGTCGAAGAAGAACGCCTCGACCCCGGCGTCCAGGCCGGCGCGGCGATACGCGTCCCGCACGGCCTCGAGGTCGCGCGGCCCGGTCTGGTGGACCACGGCGATCGGCGTCGTGGCAGCCGCCAGCAGCGGCGCGGCCGCGCACATGGCCTCGTTGATCGCGTGCGCGCCCTGGGACCCGCCGAACACGAGCACCCGCACGGGGCCGTCCGCCCGCGGCCGGTCGTCGCGCGCCGGCCCGGCCGCCTGCCCGAACCCGGCGCGCACGGGGTTACCCGACACGAACGCCCGTCCCTTCGGGAACCACCGCAGGCTCGCCTCGTCGGTCACGGCCGCGGCGGTCACCACGCGGGCCAGCAGCCGGTTGGTCAGCCCGGGCATGGCGTTCTGCTCGAGCAGCATCGTCGGCACGCCGCCCAGCGCCGCGAGCGCCACCACCGGGCCCGAGCTGTAGCCACCCACGCCGAGCACCAGCTCCGGGCGCCGGCGCCGCAGGACCGACCAGGCGTCCCAGGCCGAGAGCGGGAGCAGCGCCAGCCCTCTCAGCAGCGCGCCGACCGACTTCCCCTTCAGCCCGCCGCTGCGAATCAGTTCGAGCGGGTACCCCTCGCGCGGAATCACGCGTGCCTCGAGGCCCGCCGCCGTGCCGACGAACGTCACGTCCGAGCCCGGCACGCGCGCGCGCAGCTCCGCCGCCACCGCGAGTCCGGGATAGAGATGCCCGCCCGTGCCGCCGCCCGCGATGAGCACGCGCATTCATGCCTCGGCGGACTCGTGCTGGGAGATGTTGAGCAGCATGCCCATCGCCAGCAGGCTGATGAGCAGCGACGACCCGCCGTTGCTGACCAGCGGCAGCGGGATGCCCTTGGTCGGCAGCAGGCTCAACACCATGCTGATGTTCACGAACGCCTGCACGCCGATCATCGTCGTCAGGCCCAGCGCGACGAACGACCCGAACGAGTCCTCGGCGCGGATCGCGACGCGCAGCCCGCGCCAGGTGATTACCAGGAAGCAGATGAGCACGGCCGACGCGCCGATGAGGCCGAGCTCTTCGGCGATCACGGCGTAGATGAAGTCCGTGTGCGGCTCCGGAAGATAGAAGAGCTTCTGCACGCCGGCCATGAGGCCCTTGCCCTCGACGCCACCGGTGCCGACCGCGATGAGCGACTGGATGATGTGGAACCCGGAACCGAGCGGGTCCTTCCACGGGTCGATGAACGCTGTGAGGCGCTTGACGCGATAGGGCGCGGCCACCATCACCGCCCCGACCACGGGCAGCAGCAGCAGGCCCAGGGTGACAAGGTATCGATAGTGCAGGCCCGCCGCGAAGACCATCACGAACACGATGGCGAGCAGCGACATCGCCGTGCCGAAGTCGGGCTGCAGCAGGATGAGGAGCATCAGGCCGCCGGTGATGAGGCCGATGGGCACGAGCGAGTAGCGCAGCTCGTTGATCCGGTGCATCCGGCGCTCGAGCGTGACCGCCGTGAAGAGCACGCACGCGATCTTGGCGAGCTCGGACGGCTGGATGCCCAGGCCGCCGATGCCGAACCAGCGGCGGGTGCCGTTGACGGGGGTGCTGAACAGGACGGCGGCGAGCATCAGGCCCACGAGCCCGAGCACGGCCCAGACCACACGGTCGTTGCGGTACAGCCGGTAGTCCACGCGGGACGCAATCGCGAGCACCGCGACGCCCAGCGCCGCCCAGAGCGCCTGCTTGGTCAGGAACAGGTTCGGCTGCTGGAAGCGGTCCATCGCCACCACGGCCGACGCGCTGTACACCATGACCACGCTCGTGCAGACGAGCAGCAGCGTGGCGACGAACAGCGGTTTATCGGTCTTTCTGGTGCGCGACATGAAATGCTCCGTTCCCCCTACAGTTCCGAACCCCTCGAACCGACACACTCTCCGGGACCGTTCCCGGCGGCAGCCGGGGCTGGATCCCGCGGCGGCCGCGGATCTATCGTGAGCGGTCAGCAGTCATCAGCCGGCCCGTGGAGAGGGACACCCACCTCCCAGACCGGGGTAGTCTGGGCTCCCAGCGGTTGGTTCCCACTCGCGCCGTGCCGACTGACGACTGCTCACTGCTCACGAAACGATCCGCAGCTTCGCCACCTCCTGTTTGAACGCCCGCCCCCGTTCCGCGTAGTCGCTGAACCAGTCGAAGCTCGCGCAGGCCGGCGCCAGCAGCACCACGCCGTCCGGCCTCGCGAGGCGGTACGCCGCCCTCACCGCGTCCGCCATGGACGCCGCCGTCTCGACCGGCACCACGCCGCCCACCGCCTCCCGCACCTGAGCCGCCGACTCGCCGATCGCGACGACCGCCCGCGCGTGCGCGCGCAGCGGCTCGCGCAGTTCGCCGAGGTCGCCGCCCTTGAATCGCCCGCCGATGAGGGCCACGACGTGGTCGAAGGCCTCGATCGAGCGCGCCGCGGCCTCGACGTTGGTGGCCTTCGAGTCGTTGACGAACCGCACGCCGCCCACCTGACCGACGGGCTCCATCACGTGGTCGAGGCCGCGGAAGCCGGCGAGGCCACGCGCCAGGGCTTCGGGCCCGGCGCCGGCCAGCGTGGCGGCCGCCACCGCGGCGAGGACGTTGTGGCGCATGTGCCGGCCCGGCAGCTCGACGGCCGCGAGCGGCAGCAGGGCCTGCGCGCCGGTGTCCGTACGCCGGACGATCGCGTCGCCGTCCACGCTGAACTGGGCCTCGCCGAGGATCGGCGCCGCGGTCGCCGCAAAGGACACGCGGCGCGCGGCGATGCCGTCGCTCCGCTTGACGACCTCGGGATCCAGCGCGTTGACGACGGCCCAGTCGGCCGCGGTCTGGTTCCGGAAGATGCGCGCCTTGGCGTCCGCGTAGGCGTCGCGCGACGGATGGCGGTCCAGGTGGTCGTCCGCGAGGTTCAGCCACACGGCAATCCAGGGCCTGAACCGCACGGTCGTCTCGAGCTGGAAGCTGCTCGTCTCGACCACGTGCACCATGCCGGGCGACGAGGACTCGACCTGTGACGACAGCGGCACGCCGATGTTGCCGCCAACCTGCACGTCGCGTCCGGCGGCCGTCAGCATCCGGCCGATCAGCGTGGTGGTCGTCGACTTCCCCTTCGTGCCGGTGATGGCGATGATCGGCCCGCGCAGCCACCGGGACGCCAGCTCCAGCTCGCCGATGACCTCGACGCCGCGCGCGGCGGCCGCCGCGAGGAAGGGCTGATCCGGCGGCACGCCGGGGCTGAGGACCACCAGGTCCGCCGCGTCGAAGGTCGCCGCCTGGTGTCCGCCGGTCTCGAGCTCGACGCCCGCATGCCGGAGCCACGACGCTTCCGCGATCGCCGGACGCGATTCGCTGAGCGTCACGCGCGCCCCCTTCCGGGCGAGCAGCTCCGCCGCCGCCACGCCACTGCGTGCCGCCCCGACGACCACCACCCGCCGCCCCGCCACATCGAAGCCATCGGTCACCGGAGTTTCAGCGTCGTCAGGCTGAAGAGCGCGAACACCACGGCGAGGATCAGGAAGCGCGTGATGATCTTCGGCTCCGCCCACCCGAGCTTCTCGAAGTGGTGGTGGATCGGCGACATCAGGAACAGCCGCTTGCCGCCGGAGTACTTGAAGTAGCCGACCTGCAGCACCACGGACGCGGCTTCGATGACGAAGACGCCGCCGACGATGACGAGCAGGATCTCCTGCTTGATGAGGATGGCGACCGTCGCGATGGCGCCGCCGAGCGCGAGCGACCCGACGTCGCCCATGAACACCTCGGCGGGGTGGGCGTTGTACCAGAGGAAGCCGAGGCTCGCGCCGACCAGCGCCCCGCAGAAGATCGTCAGCTCGCCGGCCGGCGGAAAGCGCACGATGAGCAGGTAGTCCGCCAGCTCGCGGTGACCGGTCACGTAGGCCAGCGCGGTGAACGTCGCCGCGGCGACGGCGAACGTGCTGATGGCCAGGCCGTCGAGGCCGTCCGTCAGGTTCACGGCGTTCGACCACGCCACCAGCACGAACATCGCGAACGGGACGTACCACCAGCCGAGATCGGGAATCCAGTTCTTGAGGAACGGGAAGATGAGCCGCGTGTTGTAGAGCGGCGGATCCTCCCGCGAGAGCAGCAGCACCGCGACGCCGACGAGCAGCGCGACCAGGAGCTGGCCGCCCATCTTGTAGCGGGGCACGAGGCCGTGATGCGACTTGCGGGTGAGCTTCAGGTAGTCGTCGGCGAACCCGACGGCGCCGAAGCCGAGCGTCGACCCGACGGCGATCCAGACATAGAGGTTCGCCGGGTCGGCCCAGAGGACCGTCGGCAGCAGCGCGCAGGCCAGGATCAGCAGGCCGCCCATCGTCGGCGTGCCGGCCTTGGCGCGGTGGGACTCGGGACCCTCCTGCCGGATGATCTGCCCGACGCGGAAGTCGCGCAGCTTCCGGATCATCGGCGGGCCGAAGATGAGGCTCAGCGCCAGCGCCGAGAGGCTCGCCGCGGCCGTACGGAACGTGATGTAGCGGACCACGTTGAGTGGCCCGATCGAATCCCGCAG
>JBFXBH010000193.1:0-5211 GCA_050183355.1 Vicinamibacterales bacterium | reverse complement strand
GTGACCGACTCGCAGGGCAACTACAAGATCATCGAACTGCGGACCGGCACCTACACCGTCACGTTCGCGCTGCCGGGCTTCTCCACGGTCAGGCGTGAAGGCGTCGAGCTCACGGCCGGGTTCACCGCCGCGGTCAACGCGGACCTCAAGGTCGGTGCGCTCGAGGAGACGGTCGTCGTCAGCGGCGCGAGCCCCGTCGTGGACGTGCAGAACGTCCGGACGCAGCAGGTGCTCTCGCGGACGGTCATGGACTCGCTGCCGACCAACAAGAGCGTCAGCGCCTTCGCGAACCTCACGCTCGGCGTGACCGGCATGACCTCGCCGACCATCGACGTTGGCGGCAACAAGGGCGAGACGTTCCTCGCGTTCAGCGTCCACGGTGGCAGCACCGGCGACTCGCGGTCCCTGCTGGACGGCATGGACATGTCCTACGGTGGTACCGGAGCGCGTCGCAACTCGGTCAACCAGGCGCTCATCCAGGAGGTTGCGCTCCAGACGCGCGGCATGTCCGCCGAGACGGAAAACGGCGGCGTGCTGATCAACACGATCCCCAAGGACGGCGGCAACGAGCTGAAGCTCTACATGATCGGCAGCGGCACGGGCCCGAGCCTCCAAGGCAACAACATCGGAGCCGACTCGCGCGCCTACGGCATCACCCAAGTCGCGGGCATCAAGCACGTCTACGAGTTCGCGGCGGGGCTCGGCGGCCCGATCGTGAAGGACAAGGTGTGGTTCTATGCGGCGAACTGGTGGCAGGGCAGCGGTGAGTACTCGCCGGGCGTCTACTTCAACGCCACGCAGCACACCTCCTTCTTCTACACGCCTGATACCACCCGGCGGAAGTACACGACCTACGACATCCGCGACCACTCGGGCCGCGTGACGTGGCAGGTCACGTCCAAGCAGAAGGTGGCGTTCCTGACGAGCTTTCAGTACTCGTGCCTCTGCTTCAAGCTGTCGGGCGGCGTGGACGCGAACCGGTCACCCGAGGCCTCGCTCGACCAGCGCGGCACGCCGTTGGTGAACCAGATCACCTGGCAGTACCCCGCGACCAACCGGTTGTTGCTCGAAGCGGGCACGACGTTCGTGCGCGACGCTTCGCGGCAGGGCCTGGTCGGCGGCGCCAAGGCCGGCGACATTGCGAAGGAGGAGCTGACCACCGGCTTCAAGTGGGGCGCGCGCATGGAAGCGGTCGGTGCCGGTAACGACTACGGGAACACGCGCTACTTCCGCCTTCCGTATCGCGCCAGCCTCTCCTACGTGACCGGCTCGCACGCGTTCAAGGCCGGCACGATGGCCCGCCTGGCCGACAGCATGGTCGCGAGCGGCCCGGAGCGGGTCGGGATCGTGCCGTACCGCCTCCAGGTGCGCAACGGTGTGCCGGCGCAGATCACGATGTTCGCGACGCCCTATCTGGAGGAAACGAACGCGCACGAGCTCGGCCTCTACGTTCAGGATCAGTGGACCGTCAGCCGGTTGACGCTGAATGGCGGTGTGCGGCTGGACATGCTGGCGTCCTCGACGCCCGAGGTCAATGGCGAGGCAGGTCTGTTCCGTGCGGCCGCGACCTATCCGGCGGACAACGCCGGCTGGATCGGCAAGGACATCAGCCCGCGCCTCGGCGCAGCGTACGATCTCTTCGGTGATGGGCGGACCGCCATCAAGACGTCTGTCGGCCGGTATGTCACCTTCACGGGAGCCGCGGGAATCGCGGGGGGGCTGGCTGGTGCCAACAACAACGCGCAGCTCATCACCTCGAGCACGACGCGGATCTGGAACGACGCCAACGGCAACCTGATGCCGGACTGCGTGCTGACGAACTTCGCCGCCAACGGCGAGTGCGGGGCGCTGGCCAACGTGACGCTCGGCTCGAACCGGCCCGGCACGAACTTCGACTTCGACCAGATGCGCGGCTGGCAGCAGCGCGGTTACAACTGGCAGTTCAACGCGAACCTGCAGCACCAGGTCACCGACAACATCGCGGCCGGCGTTGGCTACTACCGGACGTGGTACGGCAACTTCACGGTGACGCAGAACCGCGCGCTGACGGCGGCGGACTTCGACACGTACTGCGTGACCGCCCCGACGGATCCCCGCCTGCCGACCAGCGGCCAGGAGATCTGCGGGCTGTTCGACGTCAAGCCGACGCGCTTCGGGCAGGTGGACAACCTGGTCACGAAAGCCAAGCAGTTCGGGGACCTGGAACAGCGCTACGACGGCTTCGACTTCAGCCTGAACACGCGGCTCGGTGGCGGAAAGCTGCTGGCGGGCGGTATGAGCTTCGGCCGGACCGTCGTCGACAACTGCGCGCTGGCCCAGAACCCGGAGATCACGGGCGCCGGCCTGACGGCGGCGACACCGCGCGCCGGTGCGTTCTGCCGCAACGAGCAGCCGTGGACGTCCACGGCGCAGTTCAAGCTGCAGGGTGTGTATCCGTTCCCGTTCTGGGGCCTGCAGTTGAGCAGCACGCTGCAGAACATCAATACGTTCGCCGTGGCGGCCAACCGCAACTTCACGAATGCGCAGATCCGGACGTCACTCGGCCGCGACCTCGGGTCGTGCCGCGGCGCGGCGACGTGCAACGGCACGGCGAACATCTCGATGGTGCCGGACAACACGTTCTTCGGCCCGCGCCTGACGCAGCTCGACCTGCGGTTCACCAAGACGTTCAAGATCGGCCGGGCCCGCCTGGTCGGCAACCTGGACGCCTACAACGTGCTGAACTCCGGTACCCCGGTGCAGGTCAACGGCACCTACGGCAATGGCACGACGCCGGGCACCGGCGCGGGCGGCACGAACGCCTGGCAGCGGCCGCTGACGCTCATCGGGCCGCGCCTCTTCAAGTTCGGCGGTCAGCTCGACTGGTAGACCCACGCTCGCGCGGGGTCGGTTCTGATCACGGGCGGGTGACGGCCATCGTCACCCGCCCGTGCGTCGTTTCAGGGGCTGTTCAGGCGCCGAGTGGCTTCGCGAGGTAGACCGTTGCCGGGTCGGGGTCCGCGTTGTAGCGTGGCGTCGGCACGAAGCCGAGGCGCGCATAGAGGGCGAGTGCGGTGGTGAGCGTGGGGTCGCTGTCGAGCTTCATCTCGCGATAGCCCAGGCGCCGGGCGTGCGCCAGCGCCGTCTCGCACAGGCGACGCCCGAGCCCGGTGCCGCGATACGCCGGCACGACGTACATCCGCTTCAGCTCACAGACCGCCGGCGGGTCGAGCGGCCGGACGGCCACGCACCCCACGCAGTCGCGGCCGTGCCAGGCGAGGAGAATCGCCCCTCCCGGAGAGGCGTACCGGCCCGGGAGCGTCCGAAGCTCATCATCGACACGTTGATGCGCGAAGCTGGGCGCCGCGACGGTCGCGAGGCTCTCGACGTACTCCGTGAAGATCGCCCGAGCCGCGGGGATTTCCTCCGGCCGCGCCTCGCGAATCTCGACCATGACGCCGGTGGTCAGCCTTCGAGCGCTTCCTTGTAGTTCCGGAAGCGGTAGTCCTTGCGGCGTGCGCGCCGCCCGCCCCAGTCCACGCTCGCCTGAAACCGCTTGGTCCGTTCGATGTGCGCGCGAAGGATGACGATGGCCTTCGCGATCTCGCCCTGGTCGAGCAGGTCCAGCATCCGCTCGTGCTCCTCGAGCGCCCGGTTCCGGTAGACGATTGTGTCCAGCACGCGGTACCGGAGAGCATCGATGGTGTGGCCGATCGTCTCGTAGCTGGCCTGCAGGTAGGTGTTCCGGCAGTTGTGGATGAAGACCTCGTGGAACTGCGTGTCGAGCAGCTTCGTCTGCAGCCGGTTCCCGGCCGCGCCGGCCTTCGTCATGCCGGCCACGACGCGGCGCAGTTCCTTGACGACGGTTGCCGCCGCATGCTGCATCGAGAGGCGGATGGCTTCGGATTCGAGCAGGAAGCGGAAGTCGCCGAGCTGTTCGATCTCCTCGGGTGTCGCGCTGAAGACGTAGGTGCCGGACTGCGGCACGATCTCCACGAGTCCCTTGACCTGCAGCGCGACCAGCGCGCTCCGGATCGGCCCCTTGCTGACGCCGAGCGCGCGGGCCAGTTCGGTCTCGGAGAGCGGCTCCCCGAAGTCCAGGCGGCCGTAGACGATCGCCGAGCGGATGCGTTCGTAGGCGGTCCGGTTCAGCCGCAGGGTCGTGACGGTCTCGGCGCGGGGGGGGCGTGGGGATCGGGGCATCGTGGCGGCATCTTACCGTCGCGGCTTGACGGCCTGTAACTGACATTGTAGTTTTGAGGCTCGCGGCGCCCATGACGGGCCCCGCCTGTCTGAGGGCCCTCACATGCATTCGGCCGGGGTTGCAACGTTCAAGTTCTTCCAGTGGGACGGCGTGCCGCTGGAACAGATCTCGCCCCTGTTTTCCCGTCAGGTGATTACCGGTGAACGCGAGATGGTCGGCAAGATCTATCTGAAGCAGGGGTGCCTCGTGCCGGCGCACGCCCACGAGAGCGAGCAGATCACGTATGTCGTCCAGGGGGCGCTGAAGTTCCGGCTGGCGGGCACGGAGGTCGTCGTTCGCCCCGGTGAGGTGCTCGTCATTCCGTCGTGGCTGGAGCACTCGGCCGAGGCACTGGAGGACACCGTCGAGTTCGATCTGTTCAGCCCGATTCGCCAGGACTGGCTGGACCGGACCGACGAGTACCTGCGGCGGTAGGCACGCGTTGGGCGTTCAGTTCTCGCGCGAGCGGGCCGGCCGCTCCCGTCAGGGGCGCATGGACTGGCCGAGCGCCTCGAGGAAGCGCGCGTTCTCGTGGGGCAGGCCGACCGTCACGCGCAGGTGGTCGGGCATCCCGTAGTTGGCGAGCGGCCGGACGATGACGCCCCGCCGGAGCAGCGCCTGGAAGACGGCCCCCGCGCCAGGCCCGTCGCCTGTCCGCCTGATCTGCACGCAGACGAAGTTGCCGTGCGACGGAATGTGCGTGAGCCCGAGCGCGGTGACGCCCGAGACGATCTGCTGCATGCCGTGCCGGTTCAGCTGGTAGCTCTGGTCGACGAACGCCGTATCGCCGAGTGCCGCCTCGGCCGCGGCCAGGGCCAGATTGTTGACGTTGAAGGGCTGCCGGACCCGGTTCAGCATGTCTGCCACGCGCGGGTGTGCCAGCGCGTAGCCCACGCGCAGCCCCGCCAGCCCGTAGGCCTTCGAGAAGGTCCGCGTGATGACGAGGTTCGGGTGGCTGGCGAGCCAGGCCACGCTGACGGCGCGTTCGG
>JBFXBH010000192.1:0-5249 GCA_050183355.1 Vicinamibacterales bacterium | reverse complement strand
AACGTCTTGTGCAGGTTCAGATGACAGACGTCCGCGCCGATGCGCGCCGGGCTCGTCAGCCCGACCTGCGCGTTCATGTTGGCGCCGTCCATGTACACCTGCCCGCCGTGCGCGTGGACGATCTCGCAGATGCGCCGGATGGCCGGCTCGTAGACGCCGTGCGTCGACGGATACGTGATCATCAGGCACGACAGGCGGGCGGCATGCTGCGCGGCCTTCGCCTCGAGATCCGCCAGGTCGACGCCGCCGTCCGGCGCCGTCGCGACCACGACCACCTGCAGGCCCGCCATCGCCGCGCTCGCCGGGTTGGTGCCGTGCGCCGACGCCGGTATCAGCACGATGTCCCGCGCGGTCTCGCCGCGGGCGCGGTGGTACGCGTGGATGACCATCAGGCCGGCCAGTTCGCCCTGCGCGCCCGAGTTCGGCTGCAGCGACACCTGCGCGAAGCCGGTCACGGCGACCAGCGCCTCCTCCAGTTCCTCGATGACCTGCAGATACCCGGCCGCCTGCTCCACCGGGGCGAACGGGTGCACGCCCGCGAACGCGTCCCACGTGACCGGGCGCATCGACGCCGCCGCGTTCAGCTTCATCGTGCACGAACCGAGCGGAATCATCGACGTATCGAGGCCGATGTCCTTCCGCTCGAGCGACCGCACGTAGCGCATCATCGCCGTCTCGGAGTGGTGCGTGTTGAACACCGGGTGCGTCAGGAACGCCGAGGTCCGGCGCAGCGCGACGGGCAGGCGGTCGCCGCCGGACGCGGCGGGCACCTGCCGGACCGGCATCTGCCCCACCGCTTCGGCAAAGATGTTCACGATCACGGCAAGGTCGTCGTCGACGACCGTCTCGTTCAGCGCGATGACGACCGTGTCCTCGCCCTCGTACCGGAAGTTCACGTTGACCCACAGCGCCCGCTGGCGGATCGCCTCGGCGTCGCCCGGCACCCGCACGCGGATCGTGTCGAAGTAGTCCGCGTTGAGCTGTTCCATGCCCAGCGCGGTCAGCGCGGCATCCAGCGCCACCGTCATCGCATGCACGCGCGCCGCGATGGCCCTGAGGCCGCCGGGCCCGTGATAGACGGCGTACATCGCGGCCATGTTCGCCAGCAGCGCCTGCGCCGTGCAGATGTTCGACGTCGCCTTCTCGCGCCGGATGTGCTGCTCGCGCGTGGCCAGGGCCATGCGGTAGGCCGGCTGCCCGTGGGCGTCCACCGACACGCCGATGAGCCGGCCCGGCATCTGCCGCACGAACGCCTGACGGGTGGCGAAGAACGCCGCGTGCGGCCCGCCAAAGCCCAGCGGCACGCCGAAGCGCTGGGCGTTGCCGTAGACGACATCCGCGCCCATCTCGCCGGGCGGCGTCAGCAGCGCCAGCGTGAGCAGGTCCGTTCCCACCGCGACCAGCACGCCGGCGGCGTGCGCCCGCTCGATGAACGGGCGCCAGTCCTCGACCGTGCCGGATTCGTCCGGGTACTGGACGAGCGCACCGAACACGCCGTCGTCGAAGGTCATCTCGCTTGCCGGGCCGACCACCAGCTCCAGCCCCAGCGGTTCGGCGCGGCCCCTCAGCACGGCGAGCGTCTGCGGAAACACGCGGTCGCTGACCAGGAACCGGCGGGCCGGACCGCGCGACGCCGGCCGGACGCGGTGCAGCAGCGTCATCGCCTCGGCCGCCGCGGTCGCCTCGTCGAGCAGCGAGGCGTTCGCCACCTCCATGCCGGTGAGGTCCGTCACCATCGTCTGGAAGTTGAGGAGCGACTCCAGCCGGCCCTGGGCGATCTCCGCCTGATAGGGCGTGTAGGGCGTGTACCACCCGGGGTTCTCCATGACCATCCGGAGAATCACACTCGGCGTGACGGTGTCGTGATAGCCCAGGCCGATATAGGTGCGCGTCGCCTTGTTGGCCCGGCCGATGGCCGTCACCTGCCGCAGATACTCCTGCTCGGTCAGCCCCGCGGGGAGGTCGAGCGGTGCAGGCAGCCTGATGTCCTCGGGGACGACCTCGTCGATCAGGGCGTCCAACGTGGGCACGCCGATGGCCTCGAGCATGCGCGCCCGGTCGGACGGCGAGGGGCCGAGATGCCGGTCGGCGAACCGGTCCGTGGGCGTAAACGCCATCAACCGGCAACCAGCGCGGTGTAGCCGGCCGCGTCCAGGAGGGCCGCCAGCTCACCGGGGTCGGCAAGCTTCACCTTCACCATCCATGCGGCATGGGGCTCGCCGTTCACGGTCTCGGGCTTCGCGACCAGCGCGTCGTTGACCTCGACCACCTCACCGCTCAGCGGGGCGAAGAGCTCCGAGACGGCCTTGACCGATTCGATCGTGCCGAAGGCCGCCCCGGCGGTCAGCGCCGTGCCGACCGCGGGCAGTTCCACGAACACCACGTCGCCCAGCTGCTGCTGCGCGAAGTCCGTGATGCCGACTTCCGCGACGTCGCCCGCGACGCGCACCCACTCGTGGTCGTTCGTGTACTTCAAGTCCGACGGATACATGCCCTCTCCTACGACGGGCGCCGGTAGAACGGCAGCTTCGTCAGTTGCGCCGCCGACACGCGGCCTCGAATGTCGATGCCCACGTCCGTTCCGGGCGCCGCGATTGCGGCCGGGACGTAGGCCATCCCGATGGCTTTCTTCAGAAACGGGGTCTGCGTGCCGCTGGTCACCGAGCCGACGACCTGGCCGCCGTGCAGCACCGGATACCCATGACGCCCGATCCCGCGCTCGCGCATCTCGAACCCGACCAGCCTGCGCGCCGGCCCGCGCTGCCGCTCGGCCCGCAGGGCGTCGGCCCCGACGAAGGACGCCTTGTCCCAGCCCACGGCCCAGCCGAGCCCGGCCTCGAGTACCGTGGTCGTCTCGTCCATGTCCTGCCCGCACAGGCGCATGCCGGCCTCGAGCCGCAGCGTGTCGCGCGCCGCGAGGCCGCACGGCACCACGACGCCCTGTCCCGCCTCGATGACCGCCTGCCACACGCGGTCCGCCATCGCTGGCGGCACGAAGACCTCCACGCCGTCCTCGCCGGTGTAGCCCGTGCGGGAGATCGTCGCGCGGGCGTTCGCCACTTCTCCGTGCGCGAACCCGTAGTACGGAATCTCGTCGAGCGGCACCGCCGTCAGCGTCTGCACGATGGCGAGCGCCTTCGGCCCCTGAACGGCGATGAGCGCGTACCGGCTGCTCGTATCGACGACCGCCGCGTCGAAACCGGCCAGCTGGCCGGTGATCCAGGCCACATCCTTCGCCGCGTTCGCGGCGTTGACCACGAGCAGGAAGTGCGATGACGCCAAGCGGTAGACGAGGATGTCGTCGAGCACCGTGCCGTCCGGCGAGGCCAGCACCGAGAGCTGCGCGCGTCCGGTGGCGAGCTTCGCCGCGTCGTTGGTGGCGATGTGCTGCACGGCCGCGAGCGCCTGTTTCCCGGCGATCTCGATCTGGCCCATATGGCTGACGTCGAAGATGCCGGCCGCGGTGCGCACGGCCAGATGCTCCGCCGTCACGCCGGCGTACTCGACGGGCATCTCCCAGCCGGCAAACGGGACGAGCTTCGCGCCTGATGCGATGTGTCGTGCGTGCAGTGCGGTGGTTTTCAGCGGGGTTCCGGCGGCGTCCACGCGCAAACGTACTATGCGCCCACCGCACGGTCAACGGCCGTGCATGCGCACCGGCGCGCGGGTCCGGGGCCGCCGGCCGGCGGCGACGCGCCGCTGACAGTCCAGTTCACGCCCGGCGCGCCCCTCAGGGGCCGCCCCGCACCCACGGCTCCCCTCCGCGCAGCCGATCGAAGGCGTCGGCCAGCAGCGACGCCGTCACGGGGCCGACCGGGCTCAGCTCGAACGCGCGGATGAACGTGGCCCGGTGATTCACGACGAACAGGTAGGCGTCGCACAGCCCCGCCAGATCGTGCAGCCGGTGCGACGAGACGATGACGGCGCTCCCCCGATCCCGCTTCGATGTCAGCAACGCGGTCAGCCACCGCGCGCCATCAGGGTCCAGTCCCTCCCACGGTTCGTCGAGGACGATGAGCCCCAGCGCCGAGGGTGCCAGGGCCGCACGGAGCCCGACGATCTGCCGCGCACCGCGCGAGAGGGTACGCAGACGCCGGCGGTCGGTGACCCCGTCGTGCCCCAGCAGGCGCGCCCACGTCGACGCCCGTGCGCGTCCGGGCAGCGTGGCCTCACCGGCGAAGTAGGCCGTGGGGATCCGCCGGGTCGCATCCTCCGGCGGGAGACCCGCGATGCGGACGTCTCCGTGTGCCGGGCGCATGAGCCCCACGAGCATCCGCAGCAGCGTGGTCTTGCCGGCACCGTTCTCGCCGACGATGCCGACGGCCTGCCCCGCGCGCAGGTCGAGCGAGACGTCGTGGAAGACCTCGCGCCGGCCGTAGCGGGCCGCCAGGTGGCGCGCGACCACGGCGAACGCGCCCGTCACTGCGCGGCCTCCAGCGTGACGTCCAGCCGCGTCAGCCAGCGCCAGGCGACCAGTCCGGCCCCGAGGATCACGAACAGCGCCGGCAGCGCCGCGATGAGGTCGACCCGCGAGAGTGCGCGGCCACCGAGCAGGAGCGGACACAGCAGGTAGACGGCCGCCCGCGTCCAGACCGTCCCGCCTCCCAGCGCCACCGCGAGGATGTCCTGCCGCCAGCCAGCCGACCATCCGAACGTGGCGAGCAGCACGACGAGCCAGATCACGCCGCCGCTCAGCCGCGGCAGCGGCGCCGTGATCGCCCACCCGCCCACGGAGACGAGCGCGAGGGCCGCGACGCTGCCCGTCGACCAGATCGCCGTACCTCCTGCGGCGCGCTCCACGCCGCCGATCAGGATCCACGCCGCGACACCCGGTGCGATCGCCATCAGAAGGTGCCCGGACACGACCGCGTGCCGTGACGCGCCGCCGGTCAGCAGCGCGTCGTAGTGTCCCCGCCTGGCCGGAATCGCGAAACCGACCGACGCACTGAACAGCTGCACGAACAGCAACGTCGTCACGGCGTCACGCCCGCTGCCCGGCGCCAGCAGGACCTGCAGCGCCTCCGCGGCGCTGACCAGTGCGAGCCCCGCCAGCATGACCGGCGACTGCAGCGGCACCGCGTGAAAGAAGCGCAGGGGGCTCATGGCCGGGCCGAGCACGACCGCGCGACCCACGCCGGCAACTGACGCTGGTCCGCCGTCGCCGACGGATCCCCGCATCGCAGGTAGGCGGACAGCGTGTGATAGCTGATCCCCAGCGTGTGGCACGTCCGCCGCTTGTTCCGTCCGCA
>JBFXBH010000191.1:0-5345 GCA_050183355.1 Vicinamibacterales bacterium | reverse complement strand
TCGCGACGCTGCTGATGGTGCGCGAGCGCAGCGACCGGGTGTTCGGGGAGGCGGGCGTCGGCGAGGGGAGCCATGCGCTCTCGCACCACGAGGACGACCCGGCCCGGCTGGCGGAGCAGGCGAAGCTGAACACGTACCACCTGGCGCTCGTCGCGGGCTTCCTGGCGCGACTGGCGTCGGCGCCGGAGGGCGAGGGGACGCTGCTCGACCGGACCGTCGTGCTGGCGGGGGCCGGCATGAGCGACTCGAACCAGCACCGGCCCGTGAACGTGCCGACGCTGGTCGCCGGCGGGCGGGCCCTGGGGATCGACGGCGGCCGGCACCTGCGCGTGCCGGCGGGGACGCCGCTCGCGAACCTGCAGGTCACGCTGCTCAACGCCGTCGGCGTCCCGGCCGCCGGACACGGCGACAGCACCGGGCCGCTGCCGGGCGTGCGCCATGCGTAGGGTGCCCGCGGTCGCGCTGCTGGCCGGGCTGCTGGTCGGCGGCGAGGCGGGCGCCGCCGGACGTGCCGGGCAGCCCGCCCGCAGCACGCGCGACGGCGTCTTCACGCCGGAGCAGGCGGCGCGGGGTGAGGAGGCGTTTCGCGCGTGCTCCTACTGCCACGGGCGCGACCTGCGCGGCGGGGACGACCCCCCGGGCCCGGCCCTCAAGGGCGAGATTTTCCTCGCAAAGTGGGGCGATCGGCCGCTGGCGGACCTGTTCGACCGCATCGTCGAGACGATGCCCCGCGACCGTCCGGGCACGCTCGACCCCCGGGCCTACACGGACGTGCTGGCCCACATCCTGGCGGCCAACGGCCTGCCGCCAGGGGCGGCGGAACTGCCCCCGGATTCCGGTGCGCTTCGCGACATCCGCCTCGAGCGAACGTTGTTAGAATCCCGCTGACTCTGGAGGGTGTTTCACGTATGCAGTGGCGTCCCGGTCGACGTCTGGTGGCTTTCGCCGCGGGCGGGGCCTGCGTAGTGGCGGTGGCGGCGGCGCCGCGGGCCGCGGAGCAGGCGGCGTCCCGGCTGCGCGCCGAGGCGCCCGCGCCCGATGCCGCGCTCGTGAATCAGTACTGCCTCGGCTGCCACAGCAGCCGCGCGAAGGTCGGCGGGCTGGTGCTCGAAGGGCTCGACCCGGCGCAGGCCGGCGAGCATCCGGAAACCTGGGAGAAGGTGGCCGCGAAGCTGCGCGCCGGCATGATGCCGCCGCCCGGCCGCCCGCGGGCGGACGACGCCGCGGTCACCACCTTCGTCACCGCGCTCGAGGCCCGGCTCGACCGGGCCGCGGCCGCGAAGCCGGATCCCGGCCGCACGGAAACCTTCCATCGCCTGAACCGCTTCGAGTACCAGAACGCGGTCCGCGACATCCTCGGCGTCGACGTGGACGTGGCCGCGCTGCTCCCGCCGGACGATGCCGGGTACGGCTTCGACAACATGGCGGGTGTGCTGCGGCTGTCGCAGTCGCTGATGGAGCGGTATCTGACGGCGGCGCGGCGCATCGCGCGCGTGGCCGTGGGCAGCATGCCGCCGGCGCCGGTGGCCGACACGTTTCCGATCTCGTCCGACCTGCCGCAGTACGAGCACGTGGAGGGGCTGCCGTTCGGGACGCGCGGCGGCATCCTCGTGCCGTACAACTTCCCGCGCGACGGGGAGTATCTGATCCGCGCGCAGTTCTCGTGCGCGCTCGTGTCCGCCGGCGGCTGCGACCCGACGGCAGGCTTCGACGATGAGCACCAGCTCGAAGTCTCCATCGACGGCCACCGGACGCACGTCTTCGTGATGCCGCCGTCGCCGCGCGGCGGCGCGGGCGGGTTCGGCAAGGTGGCCACCGGCAAGTCCGTCGAGGACACGCGGTGGCAGATCCGCGTGCCGGTGAAGGCCGGCCTGCACGATGTCGGCGTCGCGTTCCTCAAGCTGCCGTCCTACGAGACGTCGGACTTCCCGCGGCTCCGGTTCATCAAGCCCTCGTACGAGGGCAACATGGTCCCGGAGGGCCTCGGCATCTACCAGCCGCACCTGGCGAGCGTGACGATCGCCGGGCCGTTCGGCGTGTCCGGCGGACCGGGAGACACGGTGGCCCGCCGCCGTATCTTCACGTGCCGCCCCGCCGCGGCGGCGGACGAGACGGCGTGTGCGAGACGGATCCTCGGGTCGCTGGCGCGCCACGCGTACCGGCGTCCGGCGACCACGGCGGACGTGGACAAGCTGCTGGGCTTCTACACCGAGGAGCGCCAGTCGGGGAACGGCTTCGAGTCCGGGATCGAGATGGCGGTGCGGGCGCTGCTGGTCCAGCCGGACTTCCTGTTCCGGATCGAGCTCGACCCGCCTGCCGCCCGGACGTCCGCCTACACGCTCGCGGACCTCGACCTCGCGTCCCGTCTCTCGTTCTTCCTGTGGAGCAGCGTGCCTGACGACGAGCTCGTGCGGCTGGCCGCCGCCGGCCGGCTGTCGCAGCCGGCGGTGTTCGAGCGACAGGTGCGGCGGATGCTGGCCGACCCGCGCTCGCGGGCGCTGTCGCAGAGCTTCCTGCCGCAGTGGCTGCAGCTGCGGTCGCTGGCCGTGGCGTCGCCGGACGACCCGGACTTCGACGAGGGGCTCCGTGCGGCGATGCAGACGGAGACGGAACTGTTCTTCGACAGCATCGTGCGGGACGACCGGCCGATCATGGACCTGCTGACCGCGCGCTACACGTTCCTGAACGAGCGCCTGGCGTGGCACTACGGCATCACGAACGTGAAGGGCGCGCACTTCCGCCGCGTCGCGCTGCCGGCGGACAGCCCCCGGCGCGGCCTGCTCGGCCAGGGCAGCGTGCTGACGACGACGTCCCACGCGATCCGCACGTCGCCCGTCAAGCGCGGCAAGTGGATCATGGAGAGCGTGCTGGGCGTGTCGCCGCCCCCGCCGCCGGCCAACGTGCCCCCGCTCGAGGAGAAGACCGGTGCGGCCGCGCCGCAGTCGATGCGCGAACGGATGGCGGCCCATCGGGCCAATCCGGTGTGCGCCGGGTGCCACGCCGTGATCGACCCGCTCGGCTTCGCGCTCGAGAACTTCGACCAGGCGGGGCGGTACCGCACGGTCGATCAGTCGATGCGGGCCGTGGACGTCTCGGGCACGTTCCCGGACGGGACCGGCTTCAAGACGCTGGCGGACTTCAAGACGCGGATCACCGGCAACCCGGAGGCGTTCGCGCGGTCGATCACCGAGCGCCTGCTGACCTACGCGCTCGGACGCGGGCTGCGGCCGGCCGACGCGCCGACGGTCCGCGCCATCGTGCGGCAGGCGGCGGCGTCGGAGTACCGCGTGTCGAATCTGATCCTTGGCATCACGACGAGCGCACCGTTCCGGATGCGCCGGTTGCCGGACGGCGGCCCGACGGCCGTCGCGGCGCGCTAGATCCCCGGTCACCCAGGAGGCAGTCGATGGTCATCACGAAGCACTCGCTGGCGCGGAGAACGGTGTTGCGCGGAGCCGGGGCGGCGATCGCCCTGCCGCTGCTCGACGCCATGGTGCCGGCGCTGACCGCCACGTCGCGAACGGCGGCGACCGGCGTCACGCGCGTCGCGTTCTGGCAGACGGCCAATGGCGTCTACGGACCGGACTTCAAGCCGAAGGGCGAGGGCACGCGGCTGAAGCCGCTGACGTTCATGCCCATCACGCTGCCGCTCAAGCCGCTCGAGGAGAAGGTCGTCATCGCCACCGGGCTGAGCAACCTCGCCGCCGAGAGCAAGCAGGTCGGCAGCGGCGTTCACGCCCGGGCGGCGGCCTGCTTCCTGTCCGGGGCCGCGGCGCGGCGGACGGAAGGCGCGGACATCGAGCTCGCGAAGACGGCGGACCAGTACGCGGCGGACGTGCTCGGCCGGGACACGCAGCTGACGTCGATGGAGCTGGCGCTCGAGTCGAGCTTCGTCGGCAACTGCGACCAGGGGTACAGCTGTGCGTACGTGAACACGTTCTCGTGGCGCGCGCCGGCGATGCCGCTGCCGATGGAGAACAATCCGCGCGTCGTGTTCGAGCGGATGTTCGGGGACGGCGGGAGCGTCGAGGCGCGGCTCGGGCAGATGAAGCGCGACCGCAGCATCCTCGACCGCGTCAGCGCGGACCTCGCGGGCCTGCGGGGGCGGCTCGGGCCCGGCGATCGCGTCACGGTGGAGGGTTACCTGGATGCCGTCCGCGACGTGGAGCAGCGCATCCAGAAGGCCGCGCGCCAGTCCGCCACCACGCCGCTGCCCGAGAACGCGCAGCCGATGGGGATCCCGGAATCCTTCCCGGATCACTGCGACCTGATGATCGATCTGATGTTCCTCGCGTATCAGGCGGACGTGACGCGCGTGATCACGTTCCAGACGTCGCGTGAGCAGGGCGGCCGGCAGTTCCCGCACATCGGCGTGCCCGAGGCGCACCACGAGACGTCGCACCATCAGGGCGACCCGTACAAGATCAAGCAGAACACGAAGATCAACGCGTACTTCATGCAGCTCTTCGCGAACCTGGCGACGCGGATGGATGCCACGGCGGATGGTGACGGCACGCTGCTCGACCACTCGCTGCTGCTCTGGGGCGCGGGCATGGGCTCGGGCGACATCCACAGCCCGCACGACATGCCGATCGTCGTGGCCGGCGGTGGCGGCGGCCTCAAGGGCGGGCGGCTGCTGAACTATCAGCTCGACACGCCGTTCATGAACTTCACGCTGAGCCTGCTGGACCGTGCCGGCGTGACCCTCGATCGGCTGGGCGACAGCACCGGCCGCGTGACGGATCTCTAGACCATGCGCGGCATCCCCACGTTCCTCGTGCTCACACTGGCGACGGCCGGCTCCGCGGCGGCAGCGGGCCGCCTGCCGCTGGTCGACGCCATCAAGGCCGGTGACGCCGCGGCGGCGAAGGCTCTCATCGCGCGGGGGCAGGCGATGGCCGCCGAGCCGGACGGCACGACGCCGCTGCACCACGCCGCGCACCTGGATCAGGCGGCCGTGGTCGATGCGCTCCTCGCGGCCGGCGCGGACGCCCGGGCGGTCAACCGGTACGGCGTGACGCCGCTCTCGCTCGCGGTCGAGAACGGCAGCGCGGCCGTGGTGGAGCGGCTGCTGAAGGCCGGTGCCGATGCGGACACGGCGTTGCCCGGCGGCGAGACGGCGCTGATGACGGCCGCGCGCTCCGGGAAGGCGGATGTGATTCGTCTGCTGCTGGCGCGCGGGGCGAAGCTCGACGCCACCGAGTCGCTGCGCGGCCAGACCGCGCTGATGTGGGCGGCCAGTCACGGGAACGCCGACCCCATCACCGCGCTCACGCAGGCCGGTGCGAGCCAGACGGCGCGGGCGTTCACGCCGCCCAAGCCCAAGGGCAGTGCGATGCCGCCCG
>JBFXBH010000190.1:0-5369 GCA_050183355.1 Vicinamibacterales bacterium | reverse complement strand
GCTGCTCGACCAGCACTCTCGTCCCCTCCGCAACCTGCGCCTGTCGGTCACCGACCGGTGCAACCTGCGCTGCAGCTACTGCATGCCGGAGGAGGAGTACGTCTGGCTGCCGCGCGAGGACATCCTGCACTTCGAGGAGATCAACCGCCTCACGGACCTGTTCATCGGTCTGGGCGTGGACAAAGTCCGCCTGACGGGCGGCGAACCGCTGCTCCGGCGGGACCTGACCACCCTCATCGCCGGCCTCGCGGCCAAGCCCGGTCTGCGGGACCTGGCGCTGACCACCAACGGCATCCTGCTCGCGCCGGCGGCCGCCGCCCTCAAGGCCTCCGGGCTCCACCGGCTCACGGTCAGCCTCGACACCCTGCACGAAGACCGCTTTCACACCTTGACGCGCTCGGATGATCTGGGCCGCGTGCTCGAGGGCATCGCCGCGGCGGCGCCGATCTTTCCCGGGCTGAAACTCGACACGGTCGTGATGCGCGGCGTGAACGACGACGAGCTCGTGCCGCTCCTCGAGTTCGCCCGCGGCCACGGGGCCGAGCTCCGCTTCATCGAGTACATGGACGTCGGCGGCGCGACGCGCTGGTCGCGGGAGCGCGTCGTCTCACGCGCGGAGATGCTGCAGCAGCTCGAGGCCCGGTACGGCCGCATCGAGGCGCTGGACGAGTCGACGTCGGCACCGGCGGATCGCTTCCGGCTGCGCGACGGCACCGTGTTCGGCATCATCTCGTCGACGACAGCACCGTTCTGCGCGTCATGCGACCGGAGCCGTCTCACCGCGGATGGGCAATGGTTTCTGTGCCTCTACGGCGCGCGCGGCCTCGACCTGCGCGGCCCGCTGCGCGGTGGCGCGGCCGACGACGCCATCACGGCCGCCATTCGCGGCGTCTGGCAGGCGCGCACGGACCGCGGGGCGGAAGCCCGACTGGCCGCGGGGCACCGCGGCGTGATCCCCGTGGACTCCCTCCGACGCGACCCACACCTCGAGATGCACACCAGGGGCGGGTAGCGGACGGTCGCCCGGCGCGCCTCCGCTAGGCGATCGCGTCGCCGTGGTCGCGAAGCCAGGCCCGGGCCTCGCGGTAGCCCGGGCATGCCGCGGCCACCAGCGCCCAGTACGCCGGCGAGTGGTTCATCTGCTTCAGATGCATCAGCTCGTGGATGAGCACGTAGTCGCGCACCCACTCCGGCATCAGCACGAGCCGCCAGTTCAGGCAGATGTGCCCGCCATGGCCGCAGGAGCCCCACCGCGCTTTCGGGTTCCGGATGCTGACGCGCGAGACCGCCAGACCGTGCAGCCCGGCCAGGGCCAGCAGCCGCTGCGGCAGCGTGTCCAGTGCCAACTGCCGGAGACGCCGCTCCTCGTCGGCGGGGAGCGCCCGGCCCGCAGCCCGGGCCCGCTGGCGGGCAATCCACGCCTGGTTGCGCCGGGCAAAGGCTTCCGCCTCGCGTCGGGAGCCACCGCGCGGGATGGTCACCCGCACGGTGCCGTCGCGGTCGACGCGGATCAGATATCGGCGCGCCTTCCGGTGCCGGACGAAGCGCAGGACGGCGGGCGCCGGCGCCGCGGGCCCGGCCTCGTCGAACGGCAACCCGAGTTGCGGACTGGCGTTCATTCGAGTGCGGTGATCAGCACCGACAGGTCCTCGTCGCCGCGGCTCGCGTCGAGCACCCTGGCGATGTTCGCGCGCACGACGTCGCCCGCCGGGAGCGAGGCGCCGACCCGTGTCGCAAGATCGTGGACGATCTGCGCGTCCTTGCGGTACAGCTTCGCGGGAATGCCGGGCTCGAAGTTGCGGGCCGCCATCGAGCCGCCGAAACGGTCGAGCGCGCGGCTGGACGCCATCGCCTGGAGCATCACGTCCCGCACGGCGCCCGGGTCCACGCCGGCCTTTGCCGCCAGCGCGAGCGACTCGGCCACGCCTTCCGTCGTGATGAGCAGCAGCAACTGGTGACACGCCTTGGTCACCTGTCCCGCGCCGGACGCGCCCATGTGGAACACACGGGCGCTGAACGCATCGAGCAGGGGCCGCACGCGCGCGAGGGCGGCGGTGTCGCCGCCCGCCATGATCGTCAGCGTGCCCTGCTTCGCCCCCTCGGGCCCTCCCGAGACCGGTGCGTCGATGAAGTCGATCCCGCGTTCGGCCAGGCGTTTGGCCAGACGGCGCGCACCATCCGGGTCAATCGTGCTGAGGTCGACCACGAGACCTCCCGGCCGGAGCCCGTCGGCCACGCCGTTCTCCCCAAGCAGGACCTGCTCGACGTCGGCGGTCGCCGTGACCATCGTGACGACGACGTCGGACGCCGCGCCGACCGCACGCGGCGTGGCTGCCGCCGTCGCGCCCTGCGCCACCACCGGGGCCGCCGCCTCCGGACGCCGCGCGTAGACCGTGACCGGAAATCCCCTGGCCAGCAGATGGCCGACCAGCGGCGCCCCCATGCTGCCCAGCCCGATGAAGCCGACCCGTTCCCGCGCGTCGCTCATGTCGAACGCTCCTCGCCCGCGCCAGTGTGTCATTACTTCAGCCCGGCCGGAACATCGCGCCGATGGACGGCGTGTTTCACGCCTTTTCCATGGAAAAACACCGGGAACCCATGTGGTAGGATTTGTGCACTGTCTGTAAAGCGGAGGAGATACTCGATGCGTTCCTATGCAAAGCTCGTAGCGTTTACCGGTGCCGCAGCGGCCCTGACCGTGGCGTTCGTGGTGTCAACGACGGCTGTTCGCGCCGAGCAGGCCAAGACGGCGAAGGACGGCGTCTACAGCGAAGCACAGGCCCAGAAGGGCGAGGCCCTCTACGGCGAACAGTGTGCGGCGTGCCATGGCAGCGACCTGAGCGGCGGCGGCGCCCCGGCGCTGGCTGGCGCGGACTTCCTGGGCTTCTGGGACAAGACCCCGATGGCCGACCTGGTCGAGAAGATCCAGGCCTCGATGCCTGCCAGCGCGCCCGGCAGCCTGACGCGCGCCCAGTCAGCGGAAATCACGGCGTACATGCTCAAGGCGAACAAGTACCCCGCCGGCGCCGAGGATCTCTCGTCCGACGCGGCCGTGCTGAAGACGATCAACATCGTCAAGTAGCGCTCCGGTAGGGGCGGCACCGTCAGGCGCCGCCCCTACTCGCATGACCCCTATCCTTCCGGTCGACCCCCGTTCGCCACAACCCGACGTCATCGCCCGTGCGGCCCTGTGCCTGCGCGACGGCGGCCTCGTGGGCTTTCCCACGGAGACGGTCTACGGCCTCGGCGCGAACGCGCTCGACGCGGGCGCCGTCGCCCGCATCTTCACGGCGAAGCAGCGCCCCGCCAGCGATCCCCTCATCGTGCACCTGGCCTCCGCCGCGGACCTGCCGCGCGTCGCGGTCCATGCTCCGCCAGCCGCGTTCACGCTCGCGGAGCGTTTCTGGCCCGGCCCGCTGACGCTCGTCCTGCCGCGCGCCACCGCCGTGCCGCCGGCCGTCACCGCCGGGGGCGCGACGGTCGCCGTCCGCGTGCCGCGGCACCCGGTTGCGCTCGCGCTGATCGCGGCGGCGGGCGTGCCGGTCGCCGCGCCGAGCGCGAACCTGTTTTCCCGGCCGAGTCCGACGACCGCGGCGCACGTGCTCGAAGACCTCGACGGCCGGATCGACCTCCTGCTCGACGGCGGGCCCTGCGAGGTCGGTGTGGAATCGACCGTGCTGGACCTCACCACCACGCCGCCTCGCGTGCTGCGCCCGGGCGCCGTAACAATCGAGATGCTGCGGGGTGTGCTGCCGGACGTCCGCCTCGGGGCGCGGCAGGCCGGAAGCGGTGTGCCGGCCTCACCCGGGATGCTCGACACGCACTACGCGCCGAAGGCCACGCTGACGCTCTATGCGGGCGATCCGGGTGCGCGCCGGGCACGGATGCTGGCCGACGTCCGCGCGGCGACGTCGGCGGGCACCCGCGTCGGCGCGCTGGTCACGGACGACGACGTGCCGGCCTTCGCCGGCGCCGGCGCCGACACCGCGACGCTCGGGGCGGCCGGCGATCTCCCCGAGGCGGCCGTCCGGCTCTACGCAGCGCTGCGGGCCCTCGACGCCGCGGGGGTGTCCGTCATCGTCGCCGCGGCGGTCACCTCTGACGATCACCTGGGCGCGGCCCTCGCGGATCGGCTCGGCCGCGCGGCGTCGGGCCGCGTCATCACGGTACACTGACGTCTGCATGTCGGATTCCCCAGAGACGGGCGGGCTGCTGACCCGCATCGGCCGGCGCCTCTTCGCCGCCGAATCGGCGCAACTGCGCGCGCTGCGCGCGGAGGTCGCGGAACTGAAGGCGCTCACACAGCGCCTGGCGGGCAAGCTTGACGACATCGCGTCGGCCCAGAAGCCGATCGCCAGGGTGCTCGCGAATCAGAAGGCGGACGAGCGTGCCCGCCAGACGTTCCGGCTGCAGCTCGCGTCGCTCATCCGCGCGCAGTATCTGCCGACCGATCTCCCGGCGCCGCTCGCGCTCGCCGCCCGGCGGTTCCGGCTCCGCTCCCAGCACGAAGAGGACGGCATCATCCTCGCGCTGCTCGACGCCGCCGGCGTCCGGACGCGGAGGTTCGTCGAGATCGGCAGCGGCGGTTCGGGCGGCAGCGCGGCCGTGCTCGCGCACGACATGGGCTGGAGCGGCCTGATGGTGGACGCCAGCCCCCGGGCCGTCAGCATGGCCAGCCACGAACTGCGGACCAACCCCGGCGTCGCCGTCGTGCAGGCCATGGTGACGCCCGACAACATCAACGACCTCGTGCGGCGGCACGGCTGCGCCGGCGAGGTCGACCTGTTGTCGATCGACGTCGACAGCGTGGAGTACTGGCTGCTGCGGGCCCTCGACGCCTGCACCGCGCGCGTGCTGGTGCTCGAGTACAACGCCTACTTCGGCCCCACGCGGGCCGTCACGACGCCGGTGGAGGGCCCGCCGGCGGACCGGCCAGTCGAGTACTTCGGCGCGTCGCTTGCCGCGCTGGAACAGGTCGCGCGGGAGAAGGGGTATCGACTGGTCTTCTGCGAGCAGCAGGGCGTGAATGCGTTCTTCGTCCGGCACGACCTCGCGCCGGACCTGCCGGGCCTGACGGCCGAGCAGGCGTTCCGCCCGTTCCGCCACCGGGCGCGCCACGGCGAGACGATGACGACGGAAGCCGAAGCCTTCGCCCACATCGCCGCCGCCGGCCTGCCGCTCATCGACATCCCCACAACGCCGCGCTGACCAGGACCGCCGCATGAGTGGGTCCTGTCCATCAGGCGGCGAAGCGGAAGCACGCGGGGGCCCGTGGCTGTGCGGGCGGTCCGGTTCCGCATGCCGGTCAAACACACCACCGGCGGACCTGTCGCATCCGGGCGGGAACCCAGTCGAAGCCCGTTGCCAGA
>JBFXBH010000189.1:0-5428 GCA_050183355.1 Vicinamibacterales bacterium | reverse complement strand
CCGGCACCACGTCCGCCCGGGCGGCCGGCCTGATCGAGGCCCGCGGCCTGCATCACGTCGAGGTGAAGTCGATCGACTTCCAGAAGACCGGCGAGTTCTACAGGACGCTGCTCGGCGTGCCGGTCGAGTTCCGGAAGGACCGCGCGATCGTGCCGCTGGCCGACGGCACGCACCTGTCAATCGGCAGCGCGCCGACGCAGGCGTCCTTCGACCACTACGCCCTCAGCATTCCGGGGATGGACGGCAGGCAGACGCAGGCGCTCGCCGACCGGCTGGGGAAGAGCGGCGTGCAGGCCGCCCCGCGCGGCGAGTCGCTCTTCGTGACGGACCCGGACGGCCGGCGCTTCCAGATCGTCCCGCCGGACTTCAAGGTCTAGCGGGCGCGTCGAGCAGCACTTCGACCGTCGGGTTCTCGCCCGACACGTGCACGCTCAGGCTCGTGCCGGCCGCGAGCGCGACGGGCCGCGCCAGCCAGTAGCGGCGATCCCACCCGGGGTGTGATGCCCGCAGACGAAGGACGGCCGTGGTGCGGCCGTCGGGCGCCAGTGCGACGACGTCCACCGAGTCGAGCGGCTCCGTCTGGATGACGCGCACGCCGACGACCGTCGCGGCGGCGTCCAGCGTCAGCGTGTCGTCGAACGTCCGCGCGGCGAGGCCGCGTCCGGACGCGGGCGCGGGCGCGTCGTACAGTCCGATCCGCATCGAGAGCGCGCGCGCGGCGCTGCCTGCCGGTGGCGCGTGCACCTGCACGTCGAGTTGCAGCGTGGCCCCGGCCGGAATCCGGAACGCCGTGCCCGCCGGGGGCTCGCCGGGTGATTCGCCGGGGAACCACGTGCCGAGTACGGGGCCGCCGTCCACGCTGACGCGTGCCGCGCGCAGCAGCGCCGGATCCGACGGGAGCACGTCAACCGCCCGGACCCACAGATCCCCGGTCAGGCCGGTGGCAACGGCCACGCGCGTCCGCGCGCCCGGCTGACCGGGCGCGAGCGGGATGGCCGTGGCCTCGAGCACGCGGGACGGCGGTCCGGCGGTCCAGGCCGGCGTGACGGGCTGCGCAGGCGCGGGTGGGCTCCCGCCTGACGCGCCCTCCGGGATGCCCCGGCCCGTCCAGCGCAGGATCGTGTCGATCTCGCGCGCGCTCATCGTGTGGGACCCCGTCACGGACGGGCCCTCCGGGTCGATGAACCACGGGGGCATCACCTCGCGCAGCACCTGGTCCCTGATGGCGGGTGCCGCCTTCGCCGCCGACGCGTAGTCCAGCAGCCGCACGGCCGCACCGCGGTCGTCGTGGCAGACGGCACAGCGCTTCCGGAACACCGGCCGGACCTGATCCGTGTAGCCGGGGACGGCCTGGCTGTCCGCGTCCGCCGGCGCTCCCGCCGCCGGCCCCGGCGCCTTCTGGAGCACGGCGTCGATGGTCGTGACCGCTTCGGACAGGCGGGCGACCCCGTGCTCGATCTGCGCCAGATCACCCGCGTCGCCGGCCGCGTCCAGCCGCCAGGCCGCCAGCACGATCGCGCGGACGGCACGCTCCACGCGGACGCGCATGTCGGCCGGGAGCGCGGCCATGGCCGCGTCGAGCGCGAGCGCCGCGTCGCGGGCCTGGAACGCCGCCGCCGGCACCGACGGGGCCTGCCCGTTTGCGAGCAACGTCCGCGCCTCGTCGCGGGCGGCCACCAGCGCGGCGACGCCGGAGGCGGGCTTCTGGGCCGCGTGCGTGGCCGGGCCGCCGCCGACCAGCGCGAGGCCGGCGAACAGTGCGGGGGCGAGCGGGCGTGCCGCCCGCGAGGGCCACCGCCGGTCGAGGATGGGACCGGGCACTAGAAGGACGCCTGCAGGGTCAGCCGGGCCGACCGGGGAATCGCGGGGTGGAAGTGGACGTCCTCCACCGCGGCGGGTTCATCCCGCAGCCGGGAGGCATAGTAGTAATCGATGTCCGAGACGCGCTGGTTCAGCAGGTTGAAGCCCGTGGCGAACACGCGCCAGCGGCCGGACAATTGCCAGCCGGCCTCGGCGTTCAGGATGGTCGTGGCACGCGACGTGACCAGCCCGCCTTCGGTCAGCGGCCGTGGGCCGAAGTGCCGCAGCCGCAGGCTGCCGAACGGGCCGGTGGCGGCGCGACCCGCCCCCGGGGGCGCCAGCGTGAGGCCACCCGTGATCACGCGGTTCAGCGCGCCTGGCACGTACGCCTCGTCGCCAGGAACGCCGATGTAGCGGGCCCGCGAGAAGGAGACGTCGAGGTCGAGCGCGAACCGCTCGGTCGGATAGACGTACCCGGTGAGTTCGACGCCGGCGCGCCGGCTGGCGGGCCCGGCCTCCGTGCTGCCGGAGTCGCCCACGTACACCAGCTCCGAATCGAAGCCCAGGTACCACACCGTGGCGGTCAGCTGCGTCCGGCGCAGTGCCACGGTCCGCACGCCGGCCTCGACGCCGCGCGCCTGGGCGAACGGCGGAGACGCTGTCGTGGGTTCGCCGGTCAGCGGGTCAGTCGTCAGCATGATGCCCAGCCCCGCGTTGGAGTGGAAGCCCGTGCCCGCGTTCACGTAGATCTCGGTGCCCCGCCACGGTCCGAACGCGCTGGAGAACTTCGGATTCAGCAGGCCCGCGGCGGCCTGCCCGGAGTTGGCGGGCAGGTCGCTCTGCACGTCCCAGCGGTAGACGTTGCCGCGCAGGCCCACGGTGGTCCGCACCGTACGGCTCCATTCCACCTCCACCTCACCGAAGCCGGCGGCCGACGTCTGGGTTGCCATGTCGAGGCGGACGGTCTCGCGGCGGCGCGTGGCGGTGGTCAGGTGGAGGCCGAGCGGCGAGACCCGGTCGTGACGGACCTCGACGCCGGCCGCGGTCTCGGCGGGCCGGCCGCCCAGCCGCAGCAGCCGGCGATGGGTGACCCGGCCGCCCGCGGTCCACCGCCGCTCGTACTGCTCGAACTGGTCGCCGTGCTCGGCGTCGTTCATGAAGTAGGTGAAGTTGTGGAACAACTGCACGCCGTAGCGCTGAACGTAGGCCGTGGCGCGCGTGGAGCCGTTGGTCGAGGACCGCTGTCCGTCGGCGATCACGGCGTAGCGGAAGGTCTCGCCGCCGTCGGTCGGTTCGATGGCGCCGAAGCGGCCCAGCCGTCCGGACTGGACGGCGCGGAGCGGGATCTGGTCCGTGGAGTGCCAGTGGTTTGAATAGCCGAGCCAGGTCAGCGAGACACCCGTCCTCGAGTCGCCGCGGCTGTAGCGCAGCACGGTGTTGAGCTTGTCCTTGTCGTTCGGGTTCGCCCACGGGCCGTTGTCGCGCTCCCACTCGCCGGCGGCGAGCACATGGCCCGCCCCCACGCGCGGCGAGGCGGCCACGAACACACGGTCGTAGCCGAACGACCCGATGGTCGCCGTGGCCACGGGCCGCTCCAGCACGTTGAAGTAGTTGATGGTGGCGGATCCGGCCGACGAGAAGTCACCGTTCTCGGCGAAGTAGGGGCCCTTGCGGAACTGGACGCCGCTGACCAGCTCCGGAATCAGGAAGTTGGCGTCGGCGTAGCCCTGCGCGTGCGCGTGCGTCGGCAGGTTCACGGGCAGGCCCGCGATCGTCTGGGCGAAGTCGAATCCGTGATCCAGGTTGAAGCCGCGCAGGTAGTACTGGTTCGCCTTGCCCTCCCCGCTGTGCTGGCTGATGACCAGGCCCGGCACGGCCTCGAGGATCTCGGCGGCCCGGTTCGCGGGCCGGACCGCGAGCTGCGCCGCCGTGATCGCGCCCTCGCTGGCGGCCGAGGCGATGCCGACGAGGTTCTCCGCCGGCTTCTCGATCTCGGCCAGGTTGCGGAACGTGCGCGGGGCGGTGATCACGATGTCCGCGCTGGCGGCCACGACCAGCACGGCATCGACCCTGGTGCTCCCGGTGGTGACCGTCACGTCCCGGCGCACGGTGCTGAAGTTGATCAGGCGGAAGGTTACTGCCACCCGGCCTGCTGGCACGGCGGGGACGTGGAACTGACCGGTGTCATCGGAGACGGTTTCGATCGGCGTGGCGGTGCCGGCGGGCTCGACCGTGACGGTCACGCCGGGCAGTGCGCCCCCGGTCTGGTCAACGATGCGTCCCGACAGGGTTCCGGTCTGCTGTGCCACCGAGGCCGCAGTCCACGACAGCACGAGGACGAGCGTCGCCCACACGGTGCGCGAGGCGCGCGCCCGGACGCCGGACAGGCGCCGGCCCTGCCAGCGGACGGCCGTGAAGTTCCGCACCCGCGTGGCGGACACCGTCAGCCCCTCGGCCCGGAGGAGATCCCGCTTGAGCTGCAGGAAGCGGCCGTAGCCGCCGAGTGCGCCGCCGGCCGCGATGACGCGGTGGCACGGCACGCCGGGGTCGCGGCACTCTCGCATCACAGTGCCGACCGCCCGATGTGCGCGCGGCGACCCGGCCAGCGCCGCGATGTCGCCATAGGTCGCGACGCGGCCGGCAGGGATCCGCCGCACGGCCGCCAGCACCTTCGCCGCGAACGTGCCACGCGGCAACCGGCCTACCATGTGCCCGCCAGGACGCGGACGCGGACGCTGATGCCGCCGAGGTTCGTGTCGTCCAGCGCGCTGGCGATGCCGGTGCCGGCGAGGCCCCCGCCGACGTGGCTCCATTCGACTTCACCGCCGACGCCGATCCGCCGCCAGAGCCGGACGTCCGCGCCCCCCACCACGTGGTAGCCGGGCGTCGTCCGCTCCGCGGTCTCGCCCTCGTCCGCGAATGCCGATGTCTCGCTCGCGCGGTACCACCCGGCACCCGCGCCGATGTAGGGCACGGTGCGTGCGCCCGGACGCCCGGCACGAATCCCGCCGGTGATCTGCATCGGAATCACCGTGAGCGTATCCGCGATGCCCAGCGGGAAGCGCTGCCCCTCGAAGACGAACGCGCGCTCACCGGTCATCTGCAGCCGGCTCACGCGGACGTCGGCGAACAGTCCCTTCGGCAGCGAGACGAACAGCCCGCCGCCGACCCGCACGCCGGTGCGGCGGTCGAACACGGCGCGGAAGGCGTCGTTCGCGTGAAACGTCTCGACGCCGGCGTCCGCGAACGCGCGCACCGAGACCGGTGCGTCCGCGCGGCCCGTCGGGCGCGCCGGGGCGGGCGCCGTCTGGCCCCACGCGGGCGCGGAGGCCAGCGCGACGACGGCCGCAGCCACGATCGCCCTCACTTGAGCAACCCCAGGCCGCGCAGCGCCGCGCGCGGGTTGATCAGGCCGTAGCCGAAGGCGTCGTCGCGCCCGGGCGCGCCCAGATCCGTGGCCGTGGCCTTCATCAGCGCCTCGATCGCCGCCGGCGACGTGACGCCCTGCTGCATCAGCAGCGCGGCGAAGCCCGCGACGTGCGGGACGGCCATCGAACTGCCTTCGTAGAACTCGTAGGCGAAGACGTCGAAGCGGGGCGGGCCGAACCGCGACAGGAAGAAGCGGTCG
>JBFXBH010000188.1:2921-5460 GCA_050183355.1 Vicinamibacterales bacterium | reverse complement strand
TCGCACTCGAACGTGACTTCCTCGGCCTGCGACCACGACGTCGTGGCGGTCAGGCGCGTGACGAGCCCTTCGAGCTGCTGCGTCGACAGGAACGACGGCGTGCCCCCGCCGAAGTAGACGAAGTTGAGCGGCCGGCCGGCGATGGCGGGCTTCGCGGCGTACTGCTCCCACTCACGGGCGAGCACGTCCAGATACGTGGCGACGTCCGACGAGTTCTTGTCCGTGTAGACGCGGAAGTAGCAGAAGTGGCAGCGCTTCCGGCAGAACGGGATGTGCAGGTAGAGCCCGAGCGGGACGCCGGGCACGGGGGGCCGGTCGAGCGCCGGCAGCGCGTCGGCGGCCACGGCCTCGGGCGTCCAGACCGAGAACGGCGGATAGTTCGCGACGAAGTAGCTGCCGACGTCGGTCTGGTCGGCGACGGCGGCGGCGCCGCCGTCGGCCATCGGGAGCCTGCGCGGGTCCTGGGTCACGGGCTACTTCGCGCCGGCGCCGGCCTGGATCGAGAAGAGCATGTTCCGGTTGTTCAGGATGATCGCGCCGTTGGCCGGCACCGGCGTGGCGTAGACGGAACTGCCCATGTTGATCTCGGCGATGACCTTCTCGGTCCTGCCCGCCTGCAGGATGACGATGTCGCCGTCCTCGTCCCCGAGGTAGACCTTGCCGTCGATCACCATCGGAGACCCCCAGATCGCCGCGAACGTGTCGTGCACCCAGTACTCCTGCCCGGTGTTGGCGTCGAGGCAGTGCAGGAAGCCGCTGAAGTCCGAGATGTACACGAGGTCGTCGGCGATCGCGGCCGTCGAGACGGAGCGGCGGATCTTGTCGAAGTGAAACACGAGGCCGCTCGTCGTGATGTCGCCACGCTTCGTCGCGTCGATCGCGTAGAAGTGACCGACGCCCTCGCCGTGCTCGGGGTCCTGGCCGTTGGCGATGTAGACGCGGTCCTTGTAGATGACCGGCGTGGCGATGACTTCGTTCCGCGTCCGCGGCCACACGGAGTCCTTGGGGTTCGTGTCGAACTCCCAGAGCTTCTTGCCCGACAGCGCTTCGTAGCCCCGCACCCAGCCGTCGCCCTGCGCGCTGACGACCATGTCGACGCCGCCCACCTTGCCGACGGCCGGCGTGGACCACTGCCCGTGGAGGATCCGGTCGTCGACCGAGTTGTCCTCCCAGACCAGTTTGCCGGTGGTCTTGCTGACCGCGATGATCGCCGGCGCCTTCGGGCTCGGGATGTTGACGTGGCTCTCGTCCTGGCCGTTCGACGTGCTGACGTAGATCAGGTCGCCGAGGATCACGGGGGACGAGTTCGACAGGTTGTGGGGGTAGGCCCCGACCTCCTCCATCATGTCGAACTCCCAGAGCACGTCGGCGTCCTTCGGCCCGGTCAGTTTCTCGGTGGTCACGCCGTCGTTGCCGTTGGCAAACCCCTTGATGTCGAGGCACAGCAGCACGCCGCGGTTGCTGACGTAGTAGACGCGGCCGTTCTCGATAGCGGGGGACGACGCGACGCCCTGGTAGGGCCAGTCGTTGGCGCGTCCGGCGGGCAGCTTCTCGTGCGTCTGCTGCCAGAGGAACTCGCCGGTCTTCTCGTCGAAGGCCATCAGCACGCCGCGGTCGCCGGGCTGCTTCGGGTCGCGCGGGGCCTCGTTGTTCGTGCCGACCAGCACGACGCCGTTGGCGACGACCGGGTTGCCGTAGCTCTGCGAGCCGAGTGCGGCGGACCACTTGATGTTCTTCTTCGTCTTGACGTCCCACTCGGTCGGGAGGCCTTTCATCGACGAGACCATGTTCCGGTCCGGCGTGCCGCCCCACATCGGCCAGTCGGTGCCGCCCGGGTCGGAGGCGTGGATCGCCGTGCCGGCGGCCGCCAGCAGGAGAGCGAGAGTGAAACGAACGCGCGTCTGCATGGGCCCTGGGCTCACTTTCCGGAGGCGGCCAGCCGGTTCGGCGTGACCGAGATGTTGTCGATGAAGGCGCCGAACTCCGCGTCAAGGAAGAGTCCGGGGGCGCCCTCGCGGTTGCCGATCGGGTCGACCTTCTCGATGCCCCAGCCGGCCGGCTCCGGCGTGCCGGTCTTCCAGGCTTTGCCCTGGACCTTCACGCCGCCGCCCGGCAGGTTCTCGACGCGCAGCTTCAGCGTCTGCCATGTGTCCGGCGCCCAGGTGAAGGTCGTCTCCACGCGGCGCTCGGTTTCCGGCTCCCACGACTCCAGCTTCAGCTTCTGCTGCGTGCCGTAGAGGATCAGCGAGTAGGTCTGCGCCGTGATGCCGACGTCGGCCTGCTGGCGCCGGCGCGTGGGTGCCCGGACGTCCGCCGTGACGGTGTAATCCGAGAGCGTCGTCGGCCCGACGAACGCGCGGACGCGCTTGAAGAGCGTGCTGAGCGGCTTCTTCTGGAGCGCCTTCGTGCCGTCGATGGTGGTGACGGCGAACTGGCCCGCCGCCATGCTGACCCAGCCCGCGGGCGTCGTGTTCTCGGCGAGCCCCTCGAACGTCTCCGTCCACGGGAGCGAGCGGGACACCTTGATCCGGGCGCTGGC
>JBFXBH010000188.1:0-2821 GCA_050183355.1 Vicinamibacterales bacterium | reverse complement strand
CGGGGAAGCTCCAGACCTTCTGGCCGGTCTGCGGCTTGATCGCGTGCACGGCGCCGTCGCCGAGACCGTCGATCAGGAGCCGCTGCCCGGCCAGCGTCACGATGACCGGCGGCGCGTACGCCGTGTCGTACGGCCGGCTGCCCGGATTGGCCACGTAGACCACGTCGCCGGTCGTCTTGTCGAGCGCGACGAAGCGGTGCGCGCGGTTCGCGTGCTCGCCCCAGTTGGAGATCGCCGCGCTGATGATGACGAGGTCGCCGTCGACGACGGGCGACATCGTGCGGCCGCCGTGCGTGGTGAAGGCCGCGAACTCCTCGCCGATCGACCGGTGCCACAGCGGCTTGCCGTCCCGGCTGAGCGCGACGACCGTCGCGCCGCTGCCCAGCGCGTAGATGTTGCCGGTGGCGGGGTCGGCGGCCGGCGACGACCAGGCGAGCCGGTGCGGCGGCACGTCGCTCTGGAACGTGTTGAACCGGTACTCCCAGACGACCTTGCCGGTGTTCGCATCCAGGCACATGACGCGTTCCTGCAGACTGGCGCCGCGGCCGGCCGGGTTCTGCACGTAGACGCGGTTGCCGACGATGAGCGGCGTCGACCGGCCGCCGAACGGCGCGCGCCACAGCAGCGACCCGGCTTCGAGCGACAGCGCGGCGGGGAGGCCGGTCTCGCGCGAGATCCCGTCGCGGTGCGGGCCTCGGAGCTCCGGCCAGTCGCCGAGCGGCACGCGACGGGGGCCCTGCGCGAGGACCTGTGCACCGAGGGTGCACACCACGGCGAGCAGGGCGAAGCGGCGGAGTCGAGACAGACGAGTCAGCATGAGGGCTCCCGGGTCGTCGCCAGACGAAGGCGCGTCATTGTACCGCGCCCGAACGGGCGGGGCGGGATGCCGTCATGGCGGGGCGGGATGCGGCGCGACGCGCCGCGACAGGCGACCGGCCACGCGGGCGGTCTGGCCAGCGTGGCCGGATGCTTCAGGCTACCGGCAGGGCTGGTGCTGGCAGTCGCAGCGCAACTCGATCTTGTCGCCCGCCTGCTTGCAGTGCTCGCTGCAGTACTTCCCGAACCGTCCCCCGGGGTCGACGAGGCATTCACAGACCGCGTGCGCGCACTTCTTGGCTTCGGCCATGGGTCACCTCCCGGCAGGAGTCTACGCCCGTCGGCCCGCCGCTGAAGGTATGCTTCGAAGCGGCCCGCCTGACACCCGCATGCGCCTTGCCCTCGCCCAGCTCAACCTGACAGTCGGTGATTTCGACGGCAATTTCGAGCGGATTCGTGCGGCGGCCGGCGCCGCCGGGTCCGCCGGCGCCGATCTGGCCGTCTTCACCGAGCTGGCGACCACGGGCTACCCGCCGCGCGATCTGCTGACGCAGGCCGGGTTCATCGACCGGAACCTCGCCCAGCTCGACCGGGTTGCCGCGCTGTCGGCGGGCGGACCGGGGATTCTCGTGGGCTTCGTCGACCGCAACCCCACGCCGGGAGAGAAGCCGCTGCGCAATGGCGTGGCGCTCTGCGCCGATGGGCACGTGGTCGCACGTCGCTACAAGTCGTTGCTGCCGACGTACGACGTCTTCGACGAGGCCCGCTACTTCGAGCCGGCCGCCTCCACCGCGCCGATCGACTTCCGCGGGCGGCGGCTCGGCGTCAGCATCTGCGAGGACCTGTGGAATCCGCGCGAGTTCTGGCCGAGCCCGCGTTACCGGCGCGACCCGATCGCCGAACTCGCCGCGGCCGGCGCGGACCTGCTCGTCAACGTGTCTGCCAGCCCGTTCGAGCTGGACAAGGCGGCTGTGCGGCGCGACCTGGTCCGGCAGAGCGCCCGGGCGCACGGGCGGGCGTTTCTCTACGTCAATCAGGTCGGCGGCAACGACGAGCTGATCTTCGACGGCCACTCGATCGGCATCGCCGCGGATGGCGCGGTGGTCGTGCGGGCGCGCGAGTTCGCCGAGGACCTCGTGCTGTACGACGTGCCGGACGGCGAGCCGGTGCTGCGGCCCGTCAGCGCGTCGCCCGAGGAGGCGGCGTACCGCGCGCTGGTCCTGGGCCTGCGCGACTACGTGCGGAAGTGCGGGTTCACGACCGCCGTGCTCGGGCTGTCTGGCGGCATCGACTCCGCCGTGACGGCGTGCCTGGCCGCCGATGCCCTCGGGCCCGCCCACGTGACCGGCGTCCTGATGCCGTCGAAGTACTCGTCGGCGCACAGCGTGGCGGACGCCGCCGCGCTGGCCGCGAACCTCGGCATCCGCACACTGACCTTTCCGATCGAGAGCGTCGTGCGGGGCGCGCTGGAGGCGCTCGCGCCGATCCGGGCGGACGTCGACCGCGCGCCGGACGCGATGACCGAGCAGAACCTGCAGGCGAGGGCCCGCGGCGCGCTGCTCATGGCCCATTCGAACACCTACGGCTCGATTGTGCTGACGACCGGGAACAAGTCCGAGCTGGCCGTCGGGTACTGCACGCTCTACGGGGACATGTGCGGCGGCCTGGCCGTCATCAGCGACGTGCCGAAGACGCTCGTCTACCGGCTGGCGCGCTACATCAACCGCGAGCGGACGGTGATTCCGGAGTCGACGCTGACCAAGCCGCCCAGCGCGGAGCTGAAGCCGGACCAGACCGACCAGGACACGCTGCCGCCCTACGAGGTGCTCGACCGGATCATCGAGGCGTACGTGGAGCGCGGCGAGTCCGTGGACGACATGGCCGCACACGGGCTCGACCGCGACGTCGTCGCGGCGATGGTACGGAAGATCAACGCCAGCGAATACAAGCGGCGGCAGGCCGCGCCGGGCCTGAAGATCTCGTCGAAGGCCTTCGGCCTCGGCCG
>JBFXBH010000187.1:4176-5481 GCA_050183355.1 Vicinamibacterales bacterium | reverse complement strand
GTCTTCCAGTGCTCGTCGCCGCTTGGCGCCGGCGCCACGTCGAAGCGCGAGTTCTGCGACGTCCTGACGGGCCGGGACCCTGCGGACGGCGTGACCATCGACCTGCCGCCGCATACCGGCGACGTGACCCTCACGTTCAACCTGCACAACCGGCATACCTACTCCGAGGAGCTCATCCGGAGCGGGAAGGCGTACCGGAAGTACACGTCGACCGTCGGCGTGCTGACCGCGGACAACACGCTGCTGGCGCGGGCCGTTGTGCAGAACGAGTTTCGCGCGGCGGCCGATCTGGTCGAGCGCATCACGGGCGGCGCGGGCCCGGGCGGGCTCAAGGCCGTGGCGCCGACCGGCGTCGAGGCCGTGTCGGTCGTGATCCCGGCCGAGGAAGAGAAGGTCAGCATCCTCGGCGAGAAGCTGCTCGTCATCCGCCCGGACGGGACGGACAACTTCAGCGCGCCGGGCCGGCCCATCGCCCTCGTCAGCGACGTGCAGCTCACCTACGTGCCGAAGCGCGTGCCGCCGAAGCCGGCGCCGAAGGCACCCGCGCGCACCGCGAAGCCGAAACCGAAGCCGAAACCAAAGCGCTGACCCGCATGCGGATCGTCGTCTACGGCGCCGGCGCGGTCGGTGGCTTCTGGGGTGCCCTCCTCGCCCGCGCGGGACACGACGTCCGCTTCATCGCGCGCGGCGCGCAGCTCGATGCGCTGCGGGCAGGCGGACTCCGCATCGCATCCGAGGCACTGGGCGACATCGACGTGCGGCCCGTTGCCGCCTCTGCGGCCGCGGCTGGCGGCCCGCCCGCGGACCTCGTGCTGCTCTCGGTCAAGACGCATCAGACGACGCCCGTACTCGAGGACCTCGCAGCCGTCGTGGGGCCGGGCACCGTGCTCATCCCCATGCAGAACGGCATCGACGCGGACGACATCCTGCGCGCCCGGTGGGGCGACACGCACGTGCTGAGCGCCGTCGTCTACGTCGGCGCGGCAGTCGAGTCACCCGGCGTGGTCCGCCATGCCGCCCGGGGCCTGCTGATGCTCGGCAACCCGTACGCCGTGCCCGCCGATCGCTTTCAAGCCGTGCTCGACACGCTGGGTGCGCCGGGGCTGAAGGTGCGGGCGGTGGAGGACATCCACCGCGAGCGCTGGTACAAGTTGATGTGGAACGCGAGCTTCAACGCCGTCTCGGCGCTGACGTTCCAGACCACGGGTCCGCTGCTGGTGAACCCGTACGCGCGCCAGGCGATCGCCGCGTCGATGCGCGAGACGGCGGCGGTGGCGCGCGCCTCGGGCGTGGCGTTGTCCGACG
>JBFXBH010000187.1:0-4076 GCA_050183355.1 Vicinamibacterales bacterium | reverse complement strand
GTCTGGACACTAGGCGTGGACGGAACCGAAGCCACTGATCAGCCAGTAGCCCCCGACGACGATGGCGACGGCCGCGCCCGCGAGGACCAGCACGCGGTGCGCGGTGGCGCCCGTGGTCGCCGACCGCCGGGCGACGGCGCCCACCGCCGCGGCGAACACCGTCATCGCCATCACACTCGACACGCCGAAGACGCCCACGTAGGTCAGCGCCTCGGCGCGGGTGGGCAGCGCGAGGGCCGGCAGCACGCCGAGGAAGTGTGAGGTGCCCGCCACGCCGTGCAGGATGCCCATCAGGAAGGCCGCGTGGGCGTGCCCGACCCGGCGCAGCGCGGCCGGGCCGCGGCCGATCCGCATGTGCGTGTGCGTCGTGTCGCCGTGGCTGTGCGGCCGGACCTCGACTGCGAGCCCGCGCCGGAGTGCCCAGAGCCCCACCCCGATCAGTGCACCGCCGACGACGCGCTCACCCCAGAGCGAGATCGTCTCGACCGGCGGGAACAGGTCCCGCAGCAGCACGCCCAGCGTCGCCACGACCACCACCCCGCCCGCGTGCCCGAGACCCCACGTCCACCCGGCGAACCAGCTCCGGTCGCGGTCTTCGATGGCCAGCGGTGCGACGGCCGCCATGTGGTCGGGACCGGACAGGACGTGCACGGCCCCGGCGATCGCGGCAGAGACGGCGGTCAGCACCGGCCGGCCCCGCGACGGCGGCCGACTGTGACGGCAACGCCGTGCCTGTTGCGAGTGGTTCGCCCCGTCAGTTCCACGCTGCCGATTGTACCCGTGGAAGCGCTGACGCCGGGGCAGGGTCAGGGCAGATGGACGGCCGGTATGGTCGTGAAGACGCTTGAGTCTGCGCTGTCGTAGCGCAGTCCAATCACACTGAGGACGCTCGCGCCTGCGTCGACCTCGAGCGTACCCTCGAACCCTGAGGCGCCGGGGAAGAGGTCCGTCACCAGTTGTGCGAGGCGTCCGCGTGCGGGGACGTTCATCGCCAGTTCACCCGCAAGCTCGCCGTCGCTGTTCCGCAGGCGGAACGTGGCGACCGCCACGGCGCCCGACGGGTTGCTGAGCGCGAATCCCGATCGCGTCGCCCCGGCATTGGTGACCAGCACGGCCGACTTGCGGAGGCCCGGTGTTGAGGAGACGAGCGCCTCCGACACGACCCGCCCGTCCGCGTTGGTCCGCACGAATACGGCGGACCGCACCTGGCTGGCGGACGTCACGCGAACCGTCGCCCACGACGTTGTCGTCTCGGTGCCCCCGGTAGCCAGCGTCTCGATTCCACGCGCCGGCAGCGAGACCGCCAGGCTGGAGCGCGACGTGCCCGCGATCGGCAGCCGGACGGGATCGCCATTTGTGTCCAGGAACTCGACCGTAGCCGTGACGGCTGTGTCGTTGGGGTTCCAGAGCGTGACGCTGGACTGATAGCCGCCGCCGTCGGCGAAAACAGGGTGGGTGAGCGTGCTGCCGTCCGGCCCGTAGTACACCGAGTCGGTGCCGAGTCCCGGGATGCGGGTCGGAACGTCCTGGTTGAGGAACACGGGAACGGCCGACAGGGCCGACGTGCCGTTCTGACGCATCGCGGTCGTGGTGAACTTCGTGAGGCCGTTTCGTCGAGTATCGATCTCGATCGTGCCCTCGAAGCCGTCCCCGGCCGCGGCGAACCGATCGGACGCGTACTCGTATCGCCGCAATCCCGTCGGTGTGTAGAAGCGCTGCTCGTCGACGACGGTTCCCACCTTGCTACGCAAGGTCATCGTGAACGTCACCGACCATCCGTCGGGCACCCCCGTTGGTCCGTTGGGTTCCGTGCCTCCAGGGTGCGGATTCGCGATGACGTACGCCGTGCGGGCGCCGTTGCGGTTGTCCACGGGAATCGTGGCGTGATCCGTCGGATGAGCTGCCGCCCAGGCGGCCTGGCTGGCGACCGCGCCGGCACTGATCGACTGCACCAGGGCGACACCGGCCACGTGGCTGGCGGCCTCAAGCCAGGCGTAGCCTGTTGTGCTGGCGGTCGTCGAGGCCGTCACCGTTCCCACGCCTCGACCCGCCACGCCCCGGGCGATGGTGGCTGCCGCGGCGCCGTCAATCGTGACAGGCCACTCCGTGAAACAGGCCCCCCGGCAGCTGCCCGCCGCGGTGGACTCGGCGGTCGGTTGCTGGAAGGTCAGCGTTGTTGTGGCCGGCGTCGCGCCGGCGTTCACAGCAAACACCGATGTTCGGATGTCCGCACCGGCCGGGACGTACGGGAAGAAGTTGCGATACGGCATCACCGGGCCGGCGCCGACCGGCATGAGGAACTTGGCCGCCTGCAGATTCAGCTCACGCCCGACGAACTCCTTGTTGCCGAAGGTGACCCAGCCCGCGCCGTCCATCGAATCGATGCGCACGATCCGGTAGCCGCTGGTGTCCGTGACGTAGATCCGGCCGCGACTGTCGAGGTCGATGCCGTGCGGCGCGGCGAAGTGTCCGACCGCGGTGCCGAAGCTGCCGAACGTGGTCCACCCGGCCCCGGTCATATCGTTCACGCGGACGATCCGGTGGTTGTACTCGTCGGCGATGTAGAGGCGGCCCTGTGCGTCGAAGGCCATCCCCGCCGGCTGGTTGAACTGCCCGACGCCGTTGCCGGCCGAGCCCAACGTCACCAGCCCGGCGCCGGTCATGTCGTTGATGCGGATGATCCGCTGCTTCTGGTTGTCCGCCAGATAGACCCGGCCCTGGGCATCGAGTTCAACGTAGCGGGCGGAGAAGTAGTTACTGCCCGGAAGCTCGAAGGTCGTCCAGCCCGTACCGCTCATGTTGTCCACGCGGATCAGGCGATGCGGACTCGATGAGGCGACATAGATCCGCCCCGTGGCATCGACGGCCACATCGGCGGTGCCGTAGTTGGATTGAAAGCAGGCCGAACGGGTGCCGGGGAACGACAGTTGATCCGACCCATTGCCGGTGAGAGCGGTCCATCCCGTTCCGGCGACGTCGTCCATCCGGACGAGGCGCCGATTGTCCCTGTCGGCGACGTAGAGACGCCTCGCGGCATCCACGGCGAATCCGGCCGGGTTGTCGAACGTCAGACCAGCCGCCGTAGGCCCGGCCTCCCACCCGCCCGGCAGCGGTGTCCGCACATGGATGATGCGTCCGCCCGCGGCGCAGGTGTTCGAATCGCCGCTGACACTGAAGTTGAAGTGCGTGAGGAGCAGGGCGTCGTCGGTGGAGATGGCCTTCGGCGCAATGATGGGAGTGACCCGGACAGGTTGCTGCGCCCCGAGAGAAACCGCGAGCAGAGCGGCCGGGAGGGCCGCCAGGAGAAGTGGGCTCGACCGGGCGGCGCGCATAAGGAACCTCCCTGCCTGAAAAGACGAAGGCCGGTGAGTCCCAGGGACTCACCGGCCTAGACTATCGGATCGGCGACGCGCGGACTATACCGTCTTGTTGTGCGTGACGGGCTGAACCGGGCTCGCCTTCGGCTTCGGCCGGCCCTGGAGGCCGGCGATCTGCAGCGTCGGCTGCTCCTTGAGCACTTCCTGCCGGTAGAGCCGCTCCATCTCCTGGTGGTGACGGAGTTCCTCGGGCGTCATGTGCGCCGTCTTGCGGGCCGCCAGCTTCTCTTCGCGCGCGTTCTTCGCGATGCCCAGCTCATCCAGGTCGGTCTGGGCGCCGGCCGCGACGGCCTCGGCGTTCAGCACCAGCGTGTGGCTCTGATCGGCCATCGGGACGCTCTTGTTGCCCGCCCAGATTTCATGACGCCCGTGCTCCTCGTACCACTTCGTGAGCGTGGCCGTCATGTGCATCTTCTCGATGATGTTCCGCCAGCCGATGCCCGTGTTGTAGGCGCAGAAGGAGATCTCGCCCTGCTGCGTCGCATACGGGATGATGCACATCTCGGTGCGGCGGAAGTCGTAGTTGAAGAGGTCCTGGAACCACATGCCCGCGATGAACAGGAAGTTCCAGCGGTCCGCGCGGCGCTTCTCGATGTCCGCCATCGTGCGGTCGCCGCTGACCTTGCCGTAGTCCTTGCCCGTGGCGCCGAAGGTCTTGTCGAACTTCTTCAGCAGGTCCATCAGGCGGAAGTGCGTCGG
>JBFXBH010000186.1:0-5503 GCA_050183355.1 Vicinamibacterales bacterium | reverse complement strand
CGCCGGGCGTCGTCACGCGCGTCCGCGAACGCCGGCGACGCCGTCAGCAACGTCGCGATCAGTCCGAACGCAGCGAGATAGCGGGACATGGGGGAGGATGCGGCAACTATAGCCAGCGGTTTCTGCAGGTGCAAGGTTGGACTCCGTCGGAGCAACGGGCATGCCACGCCGGCGATGCGCGCGGCGCGAGTCACGGTGCCGGACGACCGCCATGCGCCCTACAATCAGGACGGGTCGGGTGCGCACCAGTGAGATGCGCAGATGACACTCGACCGCCTTGTCGCCCTCTCCCTCCTCGCTCCCGCCGCGTGTCCGGACCTGCTCAACCGGCTGGCGGCGGACGACCCCTCGCTCGACGACCTCGCGCGGCCCCGGCTCGCTGATGCGCGCGCCGCGCTGGCGCTGGCCGAGGCGGCCGGCATCGCCTGCCTGGCCGTGACCGACACCAGCTATCCCGTCCGGCTGACGACGATTCCCGACCCGCCGCCGGTGATCTGGCTCCGCGGCGATCCGTTGTCGACGGCCGGCCCTGCCGTGGCGATCGTCGGGTCCCGGGCGGCGAGCCCGGTCGCGCTCGAGGTGGCGTTCAGCCTTGCGGCCGGCGTGGCGCGGGCCGGCGTGACGGTCGTCAGCGGCATGGCGCGAGGCGTGGATGGCGCCGCCCACCGGGGCGCGCTGACGGCCGGCCGGACGGTCGGGGTGCTCGGGTCCGGCGTGGACGTCGTGTACCCGCGGGGGCACCGGACGCTGGCCGAGGCCGTCGTGGCGCACGGGGCGCTGGTCTCGGAGTTTCCACCCGGGACGCCGCCGCTCGCGCACCACTTCCCCCAGCGGAACCGGGTCATCAGCGGCCTGGCAGACGCCGTGGTGATCGTCGAGGCGGCCGAGCGGAGCGGGTCGCTCATCACGGCGCGCCTGGCGCTTGAACAGGGCCGCGACGTCCTGGCGGTGCCCGGCAGCGTGGCCGGGGGCCGCAACCGGGGCGGGCATGCCCTGATCCGGGACGGGGCGGCGCTGGTCGAGTCGGCCGAGGATGTCTTCCGCGAGCTCGGCTGGCTGGTACCGGCGGCGCGTGAGGCGGAGGGCGCCGGATCTCCGGAACCCACTGGATTGGTTGCACTTATGCCACCAGGAGAGGCCTGTTCCCTGGACTGGCTGGCTGCCCGGGTGGACCGTCCCGTGCCGGCCGTGCTGGCGGAACTGCTGGAACTCGAACTGGCCGGGGCGGTGTCACGGACCGGGGGCGGCGGTTTCATGCGGTCCGCGGGAACGTGCTATAGGAGTTAGCCAATGGCGAAGCCCCTCGTGATCGTTGAGTCGCCGGCCAAGGCCAAGACGCTCGGCCGGTTCCTCGGCGCCAAGTACCGCGTGGAAGCGAGTTACGGACACATCCGTGACCTGCCGGAATCCGCGGCTGAGGTGCCCAAGGAGATCAAGCCGAAGGAGTGGGGCCGGATGGGTGTGGACGTCGACAGCGACTTCACCCCCTATTACGTCGTTCCCGACGACAAGAAGAAGCAGGTGGCGCACCTCCGGTCGGCCGTCAAGGACGCCTCCGAACTGCTGCTGGCCACCGACCCGGATCGTGAAGGGGAGTCCATCAGCTGGCACCTGCGCGAGGTGCTGAAGCCGAAGGTGCCCGTGCGGCGGATCGTGTTTCACGAAATCACCGAAGAGGCGGTCAACGAGGCCCTGGCGCATCCCGGACAGGTGAACGACAACCTGGTCCGCGCCCAGGAGAGCCGGCGGATCCTGGACCGGCTCTACGGCTACACGCTGTCACCGCTGCTCTGGAAGAAGGTGCAGACGGGCCTGAGCGCCGGCCGGGTGCAGAGCGTGGCGGTCCGGCTGATCGTCGAACGCGAGGAGGAGCGCCGCGCGTTCCGCACCGGCGTCTACTGGGATCTCGAAGCGACGCTGGCCGGTGACGGGCGGACCTTCACGGCCACGCTCGTGCGCGTCGGCGACGACCGGCTGGCGACGGGCAAGGACTTCGACCCGCAGAGCGGCGCGCTCAAGGGCAGCCGCGTCCGCCTGCTGGACGAGGGCGCCGCGAACGCGGTGCTCGCCGCCGTGACGAGCGCGCTCCCGTGGCAGGTGACGGCCGTCGAGCAGAAGCCCGGTGTCGAGCGGCCCGCGCCACCGTTCACGACGTCCACGCTGACGCAGGAGGCCAGCCGCAAGCTCGGCTTCTCGACCGAACGGACGATGCAGGGCGCGCAGCGCCTCTTCCAGGGCGTCGACGTCGGCAACGGCCAGATGGAAGGCCTCATCACGTATCACCGGACCGACTCGACGACGCTGAGCGACAAGGCGCTCCACGAGTCGGCCCGCGTCATCGCCGAGATGTTCGGGGCCGAGTACTACTCGGGTCCGCGCCGCTACCAGACGAAGGTCAAGAACGCCCAGGAAGCCCACGAGGCGATCCGGCCCACCGACTTCCGCCTGGCGCCGAGCCAGCTCGAACGCGTGCTGGATTCGGACGACCTCCGGCTCTACGAGCTGATCTGGAAGCGGACGATGGCCTCGCAGATGGTCGACGCGCGCGTGCGGCGGACGGCCGTGGAGTTCACGGCCGCCGGCCCCGGCGGCCAGCCTGCCGTGTTTGCCGCCAGCGGCAAGGCGATCGAGTTCGCGGGTTTCCGCCGCGCCTACGTCGAAGGCAGCGACGACCCGGCCGCGGAACTGGAGGAGCAGGAGGCGATCCTGCCGCAGCTCGCCGTCGGCGACCGCGTGAACCGCCAGGGCACGGCCGTGACGCTCGGCGGCGTCGACGCGAAGCGGCACGAGACGCTGCCACCGGCGCGGTTCACGGAGGCGTCGCTCATCAAGGAACTGGAGCGGCTCGGCATCGGCCGGCCGTCGACGTTCGCGCCGACGATCGCGACGATCATCCGCCGCGGCTACGTGTTCCGGCAGGGCAAGGCGCTCGTGCCCAGCTTCACGGCGTTCGCCGTGACGACGCTGCTGCGGCAGCACTTCGGCGACTTCGTCGAGACCGGCTTCACGGCCGAGATGGAGGAGGACCTTGACGAGATCTCGCGCGGCGAGCGCGAGTGGGTCGCCTTCCTCCGCGAGTTCTATTTCGGCGACAAGAAGCACCGCGGCCTGCTGCCCGCCGTGAACGACGGCACCGAGAAGGCGGAGTATCCGCTGCTCGACCTCGGCACGGTGCCGGACACGGGTGAGCCGATCCGGATCCGCATCGGGCGATTCGGACCGTTCGTACAGGTCGGGGACGGGGGGCCAGGCCGGACGGCGTCGCTCCCAGACGACCTCGCGCCGGCGGACCTGACGGCCGAGCGCGCGCTCGAGTTCGTGCGCGCGAAGGCGGAAGGACCGCGGACGCTCGGCACCGACCCGGCCACCGGCATGCCGGTGTTCGTGATGAACGGCCGGTTCGGTGCCTACGTGCAGCTCGGCGAGACGCCGGAAGGCAAGAAGGCGGAGAAGCCGAAGCGCGCGTCGCTTCAGGCCGGCATGACGGAGGCAACGGTCACGCTCGAAGAGGCGCTGAAGCTGTTGTCGCTGCCGCGCGTCGTGGGCATCCATCCGGAGAGCAGCGACGAACCAATCCTCGCCAACTTCGGCCGCTTCGGTCCGTACCTCAAGTACCGGGACGAGTTCCGGTCGCTCGAATCGGACGACGCCGTGTTCAACATCTCGCTGGACGCCGCCGTCGCGATTCTGGCGGCGCCGAAGCAGTCGCGCCGCCGCCAGTCCGCCGCGAAGACCGTGCTCGCCGAACTGACGGGCGACGGGGTGCCCGCGGTCAAGGTGCTCGCGGGCCGCTTCGGTCCGTACGTGACCGACGGCGAGACCAACGCGTCGCTGCCGAAGGGGATGGACCCGACATCGGTCACGATGGCGCAGGCGCAGGAACTGCTGGCCGCGCGCCGGAACGCGGCGCCGTCGCCACGCCGTGGCGGCTTCCGCCGCAAGGCCGCCGGGCCGAAGGCCGGGGCGAGACCGGCCGCGAAGGCGGCGAAGGCCGTGAAGCCCGTGAAGGCGAAGGCGACGAAGGCCGGGGCGACGAAGACCGCCAGGGGCCGCGCCGCGCGTGCACGCACGGCCTGAGCGGCACTGATGATCCGCATCATCGGCGGCGGCCTCGCGGGTTGTGAGGCCGCGTGGCAGGCCGCCAGTCGCGGCGTCCGCGTCACGCTCCACGAGATGCGGCCGTCGACGCCGACCGCCGTGCACCGGACGGACGGGCTGGCCGAGCTCGTCTGCTCCAACTCGTTCCGCGGGGACAAGCTCGACAACGCCGTCGGCCTGCTCAAGGAAGAGATGCGGCGGATGGGCTCGCTGATCCTGCGCGCAGCCGAGGCCACGCGCGTGCCCGCCGGCGCGGCACTGGCCGTCGACCGGGACCAGTTCTCGCGCGCCGTCACGGACGCGATCCACGCGCATCCGCTGATCGACGTCGTCCGCGGTGAGGTCACGGCGATTCCCGACGCGGCGCCGGACGCGCCGGTGATCCTCGCCACGGGCCCGCTGACGTCCGGCGCGCTGTCAGGCGAGATCGCGCGGCTCGTCGGTCGGGAGCATCTCGCGTTCTACGATGCGATCAGCCCCATCGTGCTCGCCGAGTCGATCGACCGGTCGATCGTGTTCCGCGCGTCCCGGTGGGACCGGAGTCTGCGCGGCGCGGGAGGTGGCGCTGCGCTCGACGGCGCCGCCGTTCCAGCCGCGGCCGTCGCCGTCGCGGAACCGGCCGGGCCCGCCTGCGGCGTGGACGACGGCCAGGGCGACTATCTGAACTGCCCGCTGAACAAGGCGGAGTACGACGCGTTCTACGACGCGCTGGTCGGCGCCGAGTCCGCGACCGTGCACGACTTCGACAGCGCGCAGTTCTTCGAAGGGTGTCTGCCGATCGAGGTCATGGCGCATCGCGGGCGCGACACGCTGCGCTTCGGCCCGATGAAGCCGGTCGGCCTGACCGACCCGCGCACCGGACGCTATCCCTACGCCGCCGTGCAGCTCCGGCAGGACACGCTTGCCGGGGACCACTTCAGCCTCGTGGGCTTCCAGACGCAGATCAAGTGGGGAGATCAGGCGCGCGTGCTGCGGATGATCCCCGGCCTCGCCCAGGCCGAGTTCGTGCGCTTCGGCATGGTGCACCGCAACACGTTCATCAACGGGCCGACCGTGCTCGCCGACACGTGGCAGGTGCGCGAGCACCCGGGTCTCTTCTTTGCCGGGCAGGTCTCCGGCGTGGAGGGGTACGTCGAGTCCGCGGCGTCCGGCCTGGTCGCCGGCCTGAGCGCGGTCCACGCGGCCGCGGGCCGCACGTTCGTGCCGCCGCCGCGGACGACCGCGCTCGGCGCGCTCGGGTTCTACGTCTCGCACGCGGACCCGGCCACGTACCAGCCGACCAACATCACGTTCGGGATCATGGAGGCGCTGCCCGACCCGCCGCGGGGGAAGGCCGAGCGGAAGACGGCCGTCTCGACGCGGGCGCTGGCCGACCTCGACCGCTGGCGGCAGACGCTCGCGTGAC
>JBFXBH010000185.1:0-5525 GCA_050183355.1 Vicinamibacterales bacterium | reverse complement strand
TTCGCCGCCGCGCAGACGGCGCTCGCCGCCAAGTTCCGGCTGGTCCGCTACGCCATCAACGAGGGCCGGTAGTCATGGCCACGCTCAGCGCCGCCATCACCGCCAGCGCCACCGCCCTGTCCGTGCAGCGCACCCGCATCGAGGTCGCGGTGTCCAACATGGCCAACGCGGAGTCCACGCGTGGCGCCAACGGCGAGCCGTATCGCCGCCGGAACGTGCTGCTCGCGCCGCAGCCGGTCGCGTCGTTTGACGACCAGCTCGGCGGCATGCAGGCCACCGGCGTGCAGGTCACGGCGATCACGGAGGACCAGGCGCCGTTCAAGCGCCGCTACGACCCGGGCCACCCGGACGCCGACGGCGACGGCTTCGTGTCGATGCCGAATATCGACGCCCCCGAGGAGATGGTCGACATGATGGGTGCCTCACGGGCCTACCAGGCGAATCTCGCCGCGATCGGCATGATCCGCGAACTGGTGAGCAAGGCGCTGGAGCTGGGGCGCTAAGTCATGCCGATTGACAAGCTTCAGGGTGGTGTAGCCCAGGGCGGCGGGTTCGACGCGGCCCTCAGGAGCGCGACGACGGTCGCCTCGGGCGGCGGCGGCTTCGCGGAGGCGCTCCAGGGACTGGTGAAGTCCGTGGAGGAGTCGTCCGCCGGCGCCAACGCCGCCGTGACGGGCATGCTCGACAAGACGAACGACGTGCACGACGCGATGGTCGCGCTCCAGCGGGCCGAGATGGCGCTGGAGCTGACCGTGCAGGTGCGGAACAAGCTCGTGGCGGCCTATCAGGACGTCATGCGGATGCCCGTCTAGCCCGGACTGACCTGTGGCGGACCTTCCCGGCATCAAGCCCGACCAGCTGCTGTCGCGTCTTCAGACGCTCGGCGGCTCCTTCACGGCGACGCAGCTGGCCACGCTCGGCGCGGTGCTCGTGATGGTCTCGGGGCTCATCGTGTTCTCGACCCGGTGGATCGAGAAGCCAAGCTACGCGGTGCTGTACTCGCGCATGGAGCCGGACGCGGCCAGCCAGGTCGTCGCGAAGCTGAAGCAGCTGAAGGTCGGGTACGAGCTCGACGACGGCGGCGGGACGGTCCGCGTGCCGGCGTCGCGCGTCGACGAACTGCGGCTCGAGCTCGGCGGGCAGGGCCTGCCGACATCCGGCCGGATTGGCTTCGAGATCTTCGACAAGACCGCGTTCGGCGCGACCGAGTTCATGGAGAAGGTGAACTACCGGCGCGCGCTGGAAGGCGAGATCGCGCGGACGATCGCGACGATCGCGGAAGTGTCCAGCGCGCGCGTGCACATCGCCATGGGCAAGGACAGCACGTTCGGCGAATCGCGGCCGACCAAGGCGTCCGTCGTGCTCAAGCTGCGCGGGCAGGCGGGCCTGCCCGCGGCGACGATCGCCGGCGTCGCCGGCCTGGTGGCCGGGAGTGTCGAAGGGCTGCGGCCCGAGGCCGTCGTCATCCTCGACAGCTTCGGGCGTCCGCTGTCGCGCTCGCTCGGCGAGGACGGCATGGCCGGTGCGGCCGGGCAGATGGAGCGCCAGCAGCGGCTGGAGGCGGACCTGATGGCGCGCGTCGTCTCGATGCTCGAGCCGGTGGTCGGACCGGACCGCGTCCGGGTGAACGTCGCGTTGAAGCTGAACCCGCAGTCCCGGGAGGAGACCCAGGAAACCTGGGACCCGAACGCGGTCGTCCGGACGCGCCAGCTGACGAGCGACTCCCTCGCGGGCGGCGCCACGGCCACCGGCGGCATCGTGGCCGGCGCACGCGGCAACATCCCGCCGCCCGCCACGCCACAGCCGCTGCCGGGACAGGCCCCCGCGCCGCCGTCCGGCACGCCCGCCCTGGTGGCCGGACCCGGCCGCATGGCGGAGACGACGAGCTACGAGGTGAGCCGCACGATGCGGCACATCACGCAGCCGCCCGGGGAGGTGGCACGGATGTCGGTGGCCGTCATTCTCGACGACGCCGTGGTGGTCAAGAAGGCCCAGGACGGCGCGGTGACGAGCACGCGCGTGCCGCGCAGCCGCGAGGAGCTGCAGAAGGTGCAGACGCTCGTCTCCGCGGCCGTGGGGCTGGACCCGGCCCGCGGGGACCAGTTGACGGTCGAGCACATGTCGTTCGACGAGCCGCTGGCCGAGGAGGTCGAGGCGCCGTCCATCGTCGACCGGATCGCCCCGCAGGTCACAGAGTGGAGCCGCCTGGGCGTCATCGCCGCGATCGCCATCTTCGCCATCCTCGTCGTGGTCCGCCCGTTGATGCGGCGCGCGGCGCCCCTCGCGGCCGCACCGGTCGCGGAACTGGTGCCGGTGCCGGCGGCGCCGGACCCGGCGCCCGCCGGTCCGGCGCTTCCGCCCGGTACGGCGCTGGCGACGGCGGGGCCGCCCGTCCGATCGATCGAGGACATGGAGCAGGAGATCGAGCATCAGCTCGACGCCGAAACGAGTGACCTCGGCGTGGACGCGTTCCGCGTGCCGGTGCTGACGCGGCGCATCGCCCAGATGGCGAACCGGGAGCCGGAGAACGTCGCGCGCCTGATGCGGACGTGGATGCGCGAACGGGGAGAGCGCGCATGAACCTCCACGGCCCGCAGGCCGTGACCGGCCTGACCAAGGCCGCGATCGTCGCGCTGATGCTCGGCGAGGAGTCGTCGGCGCAGCTGTTCCGGCACATGAGCGAGTCCGAGGTCGAGATGCTCGCGCAGGAGATGGCGGAACTCGGACCGGTACCGGGCAGCCTCGTCGAGAAGGTGATGGCGGAGTTCCACGCTGCCGTGGCCGCGCCGTCGCATGGGACCCGTGGCGGGGTGGACTACACGCGGCGCGTGCTGAACAAGTCGGTGGGCGAGTCGACGAGCCGCGCGATCATGGACCGCGTCCAGCGGGCGTTCCAGTCGAACGCGGGGTTCGCGGCCATCGACAAGACCGACCCGAACCAGCTGTCCAAGTTCATCGCGGGCGAGCACCCGCAGACGATCGCGCTGATCCTGGCGCGGCTGAATCCGACCAGCGCGGCGCAGCTCATCACGATGCTGCCCGAGGCGGCGCGGGTGGACGTGCTGACGCGGATGGCCAACATCGAGGAGATCTCGCCCGAAGTGGTCACGCGCATCTCGGATGTGATCGAGTCGCGGATCAAGTCCCTCGCCGGGCCGACGCTGGAGCAGTCCGGCGGCCTCCGGGCGGTGGCCGACCTGTTCAACCGGCTGGACCGCGCCGTCAGCGCGCCGGTCCTCGAGGCGCTCGAAGAGCGGCGCCCGGAGCTGGCCGTCTCGATCCGCAACCTGATGTTCGTGTTCGACGACTTCGCCGGCCTGGACGACACGGCCATGCGCGAGATCGTGCCCAAGGTCGACCGCAAGGACCTGGTCATCGCCCTCAAGGGCGCGAGCGAGGACCTGCGCCGGAAGTTCTTCGGCAACATGTCCCGCCGCGCGGCGGACATGGTGCGCGAGGAAATGGACGTGCTGGGGGCCGTCAAGCTGAAGGACGTCGAGAAGGGCCAGCAGAACATCGTGGCCATCGCGCGCCGGCTCGAGGACGAAGGCGTGATCAGCATGGTCGGCGGGTCGGGTGAGGCCTATGTGGCCTAGGGCGCGCCGGCTGCCCGATCCACCCGAGGCGGCCAGCTTCGTCTGGCACCGGACCGGCGAGCTCGACCACGGCGGGACGACGTCGGCCGTGGCGCACGACACATCGGCGCCGCGCGTCGACGTCGAACAGGTGGCGCGGGACGCGTTCGAACGGGGCCGCGCCGAGGGATACGCCGCCGGGGTCGCGGCCGAGGCGGACCGCGCCCGCCCGGAACGGGCACGGCTGGTGACGTCGGTCGACACGCTCGCCGCCGCGCGCGGCGAGATGGTCCGCGCGACCGAGCACCAGATGGTCGAACTGGCCCTGGTGGTGGCCCGGCGCATCGTGCAGCGGGAGGTGAGCCTGGACCGGGATCTGCTCGTGTCGATGGCCCACGTCGCGCTGCAGCGCCTCGAGCAGGGGGTCGCGGCGACGGTGCGCTTCAACCCCGACGACTACGCGTCGACGATTGCCGCCCAGACAACGCGCTGGGCCGGCCTGCCCGTCACCGTCGTGCCGGACCCGGGTCTGCCGCGTGGCGAGTGCCGGGTCGACTCCGCGTTCGGGCGCGTACAGGCCGGCGTGGAAGCCCAGCTGCAGGAGGTCGGCCTGGCCCTGCTGGGCACGCCGCTCCCGGAGGCCGATGCCGCCTGAGGAGATGAGCCTCGCGCACCACGTGGCGCGCGTCGGCGCGATGGACATGATGCCGCCGGCGGGCGACGTGATCCGGACGGTCGGCCTGCTGATCGAGTCGGCGGGCCCGCGCGCCTCGGTCGGGGACGTCTGCGAACTGGTCAACGAGGACGGGGCCGCCGCGCTGCCGGTGCAGGTCGTCGGGTTCCGCGACCGGATCCTGCTGTCGGTGCCCCTGGGCGACACCGCGGGCATCCGGCCCGGCTCGCGCATCATCGCCCGCAGCGGGTCCGTCAGTATCCCGGTCGGCGACCAGCTGCTCGGGCGCGTGCTGGACCCGCTCGGCCGCCCGCTCGACGACCGTCCGCTCGTCGCGCACGGGCGCTACCCGCTCTTTCCGCCCCCGCTGAACCCCATGGCGCGCGAGCCGGTGCAGGTGCCGCTCGGCACGGGGGTACGCGCGATGGACGGACTGCTGACCTGCGGACGCGGGCAGCGCATCGGCCTCTTCGGCGGCAGCGGCGTGGGCAAGAGCACGCTGCTCGGCATGCTGACGCGCGGCACCGCCGCGGATGTCATCGTGCTGGGACTGGTCGGGGAACGCGGCCGGGAGCTGAAGACGTTTCTCGAACGCGACCTCGGCCCGGAGGGCCGGCGCCGGTCGGTGGTGGTGGTCTCGACCTCGGACAACCCGCCGCTGATGCGGATGCGGGCCGCCTACGCGGCCACGGCCGTCGCGGAGTACTTCCGCGACCAGGGCCGGCACGTGCTGCTGCTGATGGACTCGGTGACCCGCTTCGCGATGGCGCAGCGCGAGGTCGGGCTGGCGGCCGGCGAACCGCCGACGACCAAGGGCTATCCCCCCTCCGTCTTCGCGCTGCTCCCGGCGCTGCTGGAGCGGGCGGGAGCCGTCACCGGCCGCGGGAGCATCACGGCGATGTACACGGTGCTCGTCGAGGGAGACGACCAGAACGAGCCGATCGCCGACGCGGTCCGCTCCATCCTCGACGGCCACATCGTGCTGTCGCGGGACCTGGCCGCCCGGCAGCACTATCCGCCGATCGACGTCCTGCAGAGCGTCAGCCGGACGATGCCGGACTGCGTCGAGGCGCCGCACCGCCGGAAGGCCGGGCAGGTCCGCGAGTGGCTCTCCGCGATCCGGAACAGTGACGACCTGGTCAGTGTCGGAGCCTATGTCGAGGGCAGCAGCCCCGCGATCGACGAAGCGCGGGCGAAGCAGGACGTGCTGAACGGCTTCCTGCGTCAGGATGCCGACAGTGCGTGCGGCTTTGCCGACGCCGTGGCGGCGCTCGACG
>JBFXBH010000184.1:0-5548 GCA_050183355.1 Vicinamibacterales bacterium | reverse complement strand
ATCCCGTGCGCGTTCCTGTTCGGCGCGCTGGCCGACCGCATCGGCGCAAAGCCCGCGCTCTACCTCGCGCTGACCGTCTACGTCGGCATCGCGCTCATCGGCTACTCGATGACGGAGACGTGGGAGTTCTTCCTGCTCGCGGTGATGGTCGGCACGGTGCAGGGTGGCGCGCAGGGGCTCAGCCGGTCGCTGTTCGCGCGGATGATTCCCGTCGACCGCTCCACGGAGTACTTCGGCTTCTTCTCGGTGTTCGAGAAGATCGCGGGCATCCTCGGGCCGCTGCTGTTCGGCACGGCCGTGGCCCTGACCGGGTCGAGCCGGCCGGCCGTGCTCGTGCTCGTGGTCTTCTTCGTGCTGGGCGGGATGGTTCTCTCGCGCGTGGACGTCGAGGCGGGCGAACGCGAGGTCCGGCCGGCCGCCTGACCGGCTACTGCGCGAACTTCTGCAGCACGCCCTTCCACTCGGCCACTGGGCCTGGCGCGCCGCCCTGCCCCTCGAACAGGATCTGCCGGCTCTCGAGCTTCTTGCCGTAGAAGCGCTCGTGCGCGTCACGGTCCTGCCGGATGGTGCTGCCGTTGATGGAGATGCCGGCGAACACGCCCCGCGCGCGGGAGTAGCTCAGGATCTCGGCCCGCATCTGCAGGTCCGTCGCGGCCTGGGCGTCGCGGCCCACGGGGCCCGCCGCCACCGATGCGTCCGCACCCAGCTTGAACTGGTTCTTCGTCAGCGTCTCGACGCCACGCTTGTTGTTGACGACCAGCACGAGGTCGGTCTCCTGTCCGCCGATCTGCAGGCCGAAGCTGACGCCGGTCAGCGTAAAGAAGGCCGGCGACGACCAGCCCTTCGGACCGCGCGTGCTGATGATGCCGCGGCCGCGCGTGCCCCCGATGCCGAGCGCACCCTTCTTCGTGCCCGGGAACACGGCGATCGCCTCGGCGCGGCCGAGAATCGACTTCGGGATCGCCTTGTCCTCGGCGGCCATGATCTCGCGAAAGACCTCCGTCGCCTCGGCGACGCGCTCCGCCTCCTCCGACTTCTTCTGCGCCCGGGGAACGGCGACGGTGACGGCCAGGACGAGGCAGGTCAGGACGAGGGTGTGTCTGCTCATGGCGCTCATCATAGCGCGCGGCCCGAACCTGCCGCGATCGCTGGCGCGGCGGCGGCGAGACAGCCGTGGCGCCACAGGAAACGCGGTTCTCGTGCTCCCTGGGCGCATGTGAACAGCACCCGGCTCGTACACTTCAGTCGCGCTCCGCGCCGCGCTTCCTGTAGCGCCACGGCTATCTCGATGGACGCCGGACCAGCACGTCGCTGCGGTCGCGGAGCTAGTGCTCCGACCGGCGGAGCGCTAGATGATCGCGGGAGCAGAGGAGCGGAAGTCGCCGCCGAGAATGGGCACGGAGGGGGTGCCGAGCCAGTTCTCGAGCACACGGGCGTACACGGACCGGAAGTCCGTCTGATACGTCACGTCGCTGCCGTTGTTCTCGAGCGTCGGGTTCTGTCCGGCCGGGTCCAGCGTGGCAGCCGTGCCGTACAGGCCGCCGCGCACGGCGCCGCCCATGGCCATCATGACGCCCGCCGCGCCGTGGTCGGTGCCGGCGCTGCCGTTCTCGGAGATCCGCCGCCCGAACTCGGAGAAGAGCAGGACCAGCGTATTCGACCAGAGTCCCTGTCCACGCAGGTCGTTGTAGAACGCCGAGACGCCGTCGTTGAGCGTGCCCATCAGGTTCGCGTAGGCGCCGCCGCCGGCGTTGCCCTGGGCGGAGTGCGTGTCAAACCCGCCGGTCTGCACCCAGAACACGCGTGTCCCGGTGCCACGCACCATGGCGCCGGCCACCGTCCGCAGCGCGATGGCCAGGCCGTTGTTGGGGTACGTCACGGTGCCGGTGTAGCTGGCCACGGATGCCACGCGGTCCAGCGTGGCGATGGCGCCGAGCGAGGCGCCGTTGACGAACGCCAGTTGCGGCCTGGCTGCCGGGGCGTAGGACGACAGACGCAGCGCCGCGGCGCGTTCGTCCGCCGCCGCCGTGCCGCCGTTCGGACTGGCGAAGCTGTAGCTGCGGGCATCCGGGATGGCCGGCACGCCGACAGTGCGGGACACGAGCGCGCGCGGCGTCTCCTGCGAGGCCGCCCATCCCGACAGCGGATCCACCGGCGTGGGCAACGTGCTGAGATAGCGGCCGAGCCACCCCTCGCCGCTCGGCGCACCGGGCGAGGCCGTGCCCCAGATGTCGAGGCCGAGGAAGTGGGACCGGCTCGGGTTCGGGTAGCCGGTGCGCTGCACGATGGCCAGATTCCCGGCGTCGAAGATCGACCGCAGCCCGGCGAGCCGGGGATGCAGGCCGAGCGCCTTGCCGGACGAGTCGCTGCCGATCTGCACGACCTGCCCGGCCGGGATGGCGATGTTCGGCCGGCGGCTGTAATAGAACGCGTCCGTATAGGGCACGACGGTGTTCAGCGCGTCGTTGCCGCCCGAGAGGTACAGCACCACCAGGTTGCGGGCCGAAGCGCCCTGGGCCAGCGCGATGTCCGAGAGGAACGCTGGGGCGGCCATGCTGACCGTGAAGGCCGACACGCCGTTGCGGATGAAGCTGCGTCGGGAGATCTGCATCGGAATCCTTGGCTGCCCGCTAGATGAACTGGTACTCGCCGCTGCCGATCAGCAGCCGCGACAACCCCGAGGCCTTGGTGTTGAGCTGGGCGTCCGATCCCGTCCACGCCACGCCGGCACGCAGGTAGGTCAGCAGCTCGTTGCGCTGCACGGCGTCGAACGGGCTGGGGGTGTAGCGCTCGAGGAAGTAGTCGAGCACGCGTTCCGGCGCAGCGCGATAGGCCTGCGCTTCGCGGCCCAGGTTGAACCGCTGGTTGCCGGCCAGGCCCGCGGCGAAGTTCATCCGCGCCAGCATGGACCCGGTGCCGAACCAGTCGGTGCCGAGCGCCCATCCGGCGACGTCCGGCGGTTCAAAGAGCGTCTGTCCCATGGCCGGGAGCGCCGCGCGCGCCGTGTCGATCGAGTAACCGTTCCATCCCAGTTCCTTGATCGCCTTCACGACGTACTCGACCGGCCACGCATAGCGCGCGTAGTAGGCGTCCTGACTCTGGAACCACGGCGACCGCAGGATGTAGCGCACGGTGGCGCGCATGTCCGTGCCGGCGGCCAGATAGACCGAGGCGACGTTCTCCACGAAGATGGCGTCGGGCGCGGCGACCTCGGACACGAAGAACGCCCAGAGCTTTCGCGCGAGCCGCCGGGCCGTCTCGGGGTGCGTGGCCAGCGCGGTGATGAAATCGATGCCGTCCTGCTCCCCGGCCGACGCGGCCCGCGCCGGAATCGTGCGGTCGCCGTTGGCGTAGACGGGGAACGTGAACGTCTTGGCGTTCGTGTCGTGCTGGGCGGCGTTGTAGTTGAACTCGTAGTAGTCGGTCGTGACGTCGCGCAGCGTGCCGTTCGCGCGCAGGTTCCAGCCGGTGAACACGCGCGCGGCGGCGTAGACGTCGTCTTCCGTGTAGTTCCCGACGCCCCAGGTGAACAGCTCCATGATCTCCCGCCCGAAGTTCTCCTGCGGGCGGGCGCGCGTGTTGGTGCGGCCGTCGAGCCAGATGATCATCGCCGGGTCGCGCGCCACGGCCAGCAGCAGGTCGCGGAAGTTGCCGAGCGCGTACTGCCGGAACAACTCATACTGCCCGGGCGGTCCGGGCACTTCCCCTGGTTTGCCGGCCATGAGCCGGGTGCCCTGCACCGAACCGGCGAAACCCGCGACCTTCGAGTACGCCGTGGCGAAGTGGTTGTGCCAGAAGAGCGCCATCTTCTCCTGGAGCTGGCGCGGCGAGTGCACCATCCGGAACAGCCAGCGCTGGCGGGCGTCGTTGATGACCGTGTTCGGCGAGTACTGACCGCCACGCGTCGTCACGCCCAGGTAGCCGTCGGTGCCGACCCTGGCGTCGATGTCGTCCGGCAGGCGGTCGAAGTCGATCAGGCGGTCCACCGCCACGGTGACGGACAGGTCGCCGTAGGTCAGCAGGTCGTCCGGCGTGGCGCCGAACGCCGCGCGCCGCAGCAGGTGGTCGATGGGTCGCGTTCCAGCCATGGCAAATCCGGCCCTCTTTCAGAACCGGTGGTGTCCAGCCAGTATTGTCGGTCGATCCCGGGTCCGGAGGCAGGACGGGCTGCCCAATGCGATTTGGATGCCAGCGTTTCGGACCGACGCGCCTGATCCGGCGCAATAATGAGCAGATGGCGCGCACCGGACGGGCAACTGCGGCACGGAAGAAGGCTGGCGGACGTCGGCCCGTCCGTCGATCGCGCACGGTTTCCCGCGCCCGGACGACCCGATCCCCCCGACCCCGCGCAACCTCACGGCCGGCCGGCGAGCCGTCCTCGGGCGTCGCGCCCGGCACGCAGCCCATCACGGCCTATCTCGCCGTCCGCAGCGTGGACGCCAGTGCGGCCTTCCTGGAGCAGGTGCTCGGGCTGACCCGCGGCGTCGTGCTGGCCGGGCCGGACGGCGCCGCGCGGTACGCGGAGATGCGGCACGGCGCCTCCACGGTCGTCCTCGTGCCGGCCGGCGACGCGGCCACGGCGACCGGCGGCGCGGCGGGGCTCTACACCTACGTGGACGACGTGGACCGGCGTGTTGCGGCCGCCGCCGACGCAGGCGCGGTGACCACGCCCGCCGAGGACGCGGCGTGGGGCGACCGCGTGGCCGCGATCGTCGACCCGGACGGCTACCGCTGGGTCCTCGCCACGTTCAAGAAGCTCGCGCCCTTTTCCTGATCGCCAACCCCGGACCGACGCCATGGACGCCGAACACGAAACCATCGCCTGCCAGCGCTTCTTCGACAGCCTGACCGAACTCTGCGTCGTGAGGTCGGTCAAGCTGTACCGCTTCAAACTCGACCCGGTCCCGCGGGTGCCCGTGCTGCCGTGTCTCGATCACGAGGCCATGCTGCACGAGGGCATTCCCCGGCACGCGTCCGCGTACGTCGAGGAGCGCGCGTCGCACGACATCCACGAGGTGCTGTTCGTGCCGGCCGATTCCCTGATCGAACTGGATGTCGTCTCGACGGCCGATGAGCACTCGGCACGCTCGCGTGACCGGTTGATGGCGCAGCTCAAGGAGCGGTTCCCCGGTTACACCGTGCGGACCAACAAGCCGTCGTACCTCCGCGGCGACAAGCGCGTCATGCAGTCGTGCCGCGCCCAGGTCTCGCTCCGCGAGGTGCTGCGCAGCGACGACTTCGACCGGCTGGAGGGCGCGCTGGAGCGCATCACGACCATCGCGTCGCTGATGGAGAAGGAGTCCCGCGTCGCCTCCTGGGGCGTCCGCACCGTCACGACGCCACTGCTGGCGGCGGTGGGGTTCATGGTGTTCGCGCTGATCGGCGGGATGGGCGACAGCATCGGCGGCTTCGCCGTCCGCAGCATCCAGGCCGTCATCGTCGGCGCCCTGGGTGCGCTGTTCCTCTACTACGGCATCAAGGCCGTGCACCTGACCGAGATGGCGAACCGCCTCTGGAAGCGCGCGGCCGAGTACCACCTGATCGTGTC
>JBFXBH010000183.1:0-5592 GCA_050183355.1 Vicinamibacterales bacterium | reverse complement strand
AGCGCCACGACCCGGATTGACGACAAGGGGCGCCTCAAGATCCCGTCGATTTTCCGGAGCGTGATTCAGGACCGGCACGGGGCGGACGTCTTCGTGACGAGCCTCACCGGCGAGTGCGTCCTGATCTACCCGCTGACGGAATGGGTCTCCCTGGAACAGCGGCTGCTCGACCTCCCCGAGCAGCTGCCGGAACGGCTCAAGTTTCTCGAGCTGGTGAACTACTTCGGCCAGGAAGGCGAACTGGACAGCCAGGGCCGCGTGCTGATTCCGACGTTGATCCGTCAGGAAGCGGCGATCGCGGGCGACGTGCGCGTCTACGGGCGCATCACGCACCTGGAGGTCTGGAACGCCGAGCGCGTCGAGGCACGGAACAAGGGCAACCGCTGGACCCGCGAGGACGGCGAGCGGTTGTCGGACTACACGAAGCGGCTGTCGTCGCCCGGCTCCCCGGGCGGCTCGCGGTAGCCGCGGGTTTCCTCAGTTGCGGCGCCCGGCCGGCGCCGCGACCGACGCGGGTCTGCCCGCGTCGCACGCCAGGCCAGGGGTTCGGGGTTCGTGGATGAACAGAGGCCGGTACATCAGCCCGTCATGGTCGCTGAGGTGCTCGAGTGGCTCCAGCCGCAGCGCGGCGGACTGTTCGTGGACGGCACCGTCGGCCTTGGCGGGCACACCCGGGCGATGCTGGATGCGGGGGCGACGCGCGTGATCGGGTTCGACCGCGATCCGTCGGCGCTCGCGCTCGCCGGCGCCGCCCTGGCGCCGGTCGCCGGCCGTGTCCAGCTCATACACGGCGACTACCGCGACGCCCCTGCCCGGCTGGACGCGCTCGGTGTCGCGGCCATCGACGGCGCGCTGCTCGACCTCGGTGTGTCGTCGCTGCAGCTCGACGCGCCGGACCGCGGTTTCAGCTTCCGCCGGGACGAGCCCCTCGACATGCGGATGGACCAGACCAGCGGTCCGTCGGCGGCGGAGATCCTCCGCACCATCGACGAGGAGCCGCTCGCCGACGCCATCTACCAGTTCGGCGAGGAGCGTCATTCGCGGCGGGTGGCCCGGGCCATCGTGCGCCAGCGGGAGCAGGCGCCGATCGAGACGACCGGCCGGCTGGCCGAGATCGTCCGCCGCGCCGTGCCGCATCGCGGCTATCAGCGGATCGACCCGGCCACGCGCACGTTCCAGGCGCTCCGGATTCTCGTCAACCGTGAGCTCGACGGCCTCGACGCGGCGCTGCGGGCCTTCCTGGACCGCCTGTCGGCGGGTGGCCGGCTCGTGGTCATCACGTTTCACTCGCTCGAGGACCGGATCGTGAAGCACACGTTCCGCGCGCTCGCCGCCGGCGACGGCGCGACGGTGCGCGTGCTGACGAAGCGGCCGGTCACCGCCGGCGACGGCGAAGTGGCGGACAACCCGCGTGCGCGGAGCGCCAAGCTCCGCGCCGCTCTGCGAGTGGGGTAGGCCGATGGCTGCTGGCTCGTTCGAATTCGTCATCAAGAAGGACGTCAGGAACAACCCGATCGTCCGCGAGGTCGACCAGAAGCGTCACCGCGAGATGTGGCGGGCGATTCTGATCGGCGTGGTCGTCGTCGGCGCGCTGCTCTTCTCGGCGTGGCAGCACTTCGAGCTGATCCGCCATGGCTACCGGATCGAGGCGATGCAGCGCGAGCGGCTCGTGCAGGACGAGATCAACCGGCACCTGCGCCTCGAGATCGAGACACTCCGCTCGCCGGCCCGCATCGAGCGGCTGGCCACCGGCCGCCTGCACATGGTGGCGCCCGGACCGGCCGACGCCGCCGTCGTCGAACGCGTGAAGACGGCGCCGCCGCCGTCCCGCTCCGTCGTCGCCCTCCGGTAGACCCCGCCGTGACCGATCCGACCCTGCATCGCTGGCGTCCGACGCTGAAGCGGCGCGCGCTCGTCACCGCGGCGTGCTTCCTGCTGTGGGCGGGCGCGATCGAGGCGCGGCTCGTGTACCTGCAGGTCTTCCAGCACGACGAGCTCGTAGCGCGGGCGGAACGCCAGCAGCTGCGGACGGTGCCGGCGCCGGCCAAACGGGGGGACATCCTCGACCGCAACGGCCGGGTGCTCGCCGCCAGCGCGGACGTGGATTCCCTCTACGCCGTGCCGCCCGAAGTGGACGACGCGGCCGCGACGGCCGCGGCGGTCTGCGGCGCGCTCGGCGACTGCACGAAGTCCGAACGGAAGGACATCGGGGATCGGCTGCGCCGCAGGCGGCCGTTCGTCTACATCCGCCGCCAGATCACCCCGGCGCAGGCCGCCCGCGTCGCGGACCTGCAGCTCGAGGGCATCGGCTTCATGCGCGAGAGCCGCCGCTTCTATCCGAAGCGCGAACTCGCGTCGCACCTGATCGGCTACGTGGGGCAGGAGAGCGACGGGCTGGCCGGTCTCGAGTCGACCTACGACAAGCTCGTGAAGGGCAGTCCGGGCAAGGTGCTGGTGCAGACCGACGCCCACCGCAAGGCGTTCAGCCGCGTCGAGCGGCCGCCGACGGCGGGCTCGTCCATCGAGCTCACGGTGGACGAGTACCTGCAGTACGTCGCCGAGCGCGAGCTCAAGGCGGGCGTCCAGTGGGCGGGGGCCGCCGGCGGGTCCGCGGTCGTGATGGACCCGCACACCGGCGAGATCCTCGCGCTGGCGAACTATCCGACGTTCAACCCGAACGCGTTCCGGAACTTCAGCGACCGGGAACGGCGGAACCGCGCCGTCCAGGACATCTACGAACCGGGTTCCACGTTCAAGATCGTGACCGCCGGCGCGGCGCTCGAGGAGAAGCTGCTGACGCCGGAGACGCCGATCGAGACGGGGCCGGGCCACATCCGCTTCGGGTCCCGCGTCATCGACGAGGACAAGCGGCACAACTACGGCCTGATCTCGTTCGCCGACGTCATCGTGAAGTCGAGCAACGTCGGCGTGATCAAGGTCGGCCTGCGGCTCGGCGCGCACCGCCTCAGCGATTTCGTGCAGCGCTTCGGCTTCGGCCGTCCCTCGTCGCCGGACTTCAAGGCCGAGAGCCGCGGCATCGTGTGGTCCGCCGACCGGCTGACCGACAGCGCGCTCGCGTCGGTCTCGATGGGCTATCAGGTCGGCGTGACGCCGCTGCAGATGGCGGCGGCCGTCAGCGTCGTGGCCAACGGCGGCTCGCTCATCGAGCCGCGGGTCGTGCGGGCCGTCATCCGCGACGGCCGCCGACTGCCCGTACCCCGCCGGGTCCTGCGCCGCGTGATCAACCGCGAGACGGCCGCCGAACTGGCGTCGATCATGGAGGCCGTCGTCGAGCGGGGCACGGGCAGCAAGTCGAAGGTGGCCGGGTACTCGGTCGCCGGCAAGACCGGCACGGCGCAGAAGATCGTCAACGGCCGCTATTCCAACACCGAGTACAACGTGTCGTTCGTCGGCTTCGTGCCGGCGCGGCAGCCGGTCTACACGATCGTCGTCGTCGTGGACTCGCCGCACGGCGTGCCTCCCTACGGCGGCACCGTGGCGGCGCCGATCTTCAGCCGTATCGCGGAGGCGGCGCTGCGCCACGGCGGCGTCACGCCGACGGCGGCCCCCGCGCCGCCGATCCTGCTGACGGACGATGATTCGCAGCCCCCGTCCCCGCGGGAGATCCCGGCGATTGTCTCGATCAGCCATCCGGGTCCGAGCGGCGCGTCCGTGGTGCCCGACCTGCGCGGGCTCAGCGGCCGCGAAGCCGTGCAGACGCTCGCCCGCCTCGGCCTCGCCGTGCGGCTCAACGGCGGCGGCGCGGTGGCCAGGCAGATGCCGGAGCCCGGCGAGCCGCTGGAACCCGGGGCCACCGCCACGCTCTGGCTCGAGCGTCAGCCCGGCCTCGCCGCGATGGGGCCGCGCCCGTGACCGTCGGCGAACTGCTGCAGGGCCTTCCCGCAGCGACGATCCAGCGGCCCGGCAGCGCCGCGGCGCTGTCCGTGCCGGTGACCGGCGTCGCGTACGACTCGCGGCGCGTGCAGCCCGGCCACGCCTTCATCGCGCTGCGGGGCCTGAAAGACGACGGCGCGCGCTACGCCGGCGAGGCGATCGCGAACGGCGCGGCGTGTGTCGTGGCGGAGTCGCCCGCGCCGGAAGGCACACGCGTGCCGTGGCACGTCGTCGCGGACGCCCGCGTGGCGCTCGCCGTCGCGGCCGCGCGCTTCTTCGGGGACCCGAGCCAGGAACTGCTGCTCGTCGGCATCACCGGCACGAACGGCAAGACGACCACCAGCCACGTGCTGGCGTCGATCGTCGAGGCGGCCGGGATCCCGTGCGGCCTGATGGGCACCGTGGCCTACCGGATCGCCGGCCGCGACGAGCCCGCCACGCGCACGACGCCCGAGGCCCCGGACCTCCAGTCGCTGCTGCGCCGCATGGTCGCGGCCGGCGCGGGCGCCTGCGTGATGGAGGTGTCGTCCCACGCGCTGGCGCTGAAGCGCACGCACGGCCTGCGGTTCGCCGCGGCGGGCTTCACGAACCTGACACGCGACCACCTCGACTTCCACGGCAGCATGGAGGCCTACTTCGACTCGAAGAAGAGCCTGTTCACGCACCTCGCGCCCGGCGCGCCGGCGGTCGTCAACATCGACGACCCGTGGGGTGCCACGCTCGCCGGGGCCGGCGGCCGCACGGTCACCTACGCGGTCGACGCGCAGGCCGACATCCGGCCGCTCGACGTGCGGCAGTCGCTCTCGGGCCTGACCTTCCAGGCGGTGACGCCTCACGGCCCGGTGCAGGTGCGGTCGCGGCTCGTCGGCCGCGCGAACCTCTACAACCTGCTGTGCGCGATCGGTCTGGCGTCCGAACTGGGTCTGCCCGGCAGCGCCATCGAACGCGGCATCGCGGCGCTCTCCGGCGTGCCTGGCCGGTTCGAGCTGGTCTCCGGCGACGACGACGAAGTGTCCGTGGTCGTCGATTACGCCCACACGGACGACGCGCTGAGGAACCTGCTCGAGACGGCGCGGTCGCTGACCCGCGGGCGCCTGATCACCGTGTTCGGCTGCGGCGGCGACCGCGACCGCAGCAAGCGCCCGCTGATGGGGCTGGTGGCCACGCGCCTCAGCGATCTGACGGTCGTGACCTCGGACAACCCGCGGGGCGAGGATCCCGCGCGCATCGCCGAGGAGATTCTGCTCGGTACCGCGGGCGCGCCCCGTGGCGGGGACGTGCGGACCGAACTGGACCGCCGCGCCGCCATCGACCTCGCCATCACCGTCGCCCGGCCCGGTGACCTGGTGCTCCTCGCCGGCAAGGGGCACGAGAAGACCCAGGAACAGGGTGGCGTGACCAGCCCGTTCGACGACGCGGCCGTGGCCCGCGAGGCGCTTGCCGCGCGCCGCGTGCGCGCCCGGGTGAACCGCGGATGATGCCGGCGCTGACCGCGGGGTGGATGGCCGGTGCGTCCGGTGGCCGTCTGCTGAGCGGCGAGGCCGGGCTCGTGCTCGGTGAGATCTCCACGGACACGCGGACGATCCGTCCCGGCGACTTCTTCGTGGCGCTGCGCGGCCCCCGCTTCGACGGGCACGCGTTCACGGACGCGGCGCGGCAGGCCGGCGCGGCCGGCGCGCTCGTGGACGCCGCGTACAC
>JBFXBH010000182.1:0-5644 GCA_050183355.1 Vicinamibacterales bacterium | reverse complement strand
TGAACCTCGTGCTGAACGCCCGGGACGCCATGCCGTCGGGCGGCGCGCTGACGCTCCGGCTGCGGAACGCGTGCGTCGACGAGACACCGGGCGGCGGCCACCCGGCGCCGGGAGAGTACGTGCAGCTCGAGGTGATCGACAGCGGCACCGGCATGTCGCGCGAGACGATGGCGCGCGCCTTCGAGCCGTTCTTCACGACGAAGGACGAGCAGCATGGCACGGGCCTTGGCCTGGCCACCGTGCACGACATCGTCCGCGAACTGGGCGGTCACGTGCGCATCGACAGCGCGCTGGGCCGTGGCACGACGGTCGGCGTCTACGTGCCGCGCTGCCACGAGGAGACGGCGCCAGTGCCGGCGGAGCGGCCGGAGCTGCCGTTGCGCGGCACGGAGACGGTGCTGCTGACGGAGGACGAAGCCGCCATCCGGGACCTCGTGCAGACCATCCTGGAGCGGCACGGCTACACGGTCATCGTCGCCGGCGGGCCGGCCGACGCGGCGGCGCTGGCGGAGACGTGCCGGACGCCGATCGACCTGCTGGTCACGGACATCGTGATGCCCGGTGGCACCGGGCCCGAACTGGCGCAGCGCCTCCGCGAGCGGCGGCCCGGCCTCAAGGTGCTGTACATCTCAGGCTATCCGGCGCGCGAAGTCACGCCGGACGGGATCCACGGCCCGGGCACCACGTTCCTGCCGAAGCCCTTCACGCGGCACGTGCTCCTGCGCGCCGTCCGCGACGCCCTCGACAACAGCAGCGCCGCCCCTCCGCCAAACTGACGCCAGTTCCCGCGTCCGGGATCGCCCGGGGTCCCACCGGGAGAGCCCGACCTCCTGCACGCTGACGACGGCCCTGGTGCCGGGTGGCGCCGCAATTGCGGCCATGCCGACGCAGAGATCCGGAAAGCGCCTGGCGCGATTCCTCCGGGCGTCTTCCGTCCACGCGTTCGAGTTGCGGCTGGCCAGCTCGGACGTTTGGTGCCGTGTGACAACTGTCGCGCCGAGTCAGCAACTAGACGATCCGGGCGGCGGCAGGGCACGAGCAGAAGGCGGTTTCCCGGCATGGTCCGCAGCGGCGCCGCCCGGCACCAGGGCCGTCGTCAGCGTCGGCCGGGGAGGTCGCAGCGGCCGGTCTACGCGGCGGCGCGTTCGCCCCGGGCGAGGCCGCGGAGCGTAATCCGGAAGGTCAGGCCCGCCGGGCGGGTGTGGACCTGGAGCGCCATCGCGTGCCCGGCGCCGCGGCCGGCCGGCGTGGCGAGCGGATCCACGAGCACGCCCGGTGCGGCGGTGGCGGTGAGGCCCGACGCGGTCAGCCCCGCCGCGATGCGCTCGGCGACGAGCGCCGCCGTGCCGACCACCCCCGTCGTGCAGGCGTCGGGCGGCACCGCCTCGAGGTCGACCTTGGTGAAGCGGCTCGTCAGCACCGGCGCGGACCGCCGGCTCACGAGCAGCGAGAGTTCCAGACCGCTCAGCTCGGCGTGCGCGAGCGCGATCGCGCAGCGGGCCTCGACGCCCTGCGACGGCGTGCCGCCGGGGGCGTCCTTCACGACGACGCCCGAGCCCAGGGACTGGGACGCGGCGTCCTCGATCGCGGCCAGCGCGATCAGGCGGATGTTCGGCAGCACGGCCGTCAGCGACCGGGCCGTCGCCGCTTCGCCGGCCAGGTCCGTCAGGGCGGCCCGCAGCGTGGGCGCCATGAAGCTGTGCGGGATCACGCCATCGTAGAGTTCCAGGTCGCGGCGCTTCGGCGGCACGCCGGGCGGCAGCACGCGGACCAGGGCCAGGCGGTGGCCGTTCGGGGACTGCCGGAGCTTCCGCGCCAGCTCCTCGTGGCCAAGCAGGCCGATGTCGCTGCCGACGAACACCGTGTCGCACGCCTCCGTCATATGGAGCCGGAGTGCCTCGATGCCGGTCGGTGCGTCCGAGAGCCGGACATCCGGACCGGCCACCTCCCGGAACAGCTGCACGAAGTCCGGATTGCCGTCCGCAAGCAGCACGCGCGCCGGTGGTGCCACGCGGACCGGCACGCGGCTCGCGCGCGTGCGGCGCGGCGCGGCCGGCGGCGCCACGGTCAGTCCGCCCGCAATCCTGGCCACGCGTTCGACGATGACCGCGGGGCGGACGGGCTTGATGACGTAGTCACTGACGCCGAGCGACATGACCTCCTGCACCACCTGTTCCTCGGTGCTCCCGGTCATGACGATGACGGGCAGGTGCGCCGTGCGCGCGTGCCCGCGGATGGCCCGCAGCGTCTCGACGCCGTTCATCAGCGGCATCTTCACGTCCAGCAGCAGCAGCGAGTGCTGCGCGTCGGCCAGCCGGTCGAGCGCGTCGAGGCCGTTGTCCACCTCGGCCACGTCGCACGGGAAGTGGCGCATCAGGATCCGGCGCACCACGGCGCGCGTGGCGGGTTCGTCGTCGGCGATGAGGATACGCATTCGCCCTCACAATCGGCCCCCTGACGGGGTCCCTTGAGGGCGGGAGTGGTCAGCGCGGCAGTTGGAGACTCTGGCGGACTTTGTCGATCGGCGCGGCGTAAACTGCCATTTCGGCCTCGGGAAAGACGCCGATCAGATAGAAGAGCTGCCCGTCGGCCGTCAGGGCCGTGACGAGGGTCAGCGTCTCCGGCCCGCCGGTCACTTCGGACACGTTCGACAGGGTGGAACTGAGCGCCTGCCGGCCCGCCAGGGTGGTGGCGCTCGAGCGGCCGGACCACCGGATCTGCGGGTTGCTGCCCGTCAACGCCTTGATGAAGGCGGCGGTTTCCCGGTCGAGCGCGGGGGAGGAGGCCTTCGTCGTGCCGAACTGCACGCCGTGCGTGAAGGCGGTGCCGGATCCCATCGTGACCACCGCGCCTTCCGGCGCGAACGTGGGGGAGCCGAGGTCGCTGCGCCGGAGCCAGTTGGACGGCACCGACAGCTTCACGCCGTCGACCGTGAAGGCCTTCGTCCTCGAGTCCGGGGCGGCGACCTTGACGGTCCGCGTGCCGGCCGGCGGCGTCGACGTATTCTTCGGCCCGCCCTCCTTCTGCATCTTCGCGACCTGCTCGGCGGTGTAGGCCGGCGGCATGCCGCTCAGTCGCGTGCGGACGGCCTGGTAGTCGGTGGCCGGGCGACCCGGCGCCACCGTCAGCGCCTTCGCCTCCTTCAGGATGTACTCGTAGCGGTTCCCCGGGTTCGGGTGGCTGCTCAGCCACTGCGGGCCGCCGGAGCCGCCCTCCTTCTCGATGGCCTTGAAGACTTCGGCCATCTCGCGCGGGTCCCAGCCGGCCCGCGCCATGATCTGCGCGCCGAGCAGGTCCGCCTGCTTCTCGTACTCCCGGCTGAACTTCATGAAGTAGGTGCCGAGGCCGAACTCCGACCCCTGCGCGATGATGCTGCCGGCGGTGCCGCCGACCACGGCGCCGAGGATCTGGCCGGCGATGGCGCCGATCTGGAACCGCTGCGCCTTGGTGACCTGCGCCGTGCCGTGGCGGAGCAGGACGTGCACGATCTCGTGCGCCATGACGCCGACCACGCCGCCCTCGCTGCCGGCCTTCTCGATCATGCCGCGGTTGAGAAACATCGGGCCGCCGGGCAGCGCGAACGCGTTGATCTCGGCCTGGTTGACGACCTCGAACGTGTAGGTGAACTCCGGCGTCCGGTACTGCGTCGGGACGGCCGCCACCAGGCGGGCGCCGACGGCGCTCACATAGGCGGCCACCTTCTCGTCCGAGAGCAGCGGCATCGTCTTCCGCACCTCAGCCGCAGCCTCCTTGCCCAGCTTCACGTCCTCGGTGACCGGGAACTTGTTCTTCGGGGCGGTGACCTTCGTCTGGGCCGAGACGAGGGCGGTGACCGCCGCGAGCGCGGCGGCGGCAACGAGGATGGCGGACGGGCGGCGGTGTGCAGGCTTCGACATAGGCAACCTCGGCAGGAGCGGGCTCGCTCCGGGTCTCCCGTAGGGTACGACATAGAATCAGCCGCGTGCGTTCCCGTCTGCTGTTCGTGCTGGTCGCGATTCAGGCCGTCATTTCCGTCGGGTACGGGCTGGCGTGGATGTATTACGCCCAGATCCAGACGGCGTCGTCCACGCTCGGCATTGTCGCGGAGTATGACGACCGGGTCCGTCTGGCCACGGTGACGACGGTCGAGGGGGGCAGCCCCGCGGAGGCGGCGGGTCTGATCGTCGGCGACCGGATCCGGTCGGCCAGCGGCATGCGGCTCAGTTCCCGCGCGCGGTTCCTGGAGTGGGACCGGACGGCGATCGACGAGGACACGGTGCTCGTCGTGCTTCGGAACGGACACGATGCGCCGCTGCTGGTGAAGCTGGCGACGGTCGTGCCGTTCTCGTTCAAGGGCCTCATCGAGAGCTCGCTGCTCGAGATCCTGTCGTTCTATCCCGTGGTCTTTCTCGGCGTCGGCCTCGCCGTGCTGCTGCTCAGGCCGATGGACTCCCACGCCTGGCTGATGGCGCTGCTCTTCGCGTCGTTCATCAGCGTGCCGGTGTTCCCGCGGGCGACCAGCGGGCTGCCGTCGTGGCTCGCCGCGTTCGTGCTCGGGTATCGCGCGATCGGGCTCACGGCGATTCCGGCGTTCTTCTACGCGTTCTTCACGCGGTTTCCCGTGCGGTCGCCGCTGGACCTCCGGTTCCCGTGGCTGCGGTGGCTCAACGGCGGCGGCGTCCTGCTGTTCGGCGTGACGAGCGTGCATCTCGGGGGGCCGCAGTCGCCGCCGTGGATGGTGGCGCTGATTGGCGAGACCACCGCCGACGTGCTGCGTCTGGGCTACCTGTTCGCCGGCATCCCGCTCGGCGTGGCCGCGCTCTTCCTGAACGCGTGGGGTGCGCCGACGGCCGACGCCCGCCGGAAGGCGCGCGTGCTGCTGTGGGGCACGGCCGGCGGCGCGATGCCGCTGCTGCTGCAGAGCGCGAGCGACCTGCTCCTCGGTCTCGAGACGCCCGCGTGGGTGTTCTCGGCCGCGCTCGTGCTGTCCTCCGTCCTGCCGGTGTCCTTCGCCTACGCGGTCGTGAAGCACCGCGTGCTCGACGTCCCGTTGCTGCTCAAGCGCAGCGCCCGGTACCTGCTCGTCCGCCGCGGGCTCGTCGTGCTGCTGCTCGCGCTGGCCTCGCTGCTGACGGCCGTCTTCGCGCCGCTGTTCTCGCGCGTCGCGGCGGTCTCCACGGACGTCGCGATCGCCGTCAGCGTCGGTTTCGGCGTGGCGCTCGCGCTCGGGTCACTGCGGCTGCTGCGGCAGGCCACGCGGCGGATCGACCGCGCCTTCTTCCGCCGGGCCTACGACGCGGCCGCCGTGCTGGAACAGCTCGCGGACCGCCTCCGGACGGCCGACAGCCGCCAGGCGCTGGCACGCCTCCTCTGGACGCACATCGGCGAGGCGCTGGCGCCCGCGGAACTGGCCGTGTTCCTCGCGGACGAGACCGGCACGCTCCGCCCCTACGAGCAGCGCTGGCGGTTTCCGCTGCCGCCGCCGGCCGCGGACGCGCCCTGGGTCGTGGAGCTGCAGCAGCGCGGCCGCATCTGGGATGTCTCGGCGGGTTCCCCGGAGGACGTGCCCGAGGCGGTCCGGGCGAGCAGCGCCGAGCTGCTGGTGCCGATTCTCTCGCGCGACAGCGCGCTGACCGGCTACATCCTGCTCGGCAGCCGGCAGTCG
>JBFXBH010000181.1:1377-5670 GCA_050183355.1 Vicinamibacterales bacterium | reverse complement strand
GGCGGTACCTCACGGCGAAGGTGGGCATCGCCGTGAGCTTCTGGTACGAGCGGTTCGATGTGACCGACTTCGCCCGGGTGGACCTGCCGGGGACGACGCTGCCCCAAATCGACTACCTCGGCGGGATCTATACGGGCTACGGCAACCGGCCCTACCGCGGGAGCACGCTGTTCACCCGGCTGCTATACCGATTCTGAGCCGGACATGGCGACGCGGCGGCGCCGTGCTCGTGCGAGCGCTACACTCCCGCGGGTTCGAGCTCGCCGCGCAGAATCCCCAGTTCCTTCCGCACGCGGTCCTCGATCGCCTGCGTCATCTCCGGGTGCTCCTTCAGGAACTGCTTGACGTTCTCGCGGCCCTGGCCGAGCCGCTCGCCGGCGTAGGAGAACCACGCGCCCGTCTTCTCGACGATGCGCTTGTCGACGGCGAGGTCCAGCAGATCGCCCTCGCGCGAGATGCCTTCGCCGTACATCACGTCGAACTCGGCCTCGCGGAACGGCGGCGCCACCTTGTTCTTGACGACCTTCACGCGCGTGCGGCCGCCGACGACCGCGTCCCCGTCCTTGATGGCGGCGATGCGGCGGATGTCGATCCGGACCGATGAGTAGAACTTCAGCGCGCGACCGCCGGTCGTCGTTTCCGGGTTGCCGAACATCACGCCGATCTTCTCGCGGAGCTGGTTGATGAAGATCAGGCACGTCTTGGACTTCGAGACGACGCCGGTCAGCTTCCGCAGGGCCTGCGACATCAGGCGGGCCTGGAGGCCCATCTGGGCTTCGCCCATCTCGCCTTCGATCTCGGCCTTGGGCACGAGCGCCGCCACCGAGTCCACGACCACGACGTCCACGCCGCCCGACCGCACCAGCACCTCGACGATCTCGAGCGCCTGCTCGCCGTTGTCCGGCTGCGAGACGAGCAGGTTGTCGAGGTCCACGCCGAGCTTCTGCGCGTACACCGCGTCGAGCGCGTGCTCGGCGTCCACGAAGGCCGCCATGCCGCCGTTCTTCTGGGCCTGCGCGATGACCTGCAGCGCGAGCGTGGTCTTGCCCGACGATTCCGGTCCGTAGACCTCGACCACCCGGCCGCGGGGCACGCCGCCGACGCCGAGGGCGTAGTCGATGCTGATGGCGCCCGTCGAGATGACCTCGATCGGGGCGATCGCGCCCGTCTGGCCGAGCCGCATGATCGACCCCTTGCCGAACTGCTTTTCAATCTGGCCGACAGCGATGTCGAGGGCTTTGTTGCGTTCCTTCTGGTCGTCAACGGGCATCGGAATCTCCTTGGGCGCGGGGTTGGGCGCGCTGGCCGTGATGGTGGCAGACGCGAATGACAGCGCAGGTCACGGCCGGAAGTGATCCTAGAAACGTGCCGGGCGAAAGTCAAGCGAAAGATGGCAGCGCGGGCTGGAGTCTGTCCTGTTGGATCAACGACTTACAGGCGACGGGCCGTTCCTTGAGGAGCCCGGCCGATCAGGAAGTGCCGGGCCGGGGAGCGGGCGGTCGGCCCGTCCTGCAACTGTCGGGGACGGCGCGGATGCGTGTGGCGCCGCCGCGCCTCGTTTGTTTCATCGAGGCCAGGCGGGTTCCGGCCCGTGCGGCTGACATTACAGTTATCGCCGGCCGGATGCACCGGCCGTTCGCTCGGAGGAGCCGCCATGTCAGTGCCCCGTCGTTCCATCGTCGCCGTGTTCGCGGCCCTGGTCACCGGTCTCGTCGCGGCGCTGCTGACCTCGACCGATCCCGCGGCCCAGTCGCAAACGGCTGACTGGCTGGGGTATGCGAACGCCGGCGGGAGCCGGTACTCGCCGCTCGATCAGATCAACGCGTCGAATGTCGGCAAGCTGCAGGTGGCATGGCGGGCGTCCATGACGCCCGACGAGATGCGGCAGCGCCTCGGATCGACGGCGCCGCCCGCGGCGATGAGTCAGAACACGCCGCTCAAGGTCGGCAACCTCGTCTACATGAGCACCGGCGTCGGGGCCGTTGCGGCCGTGGATGCCGTGACGGGCCAACTCGCCTGGTTCGACCTCGTGCCGGAGTCCGTACCGAACAATCGGCGCCGGCTGGGCAACTCGACACGCGGGATCGCCTACTGGAAGGGTGGTCGCGACGAGCGCATCTTCTCGATCACCGGCGACTACCTCGTGGCGCTCAACGCGAAGACGGGCGAACGCGTGCGCGGGTTCGGTCAGGACGGCGCGGTGGATCTGGTGGCCACCTACGACCGCAAGGCGGAGAGCTACTCCGGCTCGATGCCGCTTGTCGTGCGCGACGTCGTCGTGCTCGGCGGTCTCGGTGGCCCGTCAGGCGACGGCTACAGCGAAAGCATGGTGGCGAAGAAGGAAGGCTGGCCGGGCGATGTGCGCGGCTACGACGCGCGGACCGGCAAACTGCTCTGGACGTTCCACACGGTCCCGCGTAAGGGTGAGTTCGGCTACGACACGTGGCTGAACGGCTCGGCGGAATACACCGGCGATACGAACGTCTGGGCGCCGTTCACGGGCGACGACGAACTCGGATACGTGTACCTGCCGATCGGCACGCCGACCAGCGACTACTGGGGCGGCTACCGGCCCGGCAACAACCTGTTTGCGGAAAGTCTCGTCTGCCTTGACGTGCGCACCGGCAAGCGCGTGTGGCACTTCCAGATGGTGCATCACGGCATCTGGGACTACGACGTGGCCACCGCGCCCGTGCTCGCCGACATCACCGTGGACGGGAAGAAGATCAAGGCCGTCGCCCAGGTGACGAAGCACGGCTTCACGTTCGTGTTCGATCGCGTGACGGGGAAGCCCGTGTGGCCGATCGAGGAGCGGCCCGTGCCGAAGGGCGACACGGCAGGGGAGTGGTACTCGCCGACGCAGCCGTTTCCGACGAAGCCGCCGGCCTTCGACCGCCTCGGCGTGACCATCGACGACCTGATCGACTGGACGCCGGAGCTGCGCCAGGAGGCGCTCGACATCATCAACCAGTACCGCTGGGGGCCGCTCTTCACACCGCCGTCGATCATCGACGGGCCGGACGGCAAGAAGGGCACGATCTTCAGCCCCGGCAACGACGCCACGGCGTGGTACGCGCAGTCCTACGACCCGGACACGGGGGTGCTGTTCGTCTCGACGGGCAACTCCGCGCAGGTGATCGAGCTCGTGCCGTCGAAGAACCCCGAGTCGAACATCCCCCTTGTCCGGAAGGACCTCGATCATCTCTTCGGCCCGCGCGGACTCCCGAGCCCGTTCAAGCCACCCTACGGCAAGGTCACGGCCATCGACCTTAACAAGGGCGAGATCCTCTGGACGTGGGTGAACGGCGACGGCCCGAGGGACCACCCGGCGATCAAGCACTTGAACCTGCCGCCGATGGGCGCGGGCGGACGCGCGGCAGGCCTCGTGACGAAGTCGCTGCTGTTCATCGGCGAAGGCCGGCAGGGCGGGAAGATGTTCCGCGCCGTGGACAAGAAGACGGGGAAGACCGTCTGGGAGACCGAACTGCCCGGGCTGACGGGCGCGGCGCCGATGACCTACATGGCCAACGGCAAGCAGTACATCGTGATGGCCATCGGCGGAAACATCCGCGCCGAGCTGATCGCCTACGCGCTGCCGTAGCACGGGCGCCCGGCCCGCGGGTCGGGCGCCACGGTGACCTGGCCGGTCCGTTAGAGGCGCTCGACGGCCAGCGCCACGCCGTTGCCGCCGCCGAGGCACAGTGTGGCGATGCCGCGCTTCAGGTTTCGGGCCTTGAGCGCGTAGAGCAGTGTCGTCAGCACGCGCGACCCGCTCGAGCCGATCGCGTGGCCGAGGGCGACGGCGCCGCCGTTGACGTTCACGCGCGCGGCATCGATGCCGAGCTCGCGGATGACGGCCACCGCCTGCACGGCGAACGCCTCGTTGATCTCGAACAGGTCCACGTCCGCCAGGTTCCAGCCCGCCTTCGCCGCGACGCGGCGGACGGCTTCGACCGGCGTCATCAGCACGTACTTCGGGGCCAGGCCGCTCGTGGCCTGCGCGACGATGCGCGCGAGCGGCGCCACGCCGTCGCGGGTCGCGCGGGCTTCGGACATCACGACCAGCGCCGACGCGCCGTCGTTGACCGGCGGAGCGTTGCCCGCGGTCACCGTGCCGTCGGCGACGAACGCCGGACGCAGGGCGGCGAGGCCCGCGGGCGTCGTGCCGGCGCGGATCGACTCGTCGCGATCGATCACCACGTCGTCGCCCTTCTTCTGCGGAATGCGGATGGGGAAGAGCTCGTCGGCGAAGCGCCCGGCCGCCGTGGCGTCCGCGGCCTTCCGGTGACTCTC
>JBFXBH010000181.1:0-1277 GCA_050183355.1 Vicinamibacterales bacterium | reverse complement strand
CGGCGCGGATCGACTCGTCGCGATCGATCACCACGTCGTCGCCCTTCTTCTGCGGAATGCGGATGGGGAAGAGCTCGTCGGCGAAGCGCCCGGCCGCCGTGGCGTCCGCGGCCTTCCGGTGACTCTCCGCGGCAAACGCGTCCTGATCGCTCCGCCCGACGTGAAACTCGGCCGCGACCACTTCGCCGGCGTGGCCCATGTGCTTCTGTTCGAAGCTGCACCAGAGACCGTCGTTGATCATCGAGTCGATCACCTGACCGTTGCCCATGCGCAGGCCCTCGCGGGCGCGGTCGAGCAGATAGGGGCAGTTGCTCATCGACTCCATGCCGCCGGCTACCGCCACCTCGATGTCGCCCGTGGCGATGCCCTGCGCGGCCAGCATGACGGCCTTGAGACCGGAGCCGCAGACCTTGTTGATGGTCAGGGCGCCGACCGATTCGGAGAGTCCGCCGCGGAGCGCCGCCTGGCGCGCCGGCGCCTGGCCCAGGCCGGCCGACACGACGTTGCCCAGAATGCATTCCTCCACGGACGCCGGGTCGACCCCCGCGCGCCGGACGGCCTCCCGCACCGCAATCGCGCCCAACTCGGTCGCGCTGAAGGACTTGAGCCCACCGAGAAACTTCCCGGTCGGTGTGCGGACGGCGGACACGATGACGGCGCTTTGCATGACTCGATTGTATCGACGGGAGCGCTACCGGGGCGGACGGGATGCGCTGACGGGCTCAGCGGACGACGACGTCAAAGCCGGCGACGACGCCATCTCCGAGCAACCGCGCCATGCGGTCCCGGATGGTGGCCGTCGCCTTTTCGATTTCCCGCTGCCAGGCGGCGCTCTCCGTGGTCACCCGCAGCACGCGGCCGTGCAGCGAGACGGTGGTGACGCGGGCGAGCGCGGGCCCCACGACGTAACGCCAGACGAACTCCACCTTCTCGGGTGTCAGCGGCGCCTGGCGCAGCACGAACTCGACGGAGGCGGGCACGAGGCTGGAGACGGGAATCATCGTTCCGGGCGGTAGTCTACGGTATGCACATCCCGAGGGTGCTCCTCGCGTCGGCCTCGCCGCGTCGCGCGGAACTGCTCGCCGCGGCGGGGATTCCGTTCGACGTCGCGCCGGCGGACGTGGACGAGACCCGGCGGCCCGGCGAAGCCCCGGTGGCGTACTGCGAGCGGCTGGCCCGGACCAAGGCGCTGGCGGCGGCCGAGCGCGCGCCGGACCGGGTGGTCGTCGCGGCGGACACGATCGTCGTGGCGGGGGCCGACGTGTTCGGGAAGCCGG
>JBFXBH010000180.1:0-5676 GCA_050183355.1 Vicinamibacterales bacterium | reverse complement strand
AGGCTGCGGTCGAGGAAGCCGGCCGTCGTGTGCGCCGACCAGTAGAGACACTGGTCGAACTCGCTGAGGGCCGCATGCTCGTCCTTGAAGCGCGAGCGCAGTTCCACGACCTCGAAGCGGGCCTGCGGGGCCAGTTCGAGCGTGAGATCGAGGGGTTTGGCGGACATCAGAGAGGTGGGCGCAGGGCCCATCGGCTGGGGGTAGCGTAGCACAGCCGACGCAACGGATTGCGTTGAGGCTGAGATTCATTCCCAGATTAGGTACGGCGCATGGATCGTGCGTAGGATGGCTTCCGGAGGCCATAACGCATGCGTGGGAACGAGACCGTCATCGCTCATCTGAACGAGGCTCTGCGGGAAGAGCTCTCGGCCATCAACCAGTACTTCCTGCACGCCGAGATGTGCATCAGCTGGGGCTACACGAAGCTCGGCGGGTTCATCCGCAAGCAGTCCATCGACGAGATGCGGCACGCCGAGAAGATCATCGAGCGGATCTTCTTCCTCGACGCCATGCCGAAGATGGACTACCTGCCGCTGAACGTCGGCCAGACGGTCAAGGCGCAGCTCGAGGCGGACCTCAAGCTCGAGATCAACGCGGTCGCGATGTACAACAAGGCCGTCAAGGCGGCGCGCGACGCCGGCGATGACATCTCGGCGGAGCTGTTCAAGGTGCTGCTGGCCGACGAGGAGCGTCACGTCGACTGGCTGGAAGCGCAGCACCGGCAGATCAAGGACATGGGCTACGAGTTGTATCTCGCGAGCCAGGTCGGCGGTCCGGCCGCGGAGTAGTACCGCGCGATAGCCGCATAAGCGGGTCCTGTCGCCGAACGAATCGAGACCGACACGCGTTGCCAGGCAGCGGGTGGCGCCGAACGGGGTGCCCCATGCCACGCGCAGCCCGATGAGGGCGAGCATGGTATGGGGCTGTTCGGCGACAGGACCCGCCCACGCAACGTTCGAGGCAGACCGCCGCGCTTCTCGGAAAGCCCTGCCATACTGATCGCGTGAACGCCCTCTCGCGCGAAGCCAGCCCCTACCTTCGTCAACATCAGGACAACCCGGTCGACTGGCTCCCGTGGGGCGAGGCAGCGTTCGCGCAGGCGCGCGAGCGCGACGTGCCGATCTTCCTGTCCATCGGGTACTCGACGTGCCACTGGTGCCACGTGATGGCGCACGAGAGCTTCGAGAACGCCGACGTGGCCGCGGTGCTGAACCGCGAGTTCGTGGCCGTGAAGATGGACCGCGAGGAGCGGCCCGACATCGACCGCATCTACATGGCGTTCGTCCAGGCGTCGACCGGGTCGGGCGGCTGGCCCATGAGCATCTGGCTGACGCCGGACCTGAAACCCTTCTACGGCGGCACGTACTTCCCGCCGACGTCGCGGTGGGGCAGGCCCGGCTTCGTCGACATCCTGAAGGAGATCGCGCGGGCGTGGCGGGACGAGCGGGCCCGCGTCGTGGAGTCCGCCGACACGATTCTCGGCCGCCTGCAGGCGAGCGCCGCGCCGGGCGACGAGGGTGCCGTCCCGGACGAGGACGCGCTGACCGCGGCGGTGCGGCAGTTCGGCGCGGCGTACGACCAGCGGCATGGCGGCTTCGGCGGCGCGCCGAAGTTTCCGCGGCCGTCGGAACTGCTGTTCCTGCTGCGCGAGTTCGCCCGGACCGGCGACACGATGGCCCGCGACACAGCCGTTGGCACGCTGACGGCGATGGGCACGGGCGGCCTGCGTGACTACCTCGCCGGCGGTTTCCATCGGTACTCGGTCGACGCCGCCTGGCGCGTGCCGCACTTCGAGAAGATGCTCTACGACCAGGCGCAGATCGTGCTCGCCTGCCTCGACGCCGCCCAGGCGACGGGCGACCGCTGGTTCGCCGATATCGCCGAGGAGACGCTCGCCTACGTGGACCGCGACCTGAGCGACGCCGGCGGCGGCTTCCACTCCGCCGAGGATGCGGACTCCATCCCGGCGGACCAGGCGGGCACGCCGGGCGCGCACGGCGCCGAGGGCGCGTTCTACATCTGGCGCGACGCCGAACTCGAAGCCGTACTGGGCGCCGACGCGGAGCCGTTCCGGCTGCGGTTCGGGTGTCTGCCGGGCGGCAACGCGCCGGCCGATCCGCACGGCGAGTTCGAGGGGCAGAACCTGCTGTACCTCGCGCGCCCGGTCAGCGAGGTCGCCGAGCGGCTGCAGATGCGGGAGGACGAAGTGGAGGCGGCGCTCGCCCGGGCGCTGCCCGCGCTGGCCGCGGCGCGCGCGGCGCGGCCGCGTCCGCACCTCGACGACAAGGTGCTGACGTCGTGGAACGGGCTCATGATCGCCGCGTTCGCACGCGCCGGCCGGACGCTGCCCGGTGGCGCCGCGCGCTGGACGCCGCGCGCGGTCCGCGCCGCCGAGTTCGTGCTCGGCACGCTGTGGAGCGAGGAGCGGCAGGTGCTGCGGCGTCGCTATCGCGCCGGTGACGCGGCGATCGACGGCTTCGCCGAAGACTACGCGTGCACGATCTGGGGCGTCCTCGAGCTGTTCCAGGCCACCGGCGAGGCCCGCTGGCTCGCGTGGGCGCTCCGCCTGCAGCGCGTCCTCGACGACCGGTTCGGTGACGCCGCGGGCGGCTGGTTCAGCACAACCGGCACGGATGCGAGCGTGCTCGTCCGGATGAAGGAGGACTACGACGGCGCGGAGCCCTCGGCCACGTCGGTCGGCGCCGGCAACCTGCTCGTCCTCGCGCACCTGACGGGCGACGACGGCATGGCCCGCGCGGCCGGGCGCGCGATTGCGTCAGCGGCCGGACCGCTGACGCGGATGCCTCGCGCGGTGCCGATGATGCTCGCCGTCCTGTCCGCGTTCCATGCGGGCGTGGTGCAGGTGGTGGTCGCCGGCCCGGCGGCCCGCGCCGATACGCGCGCGCTGCTCGACGCAGTGGCCGGCGTCTACCTGCCGGCCAGCGTGACCGTGCCGTTCGACCCGTCGGACGAGGCGCTCGTCGCGGCGCTCCCGTGGCTGGCGCCGATGGGGATGGTGGACGGCCGCGCCACGGCGTATGTGTGCCGCGGGTTCACGTGCGACCGGCCGGTGACCGACCCCGCCCGGCTTCGGGCTATGCTGACAGGCGATGCCCTTCCCGGTTGAGATCTGGCTGCGCGGTGACAACCACGCGACGACGACGGCGATCGAGGCGACGGCGCGGGAGCCGCGTGCGTGGACCGAAGGCGACGTGACGCAGGTGCTGACGGCAATGCTGCGCGCGATCGACCGCGCGAAGCATCCGGATGCGGACCCGGATCGGCACGTCTCGCTGCGCGGCTTCAGCTGGATCGTCAATCCGTTCGAGGGGGGCGTCGTGATCGCGATCGAGATGACGCTCGGCGCCGTCGTGGCGGGGCCGTTCGACGTGCCGGCGGACACGCTGACCGGGCTGATCCAGCGGACGCTGCTGCCAGCCTCGGCCGCCGCGTCCACCGTCGTGCACTGAGACGCTGGCGGTCCGGTCGCGTCCGGCCGATAGGGGGCCTGGATGCCTCCGCTTCCCGGCGGGTGGGCCGCCGGCCAACCGTGAGAAAATCAGCAGGCCTCATGACCCTTCGCTCTGCCCTGAGACCCCTCGCACTGGCGGCCGGCGTGGCGCTGGTGGTGCTGCCCCTCGCGGCGCAGCAGCCGGGCGCGCCCCCGGCGGGCAGCCCCCCGCCACAGGGCACGCCATCCCCGACGGACGCGGCGCCGGCAGGACCGGCCAATCCCGGTCAGGCGCCGGGCACGCCCGGGTCGCCGGGCGGCACGACGTCGGCCAGTGTGTGCCAGAGCACCACACCGGGCGGGTCGATCTCGGTGACGCCCACCGGCGCGCTCTATCCGATCGCCACGGCGGCTGCGGCGGGTGGCACCTTCCGGACCGGGCAGGACGCGGACGTGGTGCTGTCGGCCGTGCGGTTCAACAACGCGGGCGGGCCGCTGCTGTTCAACCACCCGACGGGCATCGCGACCGACGGCACGCGCCTGCTCCTCGCGGACCGCTTCAACAACCGCGTGCTGATCTGGACGACGTTGCCGGCCAGCGAGGCCGACGAGCCGACCCTCGTGCTCGGGCAGGCGGATTTCGTGACCAACGACCCGGGCACCGGCCCGCACCAGATGAGCTGGCCGGGCGCGGTGTCCGTCAGCCCGCAGGGCGCGGTGGTCGTCGCGGACTCGTACAACGACCGGCTCCTCATCTGGAACACGTTCCCGACGCGCAACGCGCAGCCGGCCGACGTGGTGCTGACGCACGGCGACCTCGGCTGGCCCTGGGGCGTGTGGACCGATGGGTCGCGCCTGGCGGCCACCTCGACGAACAAGAGCAAGGTGCTGTTCTGGAACACGCTGCCGACGTCCGGCAATCCGGCGCCGTCGTTCACGAGCACCGGCGGCGGGCATCTCGGCACGCCGCGCACCATCACGACCAACGGGCGGTGGTTCGCGGTCGGCGACCACAACTCCCGCGGGGGCGGGGGCGACATCGCCACGCACGTCTGGACCAGCTACCCGACCGGTGACACCGCGCCCGACTTCGCGATGCGCGACCCGATCGACAGCAACTACGCGTGGCTGACGGGCGACTTCACGTCGCGCGGCGAGCTGGTGATGTTCGGCCGGTATCTCCACCTGTACGAGCCGGCGCCCACGGCCGCGGCGACGGCGCCCCGGCTCTCGCTGCAGCAGTTCCCGTGGAGCGGCGGTGACGGCGCCGCGGTGGCCGTCGCGGGCGACCGGATCTTCGTCTCGATGTACAACGGCAACCGCATCGTCGTGCACCGGACGGTGCCCACGGCGGATACCGACCCGGACTTCGCCGTCGGCGCGCCCGACCTGTGCACGAACACGCTCGACAGCCGGTTCTTCATCACCAACGGCGTGCCGGCGACCGACGGCCGGAGCCTGTGGGTGAGCTCCGACTTCGACCGGCGGATGTATGTGTGGAAGGACATCCCCGACGACAGCGGCGCCGCGCCCGACTACGTGTACCGCCTGCCCGAGGCGCCGTGGGACAGCGAGGTCTCGGGCGACCGCCTCGCGCTGGCGGGCCAGAAGACGGTGTATCTGTGGAACACGCTGCCGCGGGCCGGTGAAGCGCCAGACGTGACGTTCTCGGACCGCATCGGGAGCGCCAACTTCACGCGTCTGATGGGCGTCGCGATGGGCGGCGGCTACTTCGCGCTGTCGGACGACTCGGGCAAGGTCTGGTTCTGGAACGGCATTCCGAGCGCCGACCACGAACCCGTGACGACGCTGCAGTTGGCGAGCCCCCGCCGCCTGCACGGCGATTCGACCCACTTCGTGATCACGCGCACCGACCCGGGCGCGATCTTCGTCTACCGCTGGGCCGACGTGGGCCCCGGCATGCAGCCGGTGCTGCAGCTCGACGCGAACAGCGTCCGCACCCGCTTCAACATGAACCTGCCGGAGCACGCGATCATCCGGAACGGCGAGCTGTTCCTGGCCGACACGATCAACAACCGGGTGCTGTACTGGTCGTCGCTCGAGTCCGCGCGGTCGCAGGCGCCAGAGGTGATCTTCGGCGCGGCGAACCTGAACGACGTGACGCCGGAGATCGGCCGCAACAAGATGTTCTGGCCGGCCGCGATGGCCTACGACGGCGCCCGCCTGTGGGTGGGCGAATACAAGTTCTCGAACCGGGTGCTGCG
>JBFXBH010000179.1:0-5709 GCA_050183355.1 Vicinamibacterales bacterium | reverse complement strand
ACGGCCAGCGCCGCGCCGGCGGCCGGGTCGAGGTAGACGTACCGCGCGTTGCAGTCGACGGACAGCGCGAGCGCCGTGTCGCCGCCCTTCACGCGGATCGTGCCCGCGCCCATGCCCGGCATCACGACGGTGTTGGTGCGCACCATGTGGTCGTACTGCCGGTAGACCCACTGCTTGCTCGCGATGCCCGGCGAGGCAAGCAGTTGCATCAGCGTGTCGGCCGCGGGGGCCGGCGTCAGTCCCGCGAACGGAAGCGTCCGCGCCTCGTCCAGCCAGTCCGGCCGCGTCATCGGCCGGTGGTAGACCGGCGCGTCATCGGTGAGCGCGGCGTTGGGGATGTCGACGACCAGCTCGCCGTGGTGCCGCACGCGCATGTGGGTGCCCGCCGTCACCTGGCCGATGCGCGCGGCGTGGAGGTCCCACTTCTCGAAGATCGCCTCGACCTCGGCCTCGCGGCCCTTCTTGACGCACAGCAGCATGCGCTCCTGCGACTCGGAGAGCAGGATCTCGTAGGGCGTCATGCCCGTCTCGCGCTGCGGCACGAGCGCCGTGTCGATCTCGATGCCGACGCCGCCGCGCGCGCCCATCTCGCACGTGGAACACGTCAGGCCGGCCGCGCCCATGTCCTGGATGCCGACGAGCGCGTCCGTCTTCATGACCTCGAGGCAGGCCTCGAGCAGGAGCTTCTCCATGAACGGGTCGCCGACCTGCACGGCCGGGCGCTTCTCGGCCGACGACTCGTCGAACTCGGCCGAGGCCATCGTCGCGCCGTGGATGCCGTCGCGGCCGGTCTTCGCGCCGACGTAGTAGACGGGATTCCCCTCGCCCGAGGCCGACGCCTTGATGATCTCGTCCGCCTTCGCGAGGCCCAGGCAGAAGACGTTCACCAGCGGGTTGCCGGCGTAGCTCTCGTCGAAGTCGATCTCGCCACCGACGGTCGGAATGCCGATGCTGTTGCCGTAGCCGGCGATGCCGGCCACGACGCCTTCGACGTTCCGGCGCACGAGCGGCTCGTCGAGCGACCCGAAGCGCAGCGAGTTGAGGAGCGCGACCGGGCGCGCGTTCATCGTGAAGATGTCGCGGATGATGCCGCCCACGCCCGTCGCCGCGCCCTGGTAGGGCTCGATGAACGACGGGTGGTTGTGCGACTCGATCTTGAACACGGCGGCCATGCCGTCGCCGATGTCGACCGCGCCGGCGTTCTCGCCGGGACCCTGCAGCACGCGCGGACCGGTGGTCGGCAGCGTCTTCAGGTGGACGCGTGAGCTCTTGTAGCTGCAGTGCTCCGACCACATCACCGAGAAGACGCCGAGCTCGGTCAGCGAGGGCTCGCGGCCCATCAGCTCCACGATGCGGTCGTACTCCTCCGGCGTCACGCCGTGGCGTTCGAGCACCTGCGCGTCAAACGGCATGCAGGCCTCCTTCCTTCACGGCGCCCAGCACCGACTCGAAGAGCACCAGGCCATCGGCGCTGCCGAGCGACGCCTCGCAGGCCCGCTCGGGATGCGGCATCAGGCCGACGATGTTACGCGACAGGCTGCAGATGCCGGCGATGTTGGCCACGGATCCATTGGGGTTGCCGGCGGCGCTCGCCTCACCGGCTTCGGTGACGTAGCGGAACACCACTTGGCGATTCCGCTCCAGGAGGGCGATCGTCTCGGGCTCCGCGTAGTAATTGCCCTCGCCGTGCGCGATGGGAATCCGCAGCACCTGGCCGGGCCTGCAGTTGCGCGTGAACGGCGTGTCCGTCTGCTCGACCCGGACGTGGACGTGCTCGCACTGGAACTTCAGGCTCTCGTTCCGCAGCATCGCGCCCGGCAGCAGGCCCGCTTCGAGCAGCACCTGGAAGCCGTTGCAGATCCCGATGACGGGGCCGCCCGCCGCCGCGAATCGCGCGACCTCGGCCATGACGGGCGAGAAGCGCGCCAGCGCGCCGGTGCGCAGGTAGTCACCGTGCGCGAAGCCGCCCGGCAGCACGACGCAGTCGGCGTCCGCCAGGCTCGTCTCCTTGTGCCAGACGAACGCGGCGTCCGCGCCGAGCACGTGCTTCACGGCGTGGTAGGCGTCGTGGTCGCAGTTGGATCCGGGAAAGACGATGACCGCGAACTTCACGTCAGGCCTTCGCGTCGGCGACTTCGACCCGGAAGGATTCGATCACCGGGTTGGCCAGCACCTTCTGCGAGACCTCGCTGGCTATCGCCCGCGCCTCGTCGACCGTCGCGGCCGCGATCTCGAGCTCGAAGTACTTGCCCTGGCGCACGTCGGATACCGACGCGTAGCCCAGCGTGTGCAGGGCCTCCGCGACGGTCGTGCCCTGCGGGTCGAACACCGACGGCTTCAACGTGACGAACACTCGGGCGCGCATCGGACTCCTCAGGTTCGGGGAAAAACGCGGTTGAAGATGTGGTCCACGTGGCGGAGCTGCTCGTCGAGGTCGAACGCCCGCGCGATCTCGGCCGGCGGCAGCACGCTGGTCACGTCGGCGTCGGCCAGCAGCAGCCCCTTGAAATCGACCTTCTCGTGGAAGGACCGCATGGCGTTGCGCTGCACCCACTCGTAGGCCTGCTCGCGCGACACACCGCGCCGGGCCAGCTCGAGCAGCACCGTGCCGGAGAACACGACGCCGCGCGACCGGTTCAGGTTCTCGAGCATGCGGTCCGGGTAGACGACCATGCCCGCCACGATGCGCGTCATGCGGCGCAGCATGTGGTCGAGGCCGATGAACGTGTCGGGCAGGATCACGCGCTCGACGGACGAGTGCGAGATGTCCCGCTCGTGCCACAGCGCGTTGTTCTCGAGCGCGGCCATCAGGTTCGAGCGCATCAGGCGGGCCATGCCGACGATCTGCTCGCAGCCGATCGGGTTGCGCTTGTGCGGCATGGCCGACGAGCCCTTCTGGCCTTTCGCGAACGGCTCCTCGATCTCGCCGATCTCCGTCTTCTGCAGCCCGCGGATCTCGAGCGCGATCTTCTCCAGCGTCGACGCCGTGATCGCCAGCGCGGACATCAGTTCCGCGTGCCGGTCGCGCTGGATGACCTGTGAGGCCACCGGCGCGGGCTCCAGCCCGAGGCGGCGGCAGACGCTCTCCTCGACCGAGGGCGGCAGGTGCGCGAACGTGCCGACCGCGCCCGACAGCTTGCCGACCGACACCGACTGCCGCCCCCGGACGATGCGCTCGCGGTCACGCGCCAGTTCCGCGTACCACAGCGCCAGCTTGACGCCCACCGTCATCGGTTCGGCGTGCACGCCGTGCGTGCGGCCGATCATCGGCGTCCGCCGGTGCTCCTCGGCACGGGTGCGGACGGCGGCCATCAGGCCGTCGACGAGCTTCAGGATGACATCGCACGCATCCCGCATCTGCAGGGCCTGCGCGGTGTCGATGACGTCCGACGACGTCAGGCCGAAGTGCAGCCAGCGCGCGCTCGGCCCGGCGAACTCGGCCACCGACGTCGTGAACGCGATCACGTCGTGCTGCGTGACCTTCTCGATCTCGTTGATGCGGTCGACGCGGAAGTCCGCCTTCGCTCGGAGCTCCGCGGCATCCGCGGCCGGGACGATGCCTTCCTCGACCAGCGCGTCCACCGACGCCAGCTCGACCTGCAGCCAGGTCTCGTACTTCTTCTGGTCGCTCCAGAGGCGACCCATCTCGGGGTTCGTATAGCGGTCGATCATGTGGCTGCTGCGGATCCTCAGGTCAGGGCCAGCCGCTCGCGCGGCAGGGTCAGGTCGTCCACGTCACCGAGCACGGTCGCGGCCAGCGCCTCTTCGGCGAAGAGCACGCCGGCCACGCGGGCCATGTCGTCGCGGGTCACGCGCTCCACGCCGCGGAGCGTCTCGTCCAGACCGTAGTGATGGTCGAAATAGATCTCCTGCCGCGCGATGTTCGACATGCGGCTGGACGTGCTCTCGAGGTTCAGCATCAGGCTGCCCTTGAGGTGGTCCTTGGCGCGGCGCAGTTCGTCTTCCGACGGCGGCTCGTGCTTGACGCGGCGGATCTCGCCGACCACGACGTCCACGAGCTCGCCGACGGCCTCATTGGCGCAGCCGGCATACACGGTGAAGCAGCCGGAGTCGCGGTACGCGTTGAGCCCGCTGAACACCGAGTAGGCGAGCCCGCGCTTCTCGCGGACGTTCTGAAAGAGCCGCGAGCTCATCGAGCCGCCGAGCACCGTGTTCAGCACGTAGCTGGCATACCGGTCGGCGTGGGCCTGCGGATAGCCGTCCGTCCCGAGGCACACGTGGCTCTGCTCGAGATCCTTGCTGCGGATCAGCACGTGCGGCACGACGACCGGCGCCGTTTCCACCGCGGTGTCCGGCGCGCCGGGGAGGTCCCCGAAATACTGCTCGACGAGGGCGCGGACCTGCGCGGGCGTCACGTGCCCGGCGGCCGACACGATCAGGTTGCCGGCGTGATAGGTGCCCTCGAAGTAGCGGCGGAGCGCCTCCTGGTCGAACGCGGACACCGTCTCGGGCACGCCGAGAATCGGCCGGCCGAGCGGGTGGTCCTTCCAGAACTGCTCGGAGAAGAGCTCGTGGACGAGGTCGTCCGGCGTGTCCTCGACCATCTTGATCTCTTCGAGGACGACCTTCTTCTCGCGCTCGAGGTCGTCGGCGGCGAACTTCGGCCGGCGCACGATGTCGGCGAGGACCTCGAGGGCGAGCGGCAGGTGCTCGTCCAGCACCTTCAGGTAGTAGCTGGCGTATTCCTTCGCCGTGAACGCGTCCATCTGCCCGCCGATCGAGTCGATGGTCTGGGCGATGTCCTCCGCGGACCGCGTCCCGGTGCCCTTGAACAGCATGTGCTCGACGAAATGCGCGATGCCGGCGTGCTCGACCGGCTCGTGGCGCGACCCGCGCGCCAGCCAGACGCCGATGGAGACCGACCGGACGTGCGGCATCGGCTCCGTGAGGACACGGAGACCGTTCGGAAGGACGTCTCGGACAACCTGTGGATCGGGCACGGGGAGGCTGGAACGTCTATTATCCATCCAGCAGCCCGGTCCGCGCGACACCATTCATGGACGACCGCCCCGATCTCGCGGAATTCACGCCAGTGGAACTCGAGGACGCCCTGGCAGATGCCGGTGCGCCCCGCTTCCACGGCCGTCAGATCTACCGCTGGATCCACCGCCGCGGCGTCGACCGGTTCGAGGACATGACGGACCTGCCGCGCGACCTGCGCGCGATGCTGGCCGCCGGGTTCCGGATCGAGACCCCGCGCATCGTGGCCGACGCCACGTCCACCGACGGCACGCGCAAGCTCGCGCTCGCGCTGGCCGACGGCCGCCAGATCGAAGCCGTGTTCATCCCGGATACGCCGTCGATGACCTTCTGCATCTCGACGCAGGTTGGCTGCGCGATGGCGTGCGACTTCTGCCTCACGGGCAAGATGGGCCTTGTACGGCATCTGACCGCCGGAGAGATCGTGGGCCAGGTGCGCGTGCTGACGAAGGCGACGGGCCTGCTCGGACAGCCGTTCAACATCGTGCTGATGGGCATGGGCGAGCCCCTCCACAACTACGACGCGACGATGCGGGCGATCCGGATGCTCCACGAGCCGGACGGCATGGCGCTCTCGCCGAAGCGGATCACGCTCTCGACGGTCGGCATCGTGCCCGCGATGGAGCGGCTCGCCGGTGAGGAGCTGATGCCGAACCTCGCCGTGTCGCTGCACGCGACGACCGAGGAGATGCGGACGAAGCTCGTGCC
>JBFXBH010000178.1:1240-5723 GCA_050183355.1 Vicinamibacterales bacterium | reverse complement strand
GCGGAAAGCTGCGGCGTGGCCAGGGCGACGGCGAGCAACGCGAGCGCGTGGTACATCTGATACCGCACGCCGGTTTCAAACGCGGCGAGCATCTCCGGTGAGAGCCGTCCTTTGAGACCGTGGGCGCCGAAGGCCCCGAAACCGACGGCGATGCAGCCGGCCAGCGCGCCGATCAGCAGGAAGGTTCTGTTCATTTCACGCCCCTGGCGTCGAGCCAGCGGGTGAGCGGCGCCTGCTGGCGCTGCTGCACCGCGGCGCAGGTCTCGATGCGCTCCAGGGCGCGCGCGAGCGAGCGGGCGGAGGAGGGCACCGGGTTTGCGGCGAAGAACTGCTTCACCATCTCGCCATCAGCCGTCGAGCAGAAGGCGCCGACCGAGCCGACGGTGCCGGGCATCCCTTGATACGGATCGAGCTTCGAGGCGAAGCGCGTCCAGTTTCCGGTGAAGTAGGCCCACGCCGCGGGGCGGGTGTCGGAACGGCCGAGCACGCCGGCCACGAGCGTCGTCACGTCCTGCGAGCGGATGTCGTCGGATACGGCAAGGGCCAGGGTCCGCTCGGCCAGCGCCACTCCCGGAAACGCCGTGAGCGCGGAGAGCAGCCGGCGGTACTCATCGGGGTCATTCTCCGAGGCCTTCATGCGCTGCAGATACCGGTCGTAGAGCGCGGCGTCTCCCGAGATGGCCGCGACGCGGAGCACGGTGGGGACGAGGGTGCCGGGCACCGCGGTCTGATCCGCGAAGTAGCGCTCGGCGAGGCGCCTGGCGTCGGCCTGTGTGGCCGTGTCACCACCGGTGACGCCCACGAGCGTGATCAGCGTGGCGCGGCGGCTGAGTACCTGGTCCGTGTCGCCGGGCTTCGGCGTGGCGCCGAGCTCCTTGAGCGCGGGGCCGAAGGTGCTGCGAATCCATGCGGCGAAGCGCGCGCGGTCCGACGGCGCGGCGATGTTGCCGAGAATGTAACCGAGCCGGCCGGCCACTTCGTCCAGCACGTCTGGTGACGTCTCGCTGGCGTAGGTCGCAGCGACGTCCAGGTAGGCGCCGATGTCCTGACGGCCGGCGCGCGCCATCCACCAGGCATCGCCGGCCAGCCGCAGCCGTTCGATCGCGGAGAGCGTGGAGCCGGTCCGCGCGAGCGTCCGCTGTTCGTCCGGCGCGTACTCGGTCAGGAAGTACCCGGCGGCGTCGGGATTCACGAGCACGGGTCCGCAACCCGGTGCGGGCACGGACAACGTGTCGGCGGCTTTGCTGACGACCTTGCAGACGACGGGCCCACCCGAGGCGGCGCGGGCGCAGACGGGCAGCGTCCAGGTCTGCGCGGCCGGGGCCTTCGCACCCGGAGTGCCCGTGAAGCGCGACTGCGTCAGCGACACGCTGGCCCGATTGGCCGCGCAGGACGTCGTGACGCTGACCACGGGCGCGCCGGCCTGTGTGACGAAGCTCGAGATGATGCGGTCGACGGGCCGGCCCGTGACGCGCGTCATCTCGCCCCAGAAGTCCTCGCCGGCGGCGTTGCTGAAGGCGAAGCGGTTCAGGTAGCTGGTCACGCCCTTGCGGAACAGGTCGGGCCCGATGAAGCGCTCGGTCATCCGCAGCACGGCGGCCGTCTTCTCGTAGGCAATGCCGTCGAAGACTTCGTTGATCTGGGCGGGCGTGTTGACGGCCATGCGAATGGCACGCGTGGACGCCTGCGAGTCGGTCGAGAGCGCGGCGAGGGTGTCGGCCGCGTCGTCGAGTTCGACGTTCCACTCGGGCTTCCACGTGGCGGACGGCTTCTTCTCGACCCACGTCGCGAAGCCCTCGTTGAGCCAGATGTCGTCCCACCACTTCATCGTCACGAGATTGCCGAACCACTGGTGCGCGAGTTCGTGGCCGATCACGGCGGCGATGGCCTTGCGGGTGGCGAGCGAGGCACGGGTCTCGTCGGCCAGCAGGCGCGACTCGCGGAAGGTGATCGCGCCGGCGTTCTCCATGGCGCCGGCGGAGAAGTCCGGGATGCCGATGATGTCGAGCTTGCCGAACGGGTACCGGATGCCGAAGTAATCCGTGAGGAGCTTCAACTGCGCGATGGTGGCGTCGAGCGCGAACGTGGTCAGCGGCAGCTTGTCCGGCGTGGAGCACACCCGCACGGGCACGTCACCCGAGGCGCCGGAGCGGCAGGCAAACTCGCCGACCAGCAGCGCCACCAGGTAGCTGCTCATGCGCGGCGTCCGCGCGAACGTGACCGTATGCGTGCCGGTCTGCGGGCCGGGCACGTCGGAGACCACGGCGCCGTTCGAGATGGCCATGGCCGCCGCGGGTGCCGTGACGGACAGATCGAACGTGGCCTTGAAGGCCGGTTCATCGAACCCGGGAAACATCCGCCGGGCATCGGTGGCCTCGAGCTGCGTGACGGCGTACTTCTTCCCGTTCGCCGTGCTCAGGTAGAACCCGCGGAGCTGGTCGTTGAGGATGCCGGTGAAGCGGAGGTCGACCGTGGCCGCGCCAGCCGCAATCGGCGTGGGCACGCGGAGCGTGGCGGTCTCGGCCTTCGCGTCGAGGACGACCTCGGCGGTCTGTGTCCGGCCTGCGGAGGAGACGGTCGCTGACTGAATCGTCAGCTCGGCGGCGTTGAGTGTAATCGTGGCGGTGCGGGCGCGGCTGCGGACGTCGATCCGCGCGGTGCCGGTGAAGGTGTTCGTCGTGAAATCCGGGGCAAACCAGAGAGCGTAGTGCGTCGGCTCGACGGTTGCAGGAAGCCGCTGTGCGGCGGCTGGTCCCGCGAGGCTGGCGACGCAGAGGGCGGCGAACAGACGGGACAGCACAGGAGCGCGCATAGGCACACGTTAGCCCGTCGCGCGCCGTGTGACAATGCCGGGCGGAGGACATCGCATGAGAGTCGCAGGATGGTGTGGACTGGTGGGAATCGTGCTGTCGGTGGGATGCGGCGGGGCGCCCGAGGGCGCCGCGGGTGAGGGTGCTCCGGACGCCGCTCCAGGGGCCGGCGCCGAGGCCGCTGCGCCCGCGCCGGCGCCGCCCGTGCAGGTCACCGTGCCGGCCGGCACCGCGCTCTCGATCGCGCTCACGTCCACCGTGTCCACCGAAACGGCGAAGGACGGTGATGCCGTGGAAGGCACGGTCGCGAAGGACGTGTCCGTCGATGGCCGCGTGGCGATTCCGGCCGGCGCGGTCGTGACCGGCGCGGTCACGGAGGCCGTGCGGCCTGGACGTGTGAAGGGGCGTGCCCAACTGGCCATCCGCTTCACGTCGGTGACGCTGGGGGGCGACCGTCAGACACTTGCGACCAGCGCGGTCGTGCGCACGGGCGAGGCGACCAAGAGCGAGGACGCCACGAAGGTCGGCATCGGCGCCGGAGCTGGCGCCGTGGTCGGGGCGATTCTCGGCGGCGGAAAAGGCGCGGCGAAAGGCGCGGCGGTCGGCGCGGCTGGAGGCACCGGCGTGGTGCTGGCCACGCGCGGCGAGGACGTGGCCATCGCGAAGGGTGCGCCGGTCAGCACAACCCTGACGGCGCCGATCACGGTCACGCTGGCCGGCCGGTAGGCGCGCGTCAGCGGCGCCGGCCTGCGCGCCGCGGTCTTACGGAGTCGCGCTGCCGAGGGCCTCGAACACGGCGCGCGTGATCGCCTGCTCAGCCGCGGCTGACGACGGAAACGTGCCGGGCGCGTGGTCTCCCGTCGCGACGGCGAGAACCCGGAGCGCAGGGTCGGTGGGCGCGCTGCGCACGAGCGCGGCCGTCTCCTGCCAGCGCGCCACCTCGCGCACGGCGCGTGTGAGGTGATCGGGGCGGAAGAGAAACGCCCGCATGGCGCCACCGGACGCACCGGGAAGCCCGGCCGTCTCCGCCGTGCCATGTCCGGTCAGCCGCAGCGCGCCCGTGCGCGCCAGCCACGGTGAGAGCGGCAACTGCGGTGGCTGCGCCGTGGCGGCGTCCGATGGATCCGGTTCGTCCACAAGCACCAGCGCGGTGACATCCTGCGGGTACTGGCGCGCATAGAGCCGCGCGTACCACGCACCGAGCGACTGCCCGACGAGCACGACCGGCCGCCGCACGGTGGCGGCCTCGAGCAGCGCGTGCAGTTCGCCGGCCACACGGTCCGGGTCGAACGTCATGCTGCTCGCCTCGCTCCAGCCCAGGCCCGACCGGTCGTAGCTGCACACGCGCGTCCGTGCGGCGATGGCCGGCTGCACGCGCCCCCACGCGGACGAACCGCCGGCCTCGGGCGCTTCCAGGATCACCAGCGGAAGGCCGTCCCCCTGGCAGAAGAGATGGAGCTGATGATCGCCGACGCTGACCCGCGCACCGGGCGGGGGGAAGTCGCGCCGCTCGAGCGCCGTCGAGACGCCCTGCCAGGTCATGCCGGCGGCGAGTGCGACGCCCGTGACGGCGACGACGAGCTTGACCGCCCGGCGGAGCCATGTGGCCGCCTGCGTCACGAGTTGTGCTCCTGGAGGCCGTACTTCTCGATCCGCGAGTAGAGCTGCGACCG
>JBFXBH010000178.1:0-1140 GCA_050183355.1 Vicinamibacterales bacterium | reverse complement strand
CGCGCGGCCTGGGCCAGCACGTCCTTCCAGCGTGGCGACGACCCGACCACGCGCCGCTGGCCGCCCCGCGACTCCAGTTCGCGCTTGAGCGTCGCGACCTGCGCCTCGAGACGCGTCGCGGTCTCCCGCGCTTCCGCGTCGCGACGGGAGGCCTCCGACAGCCGCTGGTGTGACAGCGCGAGCGCGAGGTAGCTCGCGGCACGGCGGGCGAAGTCCAGATCTTCGTCGCCGAAATGGTCGGCCTCCCGCGACAGGAAGAACAGCGAGCCGAAGACGTCGTTGTCGAGCGGAAGGGCGACGCGCAGGACGGACCGCGCGCCGACCGCCCGGAACATCCGGCCGCGGATCGACGCCGCCGGAATCTCCGCGTCGACGTCCTGGACGATGTAGGCGCTGCGGTTCAGCAGCGACTGGTCCGCCTCGTCCAGCATGATCGGCTGAAACCACACGTCGTCCACGTCGGCGCCCGCCAGCGCGTACAGCCGGAAACTCCGGGCGTCCCCGGCCCAGGCCGTCAGCGCCAGCACGTCGTGCGGCAGCGCTTCCTGCAGCACGGCGGAGATCTCCGCGAACGCGGCCCGGATGTCGAGCACGCCGGCCACGGTCTGCAGCAGCCGTTCGAGGCTGTCGAGGCGGTCGCGTCGGAGCGCGTCGGTTGCCCGGAGCGCCTCGTACAGCACGGCCATCGCGATGAGGTCGCTCAACTCCTCGACGAGCGCGGTGTGGGCCGCGTCGAACCGGCCCGGGGCGTCCGCCGTGAACCAGAGGGCGCCGAGCACGCGCGGGCCGTGCCGGAGCGGGCACATCATTACGGAGCGGGCGTTCGGGTCGAGCGGGTGCCCGCCTGGCCCGTCGCCGGACTGCGCGAGGGCGGCCGCGTCGGCGAGCTTGTGGACGGCGGATTCGACCTCACCCGTGGCGCGGGCGGTGAGCAGCGTGACGGTGTCGGCCCGGTCGAGGCGGAGCAGGTGCATCCGGTCGAACGGAACGGCCGGACGGAGGTGGCGGGCGATGGCCGAGACGACATCGGGCAGCGGGTGGGCGTCCGCGACGACGCGGGCGACCGCCGTGATGACCGAGGGGGCGTCTGCTGGGGGCATAGGGCGCGGGGCGGCCGCGTAGCGCTCAGTGTGACCCGAA
>JBFXBH010000177.1:0-5724 GCA_050183355.1 Vicinamibacterales bacterium | reverse complement strand
CGCCGCCCGCGCGGGTGCTGGATCTGGGATGCGGCGCCGGCCGCACCACCGTCGGCCTCGCAGATCTCGGCTATCAGGTCATCGCGATCGACCTCTCGGAGGTGCTGCTGCGCGAGGCCCGGTCCCGCTATCCGGCCCTGGACTTCCGGCTCATGGACGCCACTGCGCTGGCGTTCGACGCGGGCACGTTCGACGCCGTGCTGTTCAGCTACAACGGGATCGACGTGATCTATCCGGTGGAGGCCAGGGCGCGGTGCATGGCCGAGGCGTTCCGGGTGCTCCGCCCGGGCGGCGTCTTCTCGCTGAGCAGCCACAATCTGATCGGAGCCCTGTTCAGCGGCGGCTTCTTCTACCCCCGCGGCTGGCTGAACGCCGTGACACTGCTGCTGCAGCAGCGGGGGAACCCCCTTTTCCGTGAGTGGTTTGTGCGTTACGAGGACGGGGGCGGACCCCAGCACCTGTACAGCGCTCCGCCGTCGCGGACCGTCGCGCAGCTGGTGGCGGCGGGTTTCGAGGTCGTCGACGTCCGCGGGGCCACTGGCGAACGGAACCGGACCGCCGTGACGCGCCACCAGCAGCATGTGCACTTTACGGCGCGCCGCCCTTGACCCACAATACTCGCCGGTTTCACCACAGCGCGCGGAGCGCGCGAAGGAGAGCGTGAATGCGCATCCCGTCCATCCTGCTGGGTTTCGGTGTGTGGCTGGCGTGCGCGCCGGGCCTCCAGGCTCAGGAGCCCGCATCGGCGACCGACGACCAGGCGCCGGGCTATGAGGAGCAGGTGGTCGTCACCGCTTCCCGGTCCGAGGAGGCGCTGGTCAACGCGCCCGCGGCCGTCAGCGTCATCACGGCGAGCAAGATCCAGCACTCTCCGGCGTCCAACGTCGGCGACCTGCTGCGATCGGTCCCGGGCGTCAACGTGGCGCAGACCTCCGCACGCGACATCAACATCACGGCGCGCGGCGCCACGGCCAGCCTCGCGACTTCGCAGCTGGCGCTCGTCGACGGCCGCAGCATCTACATGGACTTCTTCGGCATGGTCATGTGGGACCTGGTACCGGCCAACATGAACGAGGTCCGGCAGATCGAAGTGATCCGCGGCCCGGCCTCTGCCGTCTGGGGCGCGAACGCGATGACGGGTGTCGTCAACGTCATCACGAAGACGCCGCGTGAACTGGCCGCGTCCGGCGGCACCGCGATGACGGTGACGTTCGGCGGCTTCGGCCGGCAGGTCGGAAGCACGAATCCGGGCGCGGGGTCGCTCTTCTCGGTCAACGGGTCGCACGCGCAGGCGGTCAGCGACCGCGTGGCGTTCAAGGTGTCCGCCGGTTACCTGACGCAGGACCCGCTCTCGCGGCCGGCCGGCGCCATCCCCAACACCTTCCGGACGCCGTATCCACCCTTCAACAACACCGGCACGCAGCAGCCGAAAGTTGATGGCCGTCTCGACTATGACCTGACGGACGGCCGCGGCACCATCAGCCTCTCCGGTGGCTACGCGGGCACGGAAGGCATCATCCACTCCGGCGTCGGTCCGTTCGACATCAAGCAGGGCTCGGGTCTCACCTACTTCTCGGGGCGCTATACGAAGGGGGCGCGGCGCATCGCCTTCTTCACGAACATGCTCGACGGCAACGCCTCGAACCTGCTGACGGTCAATCCCAGCGGCAATCGTCTCGTGCTCGACTTCGATACCAAGACGTACGACATCGAGGCCGGTGACACGCGCGTGGTAGGGAAGCGGCAGGTGCTGACCTTCGGCGGCAACTATCGCCGGAACACCTTCGACATCTCCCTGGCGCCGAACGGCCAGGACCGGAACGAGGGTGGCGCCTACGTGCAGGACGAGATCTTCCTGCACGACAGGCTGCGCTGGGTGGTCGGCGGTCGCGTCGACAAGTTCACGTCGATCCAGAACGCCGTGTTCTCGCCCCGGACGACCCTGCTGTTCAAGCCGCAGCGCAGCCAGACCGTCCGCCTGTCGTTCAACCGGGCCTTCCGGGCGCCGTCGTTCATCAACAACAACATCAACACGGCGCTCATCAACCAGCTGAACCTCGGGTCCATCAATCCGCTGCTGGCGGGGCAGGTGTACAACTTCCCGATCGCGGCGACCGGCAACACCGGCATGAAGCAGGAAACGATGACCGCCGTCGAACTGGGCTACACGGGGGTCGTCCGGAACCGCGCCACGCTGACCGCCGCGGTCTACTGGAACACGACGGACAACGCGATCTTCTTCAGCCAGGCCACGCGGTACACCGCGGCCGCGCCGCCGCCGAACTGGCCGCTGCCGCCCCTGGTCCTGGAACTGCTGGCCGCGCAGACCGGTGGTGCCGGTCTGCCCTCCGGATTCACGTACAAGAATCTCGGCACCGTGAAGGACAAGGGTGTGGAGCTGGGCGTGGACATGGCGCTCAACCGCTACGTCAACGTGTTCACCAACTACTCGTATCAGTTCCTGCCGATCGCCGTGAACTTCCCGATCTCCGAGATCAACCTCCCGCCGACCAACCGGTTCAACGCCGGCTTCGACTTCGGGTACCGGCGGTGGATCGGCAACATGAACGTGAGCTATACGGGCGGCGCCTTCTGGCAGGATGTGCTCGATGCGCGCTATTCCGGATCCACCAATCCCTACACGACGGTCAACGGCACCGTCGGCGTGAAGTGGTTCGACGACCGGGTCACGACGAGCCTGAAGGTGAACAACCTCGGAAACCGTTTCGTGCTGCAGCACATCTTCGGCGACGTGCTGCGGCGGCAGATCGTCGGCGAAGTGCGCGTCGCGCTCTAGGAAGTGATGATGCTCCGTACCCGACTCACGTCTCGTGTCCTGCTGGCGGCCGCGGCCGCCGTCGTCACCGCGGTCCTTGCGCAGGCGCAGGACGAGGGACGCCATCCCGTCAGCGGCCGGTTCTACGCCAACACGATGAGCGCGGCCGGAGCGCCGTGGCTGGACCGCGACGAGCGCGAGGATGAGGAAGCCCCGAAGAAGGCCATCGGCCTGCTCGGGTTGAAGGCGGGCGATGTCGTGGCGGACGTGGGCGCCGGGTCCGGCTACTTCACGCTGAAGATGGCCGAACTCGTCGGTCCCTCAGGCCGGGTCTACGCCAGCGACATCCAGCAGGAGATGCTCGACATCATCGCCGTGAAGCTGAGAGGCACGGCGCTGACCAATGTCACGCTGGTTCTCGGGGACGACGACGACCCGAAGCTGCCGCCGGGCACCATCGACATGGCACTGATGGTGGACGTCTATCACGAGTTGCATCAGCCGCAGGCGGTCCTGAAGCGGATTCGCGCCGCGCTCAAACAGGACGGACGCCTGGTCCTGCTCGAGTACCGGGCGGAAGACCCGAAGGTGCCCATTCAGACGCTGCACAAGATGTCCATCGCGACCGCGAAGCAGGAGGTCGAGCACGAGGGGTTCGTGCTGAGCGAGGTCAAGCACGACCTGCCCTGGCAGCATCTGCTGGTGTTCACGAAGAAGTAGCGGAAGAAGAAGTGGGGTGGGTGACGGGGATCGAACCCGCAGCGTCCGGAGCCACAGTCCGGTGCTCTACCATTGAGCTACACCCACCAAACGAGGGCCGTGGCGGCCCTTGGAACTTCCAATCGTAGCATGCCCGCCGCGCGTCGAATCCGCATGAGGGCGGTCACCCTCGCCGTGTGCGCGCTTGCCGCCGCGGTGCCGGGCGGCGCCGCGCAGGCACCGTCCGATCCGCCCGTGCTCGCGCGCGATGCGGCCGGTCGGACCACGCTGCGCGCCGTCCGCCTCCGGGCACCCATCCGGCTGGACGGCCGGCTCGACGAGGCCGTCTACGGCGAGGTCCCGCCCATCTCGGATTTCATTCAGGCGGAACCGCTCAACGGTCCGCCCGCCACGCAGAAGACCGAGGTGTGGATCCTCTTCGACGACGACGCGATCTACGTGAACGCGCGCTGCTGGGAGGAACACCCCGAGCGCATGGTGGCCGACGAGATGCGCCGCGACTCGTTCATCCTGGCCCAGCAGGACTTCATCGGCTTCGCCTTCGACCCGTTTCACGACCATCGGAACGGCCTGCTCTTCACCGTGACGCCGATCGGCGGGCGGATGGACGGGCAGGTGACCGACGAGCGCACCTACAACGGCGACTGGAACCCGGTGTGGCGGATGGAGACCGCGCGCTTCGAGGGTGGCTGGACGGCCGAGACGCGGATTCCGTTCAAGTCCCTCCGCTACCCGTCGGGCAGCGGCCGTACCTGGGGCGTGCAGCTCCGTCGCGAGATCCGCTGGAAGAACGAGACGGACTTCATCACGCCGATGCCGCGGGCGTTCGCCACGCGGGCGTTGCAGGTGATCTCCCAGTACGCCACCCTCGAAGGCCTGGAGGTGCCGCCGCGTGGTCCCCGGGTCGACATCAAGCCCTTTGTCACCGGGGCCCTGACGACCGACCGACTGGCCCGGACGCCCGTGAGCAACGACCCGTCGGCCGATGCCGGCGTGGACGTCAAGTGGGGCGTGACGGACAACCTCGCCGCCGACCTCACCTACAACACCGACTTCGCGCAGGTGGAGGCCGACGAGCAGCAGGTGAACCTGACCCGCTTCAGCCTCTTCTTCCCGGAGAAACGCGAGTTCTTCCTCGAGAACCAGGGCGTCTTCGGTGCCGGTGGAGGCGCGTCCGGTGACGTGCCGACGCTCTTCTACAGCCGGCGGATCGGCCTCAGGAGCGGGCTGGCGGTGCCGCTGCTCGGGGGCGGGCGTCTCACGGGCCGGGTCGGGCGGTACGTCATCGGTCTCGTCGACATCGCGTCCCGGGAGGATGCCCTCACGGTCAGCCCGCGCACGAACTTCAGCGTGGCGCGCGTGAAGCGCGACCTCCTCAGACGGAGCAGCGTCGGCCTGATGGCGACGCACCGGTCGGTGGGGGAGACCCGCGCGGGCGGCAGCCTGCTCGTGGCGGCGGACAGCACGCTGAGCCTCTTCCAGAACGTGAACATCAACGCCTACTGGGCGCGGTCGAACGGAGCGGGTACGGCGGGCGACGGCACCAGTTACCGGGCGCAACTCGACTACACCGGCGATCGGTATGGTGTGCAGGCGGAGCATCTGCTGGTGGGAGCGCGGTTCGACCCCGCGGTCGGCTTCGTGCGCCGCCTCGACATGCGCAAGACCCTCGGGCAGTTCCGCTTCAGTCCGCGGCCGAAGAATCCGCGGCTCGTCCGGAAGTACTCCTACACGGGGTCCTATTTCATCGTCGACAACACGGCAGGACGGCGGGAGTCGGAGGCCGGCGCCGCGATCTTCGGCATCGAGTTCCAGAACGGCGATGCGTTGAACGCGCGCTACAACCACACCTACGAGTTCCTCCCGCGGCCCTTCCCGATCGCCCGGAACGTCACGTTGCCCGTGGGCGCGTACCGCTTCAACGACGTCCAGATGTCCTTCACCCTCGCCCAGCAGCGGAAGTTCTCGGGCACCGGGTCTGTGCAGATCGGGTCGTTCTACGACGGACGCCGGACGACGTACAGCCTCGGATCCGGCCGACTCGAGCTGAGCCGTCGGTTCAACGTGGAGCCCACGATCTCGTGGAACCGCGTGGAGTTGCCGGCGGGAGACTTCACAACCACGGTGATCGGCTCGCGCGTCACGCAGACCTTCTCGCCGTGGATGTTCTTCAGCGCGCTCGTCCAGTACAACTCCGCCTCGCGGAGCTTCAGCACCAACGCGCGGCT
>JBFXBH010000176.1:3170-5727 GCA_050183355.1 Vicinamibacterales bacterium | reverse complement strand
ACTAGCCGGTATGTCGGAGGCGGCTCATCTCGTCCTTGAGCGCCAGCTTGCGTTTCTTGATGCGGACTTCCTCGAGGGCTTCGTCGTCGCTGAGGTAGAGGTGGGTGGCGAGCTCGTGCAGACGCTCATCCAGTGCGTGGTGCTCGGTGGCCAGGTGGCGGATGCGGTCAGCCGTCGGCTGGTACGCATCCGTGGCCTGGGATTCGGCATCGATCATAGGCCTCCTCCTTGTCGGTCCGGCCGGCGCCGCCCGCCAGCCGGTGATGCCGGAAACGTAGCAGACTGCGGGGCCACGTTTCAAGGGCACCGTCCCCGCGCCGCCTGCGCTCAGACGTGCTCGTGCCAGAGGATCAGCGCGTCCTCGTCCGGGCTCGTGTAGTAGCGCCGCCGCGTCCCGGCGACGGCGAAGCCCAGGCGTTCGTAGAGGCGCCGGGCCCCGACGTTCGACACGCGGACCTCGAGCGTGGCGCGCCGGGCGCCGAGGCGCCGTGCCTCGGCGAGCACGTGGCGCATCAGCAGCGTGCCGAACCCGCGGTTCCGGTACGCCGGGCGGATGGCGACGTTGTTGATGTGGATCTCGTCGAAGACCAGCCAGAACGCGCAGAAGCCGGCGACGCGGCAGTCCGGCGTCCGGACGACGAGGATCGTGCAGATGTCGCGGTTGGTCAGCTCCCACTCGTACATCTCGCGCGTCCACGGGTTGGTGAAGCTCTCGGCCTCCACCTCGAGGATGCCGGTCAGGTCGTCCGCACCGGCGAGGCGCTCGACGACCGCCTGCGACGTGATCATGCGCGCAGCCCTTCCAGTCCCCGCTGTGCGCTGCGGGCCAGCTCCGCATCCGGCCGACGGACGTAGAGCGCGCGAACGGCCGCCGGATCGCCCGGCTCCCCCGCCGCGACGCGGGCGAGCGCCAGCCGCGCGACGGCCTCGGCCAGCAGCGGGGACGGCTCGGGCGCCAGGTGGAAGCGCGGCGACGCCGCCGCGATGGACGACCGGTACGCCTCCGCCCCATCGCCCACGAACGTCCAGGCCCCGTCCGTGCCCGCCAGCGCCGCGAGCAGATGTTCGGGACGGTCGACCGTCGGGGCGCCGGTCGCCGCGCCGTCCGGGTAGCACGCCGCGTACACCTCGCCCCGCCACGCGTCGACCCACGTCACGACGGACCCGGCGCCGGCGGCGCGCGCCGTCCAGGCCAGCGCGTCGAGGCCGGAGACGCCGAGGAGCGGCCGCCCGAGGGCAAACGAGAGCCCCTGCATCGTCGCGATGCCGATCCGGAGACCGGTGAACGAACCCGGACCCACCGCCACCGCCAGCGCGTCCACCTCGGCGAGTCTCGCACCCGCGCCGGTCACGACGCGCTCCAGCAGTGCCGGCACCTGGGTGGCGACCGGCTCTCCGGGGGCCACGCCGGCGACATGGGCGGCGCCGGATCGATCGATCAGCGCCACGCTGCCCCGCCGGGTGGTCGTGTCGAGCGCGAGAAGGAGCATCCGACCTGCATGATAATGGGCCTGCCCTCCGGCATGTCTCAGACCGTCACGCCCGCCATGCGCCAGTATCTCGAGGCGAAGCGGCAGTTTCCCGATGCGATCGTCTTCTTCCGCATGGGGGATTTCTACGAAATGTTCTACGAGGACGCGCTCGTCGCGGCGCGCGCCCTCGAGCTGACGCTCACCTCCCGCTCGAAGACCGCGGACGGCGACGGCATTCCGATGTGCGGCGTCCCGTTCCACGCCGCGGACGGCTACCTGGCGCGGCTCGTCCGGCAGGGGCACCGGGTGGCCATCTGCGAGCAGGTCGAGGACCCGAAGACCGCGAAGGGGCTCGTCAAGCGGGAGGTCGTGCGGGTCGTTTCCCCGGGCACGCTGACCGACGCTGCGTATCTGGACGCGCGGGAGCCCGCGTTCATGCTGGCGCTCGTCCAGGAGGGGGCTGCGGTCGGGGCGGCGCTGCTGGACGTCTCCACCGGCGAGTTCAGCGTGGCCGAGTATCGGGGGCCGGCCGGGCTGCAGGCGCTCGACGACGAGGCGGCCGTGCTGGCCCCGCGCGAGCTGGTCGTAGCCACCGGCGTCGCGCCCGGCGCGCTGGTGCCGGCGGCCGTCGCGCGCGGCGTGGCGGTGACGGAGGTCGACGCCTGGCTGTTCGACGCGGCGCGCGCCGAGCGCGCGCTGCTGGATCAGCTCCGCGTCCACAGCCTCGACGCGTTCGGCCTGCCGGCGCATCCGCTCGCGGTACGCGCGGCCGGCGGCCTCGTCGCGCACCTGCATCGCACCCAGAAGGCGGACCTCGCCCACATCAGGGCCATCCGGCTGAAGTCGCACGCCGACGCGATGGTGATCGACCCCACGACCCTGCGCCATCTCGAAGTCACCCAGGGCGCGGACGGCGGGACCGCCGGCTCGCTGCTCGCGGTCCTCGACCGGACGATCACGGCGATGGGCGGCCGGCTGCTGCGGACCTGGCTGCTGCGTCCGCTGGTCGTGCTCGACGCGATCCGCGACCGCCTCGACGCCGTGGAGGAACTCGCCTTCCGCGCGCAGGACCGCGGCCGCTGCCG
>JBFXBH010000176.1:0-3070 GCA_050183355.1 Vicinamibacterales bacterium | reverse complement strand
TTCGTGCCGAACGACGTCGACCTCAACGGCACGACACGCCAGCTGCTGCTGCTGACCGGCCCGAACATGGGTGGCAAGTCGACGTATCTGCGGCAGACGGCGCTGCTGCCGGTGCTCGCCCAGGCGGGTTCGTTCGTGCCGGCGCGCGTGGCCAAGCTGCCGGTCGTCGACCGCCTCTTCGCGCGCGTCGGCGCCTCGGACAACATCGCGAAGGGCCATTCGACCTTCATGGTCGAGATGCAGGAGACGGCGCACATCCTGCGCAGCGCCACGTCGAGGAGCCTCGTCGTCCTCGACGAGATCGGGCGCGGCACGGCGACCTTCGACGGCCTCAGCATCGCGTGGGCCGTGGCCGAACATCTGGCCGGCGCACCGACGGCCCGGCCGAAGACGCTCTTCGCCACCCACTACCACGAGCTGACGGACCTGGCGGAGAGCCTGCCCGGCGTCGTCAACGCGCACGTGTCGGCACGCGAGTTCAAGGACGACATCGTGTTCCTGCGGAAGATCGTCGCCGGGCGGTCGGATCGCAGCTACGGCATCCAGGTGGCCCGCCTGGCGGGCCTGCCGCCGGAGGTCGTCGCCCGCGCCCGCGAGATTCTCGGGGGCCTCGAGCAGGACGAGATGCTGCGGGGCGGCCGGGCCAGCCTGTCCGCCGGCTCGAAGACGGCGGCCACGACGCCCCAGCTCGGACTCTTCGCCGCGGAGCCCGTGACACCACCGCAGCTGGCGGCCATTGCCGACCTGCTCCGCCACCTGGACCTGGACGGCACGACGCCCCGTGCGGCGCTCGACATCCTGACGGACCTCAAGGCACGGCTGAGCGAGTGATGCGCCGGACTTCCCTCCCCCGTACCGCGCTGCCCGGCCTCGCCCTGCTGCTGGTGCTGGGCGCGCTGGCGGGCGGATGCCGCAGGGGTGCGGACGACACGACGGCGGGCTACCTGATCGTCGGCGTCGCGGCCGGCCCGAACGGGTTCGACCCGCGTCTATCCTCCGATGAGGGCTCCGAACGCGTCGCGCAGCTCGTTTACTCCCGGCTGATGGAGCTCGACGACAGCCTGCGGGCCGTGCCGGGTCTGGCCGAACGCCTCGACCGGCCGGACCCGCTGACGTGGGTCGTCACGCTGCGTGACGGCGTCCGCTTTCACGACGGCCGCCTGCTGACGTCGGCCGACGTGCTCTACACCATCCAGACGATATCGGACCCCGCGACGGCGTCTCCCCTGCGCGGCGCCTACCGCTCGGTGGCGTCGGTCGACGCACCGGACCGCCGGACGGTCCGCTTCCGCCTGAAGGAGCCGGTCGAATCGTTTCCCATTCAGCTCGTCGTGTCCATCGTGCCGGACGGCGCCGGACCGGAACTGCGGACGCATCCGATCGGCACGGGACCCTATCGATTCGTCAGCGCGACCGCGGATGACCGCGTCGTCCTCGAACGGTTCGACGGGTACTTCCGGGGCGCGGCGGTGAATCCCGGCATCGTGCTGCGCATCCTGCCGGACGACACGATGCGGGGCCTCGAACTGCGCCACGGCGGCGTGGACCTCGTGATCAACGACGTGCCGCCGGACCTCGTGCACGCCCTCGACGGGCGCGACGGCCTGCGCGTCGTCACGGCGCCAGGCACGGACTACGCGTACATCGGCGTCAACACGCGAGAGGCGCCGCTGTCGGACGCGCGGCTGCGCCGGGCCCTCGCGCTCGCCGTCGACCGGCAGGCCATCGTCACGCATCTCCGGCGGTCGCTGGCGGGCGTGGCCACCGGCATCCTGCCGCCCATCTCGTGGGCCGTGGCGACGGACGTGCCGCGCTTCGACTACGACCCGGACGCCGCGCGGGCGGCGCTCGACGCCGCCGGGTATCGCGACCCGGACGGGCCCGGCCCCGCGCCCCGCCTGACGCTCACGCTGAAGATCTCGACCAACGAGTTCGTGCGCCTCCAGGCCACCGTGCTGCAGGAGAACTTCCGGGCCGTCGGCGTGGAGCTCGACGTGCGGCAGCAGGAGTTCGCGACGCTGTTCGGGGACGTCGTCAAGGGCAACTTCCAGCTGGTCACGCTGCAGTGGGTCGGCGGCGCGGTGGCCGACCCCGACATCCTGCGACGCGTGTTCCACTCGGATCAGATACCGCCGGGCGGCTTCAACCGGGGACGCTACGTGAATCCGGACGTGGACCGGCTGCTGGACGCCGCGACGCGCGCCTCCGGCGAGGCGGAGCGGCGCCGGCTCTATCAGGAGGTCCAGCGGATCGTCGCGCGGGACCAGCCGTACATCAGCCTCTGGTACCGGACGAATGCCGCGGTGCTGCAGCCGTGGGTGGAGGGCCTGACCCTCGGCACGGTGATCGACTTCGAGCGGCTGGCCCGCGTCCGGCGCACCGGGGCCGCGCCACCGGCCCGCGCGGCCACGACTGCCTACTGCAGCAGCTTGCCGGCCTGGTCGGCGAACGGCGACCCCGGGAACTCGTGCACGACCCGGCTGTACGCCTTCTTCGCGTCGCTCTCGTTGCCCGCGGCCGTGTAGACGGACGCCAGTTCCATCAGCAGCGCGTCGCCAGGCAGCTGCGAGTCCTTCGCGTCGATCAGCTCTGTATAACTTGCGATGGCCTCCTTGTGCTGACCGAGCAGCGCCTGCGTGCTCGCCTTGCCGAGCCGCGCCATCCGTGCGTGCAGCGACGTGCCGCCGTCCGCGATCACCCGCTCGAAGGCCGCGAGCGCCTCGGCCCGCTTGTCGAGCGCCACGTACGCCTGCGCCAGCCGATAGCGCGCGAGCAGACCGGCCTCGGCCGTCGGATAGGCGTCCGCCACGGCGATGAGCTTCGGCACCGCGGCGAGGAGCTTGGCCTCCTCCGTCGGATACGTCCCGGGCTGCTGCTCGGCCATCTTGCCGGGCTTGCCGTCCATCGGCGGCACGGCCGGGTTCGGCGGCTGGACGGGGGCTTCGAGAATCGTCATCGCGGCCGACAGCATCTCGGCCTGGGCGCCCGCGCGCTGGTCGCGGATGACGGCGTAGCCCACCGTGCCGATCAGCACGACGCCGATCACGCTCGCCACGGTGACGACCGTGGA
>JBFXBH010000175.1:0-5748 GCA_050183355.1 Vicinamibacterales bacterium | reverse complement strand
GCACGTGCGCCACCTGCTTCAGGGTCACGGAGCTGTCGACCAGCGTGTCGTCGAAGAACGTCACCATGCCCGTGGCCAGGTCGTGCACGCCACCGATGATCGCCACACGGCCCGCCGCGATGCACTCGGACAGCACGTGGCTGCGGTTGACGATCGTCCGCACGGATCGCCGTACGTTCAGCTCGGTCACGCGGTTCACGAACTCGGCGTTCTTCGAGTTCCGCTTCGCCGGGTCGGCGGTCTCCGCCTCCTCGTAGACCGCGGGCTGGATCTTGGCGAGGAGCTCCGTCAGGTTGCCCATCTCGACGTGGTCGCAGGCGCCCTTGATGGCGCCGCAGCTCGTGTGGCCCAGCACCGCGATCAGGCGGGACCCGGCCAGCTGGCACGCGAACTCGAGGCTGCCGATGATGTCCGTGTTGATGACGTTGCCGGCGATCCGGATCGAGAAGATGTCGCCGAGCCCCTGGTCGAAGATCAGCTCCGCCGACGTGCGGCTGTCGATGCAGCTCACGACCGTGGCGAACGGCCACTGGCCGTCGCGGGTCTCGTTGGCCTGCTGGAGCAGGTTCCGGTTCACGCGCAGGTTGCGGACGAACCGCAGGTTGCCTTCCTTCAGGATCTCGAGCGCGCGGGCGGGCGTGATGGTGGCCTGGGAAACAGACGTGTGTGCCTTCATGACGTGCAGTCCTCTCGCAAGCGCCCGGCGGACCGGGCGCGGAAACGGGCTCCGTCCGCCGGAACGACCGGCGTACGTCCAGCCGGACGGCGCGGCAGGGGACGGAGCAAGCGTCAGCTACGAGTGGAGTGCGGGGGCGCGCGACCGCGCCGGGGGCCCGGGGGCATGCGCCCGGGACGCGAGGGTGGCCTGGGAACGGCGAGGGCGGAGACGGCCGGCGACGGGCCAATGCCCGGGGGCGTGACAATGGCCCCCGGCGGGGCGTCGGGCCGCTGCCGGGCGGCGTCGCCGCCGTCACCGGGCGTCGTGGCGCCGATCTCCTGGTCCGGGACGACCCACACCGCGGAGCCGACGGATCGGGCGCTCCAGCCGGTGCGCGCCGCCCGTCGGGCCGGGCGTTCACGGCCGGTCGGCCGGGACCCGGGCAGCCAGAGCCCGAGCGTCAGCGTGACGGCGAGCGTGGTGGCGAGCGACGCGGCGAGGCGATGGTGGCGAATCACCGGAGCGGCCCAAGCATAGCGGCTCGGCGCGGAACGCGCCACACAGGACGGCAGGCAGCTCATGCAGCCCGGAGCGTGCGGCGCGGCGGAACGGCACAATAGGGGCGTGAGCGACGCGCCGGTCTTCGTGGCCCGTGGGCTGACCAAGGTCTATGTCATGGGGGAGGTCACCGTGCACGCGCTGCGCGGCGTGGATTTCGACCTCGCGCCGGGCGAACTGGTCGTGCTGCTCGGGCCGTCGGGATCCGGCAAGTCGACGCTGCTCAACATCCTCGGCGGGCTGGATGTCCCCACGGCCGGCACGGTGCGCTACGAGGACCACGACCTCACGACCGCCGGCGAGGCCGCGCTGACCCAGTACCGGCGGCAGCACGTCGGCTTCGTGTTCCAGTTCTACAACCTGATTCCGAGCCTGACGGCGCGCGAGAACGTGGCGCTCGTCACCGACATCGTGGACACGCCGATGACGGCGGAAGCGGCGCTCGACATGGTCGGGCTGACCCAGCGCCTCGACCACTTCCCCGCGCAGCTCTCCGGCGGCGAGCAGCAGCGCGTGGCGATCGCCCGCGCCATCGCCAAACGTCCGTCGGTGCTGCTGTGTGACGAACCCACCGGCGCGCTCGACATCACGACGGGCATGGTGGTGCTCGACGCGCTGGCCCGCGTGAACCGGGAGCTGGGCACCGCCACCGTGGTCATCACGCACAACGCGGCCGTGGCCGGCATGGCGGACCGGGTGGTGCGCCTGGCCGACGGCCTGGTCGTGAGCGTCGAGCGGCAGGCGGAACGCCGCGCGGTCCGGGACCTCGCATGGTGAGGCCGCATCTGTCCGCGCTCTCGCGGAAGCTGTTCCGCGACGTGTGGGCGATGCGGGGCCAGGCGCTGGCGGTGGCGCTGGTGATCGCGGCCGGCGTGACGATGTTCATCGCGTACTTCTCGAACTTCGAGTCGCTGCAGCGGACGCGGAGCGCGTTCTACGAGCGCGCCCAGTTTGCCGACGTCTTCGCGTCGCTGACCCGGGCACCCGCCCGCGTGGCCGCGGAGCTCGCGCGCATCCCCGGCGTGGCGGCCGTGGAGCCGCGCGTCGTCACACAGGTCACGCTCGAGCTGGACGGCATGCCGGAGCCGGTCTCCGGTCGGCTCGCGTCCGTGCCGCCGACGGCGGGCACGTCGCTCAACCAGGTGTACGTGCGGCGCGGCCGGTGGGTGGACCCGGCCCGGCCGGACGAGGTGCTCGTCAGCGAGCGGTTCGTCGAGGCCCACGGATTCGACGTCGGCACGCGCATCACGGCGCTCATCAACGGCCGGCGCCGCACGCTGACCATCGTCGGCGTGGCGCTCTCGCCGGAGTACGTCTACGCGATCCGCCCCGGCGACCTGTTCCCCGACTTCCGCCGCTTCGGCGTGCTCTGGATGAACCAGGCCGCGCTCGCGGCGGCGCTCGACATGACCGGCGGGTTCAACGATGTCGCGCTCGCGCTGACCGCCGACGCGTCGCCCGCCGACGTGATGGCCGCGGTGGACCGCGCGCTCGTGCCGTACGGCGGGCGCGGCGCCGTGCCGCAGTCGCTGCAGCCGTCGGCGTGGATGCTCGAGAGCGAGCTGGCCCAGCTCCAGACGTTCGGCGTCGTCGTGCCGGTGGTCTTTCTCGGCGTGGCCGCCTTCATCCTCCACATCTCGCTGAGCCGGATGCTGACGCAGCAGCGGTCGCAGGTGGCGGCGCTGAAGGCGCTCGGCTATACCAACGGCGAACTCGCCCGGCACTACATCGCGTGGGCGCTGGTGGTGGCCACGGTCGGGGCCGGGGCGGGCGTGCTCGCCGGGGCGTGGGCCGGCGCCGGGTTCATCAGCCTCTACAACGAGTACTTCCGGTTCCCGTCGCTCGACTACCAGCTCTCGTCGACGGTGGGCCTCGCGTCGCTGGCCGGGAGCCTCCTCGTGGCGGCCCTCGGCGCGCAGTCCGCAGTGCGCCGCGCCGTCCGCGTGCCGCCGGCCGAGGCCATGCGGCCCGAGGCGCCCCGTGTGTACCGGCTGGGGCTGCTCGACCGGCTCTGGCGCGTCCTCCGTCTTGGCGCCGTGGGCCGGATGCTCGTGCGCAACCTCGCCAGCCAGCCCGGGCGGACGGCGCTCTCCACGCTGGGCATCGCGCTCGCCGTCGGCGTCATCTTCATCGGGCTCGCGTTCGTGAACATCATGGAGACGCTGATCGACGGCCCGCTCATCCAGTCGATGCGGCAGGACGCCACGATCACGCTGACCGCCGCCACGGAGGACCGCGCCGTCTTCGACGCCCGCCACCTGCCCGGCGTGCTCGACGTGGAGCCGCTCCGCTCCGTGCCCGTCCGTCTGCGCGCGGGGGCCCGCTCCCGCACCGTCGCGCTGACGGGCGCCTCGACCGAGCCGCACCTGTCGCGCGTGGTGGACCGGCACGGACGGGTGGTCGCGCCGCCGCTCGACGGGCTGCTGCTCTCGCGCAAGCTGGCCGAGGTGCTGGGCGTCGCCCCGGGCGAGACGGTCGCAGTCGAACTGCTGGAGGGGCGTCGGACCACCTCGCACGAAGTCGTCTCCGCGCTGGTCGACGACGCGCTCGGCCTGAACGCGTACATGCGGCGCGAGGCGCTCGACCGGCTCGCGCGCACGGGCCCGCGCGTCACCGGCGTGGCCGTGACACTGGACCCGGCCCGGCAGGCGGAGCTGTTCCGGACCGTCACGCTCGTGCCGGCGGTGGCCGGCATCGGCCTCCGCCAGGCGGCCGTGCAGAACTTCCGCGACACGATGGCCGAGAACATGAACCTGTCGATCGGGATCAACGTGCTGTTCGCCGCGATCATCGCGTTCGGCGTCGTCTACAACGCCGCGCGCGTCTCGCTCTCGGAGCGCGCGCACGAACTGGCCAGCCTGCGCGTGCTCGGCTTTACGCGGGGCGAGATTTCCTACATCCTGCTCGGCGAGCTGGCCGTCATGACGGCGCTGGCGCTGCCGGCCGGCGTGGCGCTCGGCTACGGCCTCGGCGCGGCGATCATGCTCGCGTTCGACAACGAGGTGTACCGGCTGTCGTTCACGGCGTCAGCCGCCACGGTCGCCTGGTCGTGGCTCACCGTGATCGCCGCCGCGATAGTGTCGGCCCTCGCGGTGCGCCGGCGGCTCGATCGGTTGAACCTGGTGGGCGTGCTCAAGGCCAAGGAGTAGGTGCGGATGCGTCTGACCCGGGTGCACATCGCTGTCGCAGGCGTGACCGTCGCCGTGGCCGGCCTGATCGCCGTGGCGTTGCGGCCCGTGACGGAGCCGGTGGACCTCGGCACCGTCGTCCGCGGCCCGCTCCAGGTGACCATCGAGGACGAAGGCCGGACGCGCGTCCGTGACCGCTTCGTCGTGTCCGCCCCGGCCGCCGGCCGCGTGCTGCGGCTCACGCTCCAGCCCGGCGACCGCGTGCGCCGCGGCGACATCGTGGCCCGGCTGCAGCCCGAACTGGCTCCGCTGCTCGACGCACGCGCCCGCGCCGAAGCCGAAGCGGCGGTCACGACGGCGCGCGCCGTCGTCGGCCGCGCCCGCGCCGAGGCGGCACGGGCGGCCGAGGCGCTGGCCTACGCCGAGCGGGAACTGAAGCGCAGCCGCGAGCTGGCGCGCGAAGGTCTCGCGCCGGCGCAGGAAGTCGAGGCGCGCGAGGCGGAGGCGCGGCTGGCGGGCGACGCCGCCCGGGCCGCCACCTTCTCCGTGGAAGCGGCGGAAGCCGATCTGCGCCGCGCCGAAGCCCGGGTCGCGCCGGCCGCCGCGCGTCAGGCCGCCGCGCTCGACGTCCGCGCCCCGGCCACGGGCGTGGTCCTGCGCCGCATCCGCGAGAGCGAGAGCGTCGTGCCGGCCGGGGAGCCGCTGGTCGAGATCGGGGACGCGTCGCGACTGGAGGTCGTCGTGGACCTGCTCTCCACCGACGCCACCCGCGTCGCCCCGGGCACCCGGGCCACGGTCGAGCAGCCGGGCCTGCCGCCGATCCCGGCGCGGGTGCGGCTCGTGGAGCCTGCCGGGTTCACGAAGGTCTCGGCACTCGGCGTCGAGGAGCAGCGCGTCAACGTCATCCTCGACTTCGAGCCGGGCGCGGCGCCCGGCACGCTTGGCGACGCGTTCCGCGTCGACGTGCGCCTGGTCGTCTGGGAAACGGCGGACACGCTGGTCGTGCCGGCGACGGCGCTCTTCCGCACCGGCGAGCAGTGGGCGGCGTACGTCGTCGCGGACGGGCTGGCCCGCCAGACGACCGTGAACGTCGGCCAGCATGGCGGCCGCACCGTGCAGGTGCTCGACGGCCTCAGCGAAGGCGCGCAGGTCATCCTGCACCCGGGCGACCGCGTCACCGACGGCGTCCGCGTCACCCCGCGCGCGCCGTAGCCTGTTTTCCCGGCGGGTCCGGGCCCGACCGGCACCGCGCGCGGCCGGTCCGGCGACAGCTGACTCGGGCTACGGCAGGCCGTAGGCCAGGACGGTGTCGTTGGCGACGACGGCGACGAACTGTCTGCCGTTGACCTGATACATCAGCGGGCTCGCGCTGGTCGTGCCCTTCACGCCGAAGCGCGCGACCTG
>JBFXBH010000174.1:0-5768 GCA_050183355.1 Vicinamibacterales bacterium | reverse complement strand
GGCGTCAGCTCCGCCTGCGTGCGGTCGCTGGCGATCACGTGCTCGAGCGGTTCGAGGGTGGACAGCGTGGCCGCGATCACGGACTCGGTGATGCCGCGCTCCCGCGCCTCCGCGATCAGCCGTTCCCGCCACGCCTCGAAGGGCTCGCGCTCCGGCGCCGCGACGGCCGGCGGTGCGACGTCCGGCGCCTGCGCCGTCAGCGCGCACGTCGGCAGCGCGAGCAGCAGCAGCAGCGCACAGCGCTTTCGCATCGTGCCGCGACTATAACGCAGCGGTCTATCCGGGCCGGGTGCCTGGCCGCGGGCGCAGGCGGACGATCGTCGCGCCAAGGTGCGCGCGGGGGTCGTCCCAGAACTCCGCGACGTCCGGATGGCTGGCGAGCTGCCGCTGCACCTGCGCGCGCTGCACGCCGATGCCGCGGCCGTGCACCACGCGGACGTCCGGCAGGCCGGCCTCGGCGGCAGCCGTCAGATACTCCGTCACGACGCTGGTGACGTCCTCCGGGCGGAATGCGTGGAGGTCGAGCGTCGCCTCGATCGGGACGCGATGGGCCACCGGCTCAGACGGCCGGGTACGTGGCCGTGACCTTCGTGGTGATGCCGCCGCGCGCGGAGAAGTCCCCGGTGACGCGCATTCGCTTCGGCTGACAGAGCGCCACCAGGTCGTCCAGGATCTGGTTCGTGACGGCTTCGTAGAAGATCCCGCGGTTGCGGAAGTCGATCAGGTAATACTTCAGGGACTTGAGCTCGATGCAGCGGTCGCCGGGGACGTAGGTGATCCGGATGGTCCCGAAGTCGGGGAGCCCTGTCTTCGGACACACGGACGTGAACTCGGGACAGTCGATCGCGATCTCGAACTCGCGACCCGGGCGCGGGTTGGGGAACGTTTCGAGCGCGGGTGTGCTTGACATGCCGCGGCAATTCTAGCAACTTGGCGGGACGCCCGGCCTGTTCCAGCGCCGTGCGTTGACCGCGCGGGGTGCCCACGCTAGGATACGGCGCTTCTCCGGGACTGACCGGTCGGCCGCGCGCGGGTCGCCGGGCTGGATGCATCAGACGCGCAGACGTACTGGGGGATGAGATGGCAGAAGCCCGACGCATGGGCAAGTCCGAGCTGTTCTCGCACTTCGCGGATCGCTTCGAGATGAAGCGGACGCAGGCGCGTGATTTCTTCGACGCGCTGAACGAGCTGGCCGAGAAGGAGCTGAAGCGGTCGAACGAGTTTGTGATTCCGGGGCTCGTGAAGCTCGTCGTGCAGAAGCGGAACGCGCGCAAGGGCCGGAACCCCGCGACGGGTCAGGAGATCGACATCGCGGCGAAGACGGTCGTGAAGGCCCGCATCGCAAAGCAGTTGAAGGACACGATTCTTCCGAAGAAGTAGTTCCCGCTCCTCCCCCAGGACAGACGAGCCACCGCCGGCCGGGACGCCCAGACGCGCCCCGCTTGCGGAGGCCGCGTCCTGATCGGCCGTTCAGACCGCCGTCACGCGCGACGGCCGGGCCTCCGTCAGCGGAAACCGCAGCGTGAACGTGGTGCCGCGGCCCGGCTCGCTGATCACGCTGATCGTGCCGTCCAGCTGCTCGACGATCTTTCTGGCGATCGCCAGGCCCAGGCCCAGGCCGCGCCGCTTCGTCGTGACGAAGTCCTCGAAGATGGTCGCGAGCCGCTCGGCCGGGATGCCGCACCCGTTGTCCGCCACTTCAACGATGGCGTGGCCCTGCGCGCGCATCGTCCGCAGCAGCACCTGGCCGCCGGGCATCGTGGCCTGGCACGCGTTGATGATCAGGTTGCGGCACACGCGGTTCAGCGCGAACACGTCGCCCTCGACGTAGAGGGGTCCGAACACGAGGTCGCTGCGCAGCTCGAGGCCCGCCTTGGCCACCGTGGACTGCATGGCTTCGGTCAGATCCGCGAGCACGGCGTTCAGGTCCAGCGGGAAGCGCTCCACGGGCACCGGCTTGGCGATGTTGCGCAGGTCGTCGAGCAGCCGGCGTACCTCCGCGAGCTCGCGGTCGACGGTCTTCTCGAACACGCCGCGATACTCCGTGTCGTCGTAGAGCCGGGTCATCAGCTTGGCGCTGTTGCCGATGTTCTGGATGGGATGCGAGAGGTCGTGCACGAGGCCGATCGCCACGCGGCCGAACGTGGCCTGCCGCTCCTTGGCGCGGACCTCGTCCTGCAGCCCCTGCAGCCGCGCGGTCATGTTGTTGAACGCGTCACCCAGCTGGCCGAGCTCGTCCTGCGAGGTGACCGCCACGCGGGTGTCCAGGTGGCCCTCGGCGACGCGGCTCGACCCCCGTGTCAGCGCGAGGATGGGCTGAATGAAGCGGTGCCCGTGGAAGTAGCCGACGATCACCATCACGAGCAGCGAGATGGCGATGGCGACACCGAGCTGCATCTGCAGCCGCTCGGCGACCGCGAAGGCCTCGGACTCGGGCTGCTCGACCATCACGAGCCAGTCGAGCCCCTTCACGCGCGTCGCCACACCAAGCGTGCGCCCCTGATCCCCGTCGTACTCGTCGACGGCGACGTCGTCCGGCGCCCCTGCCGCGGACAGCCGCGCGAAGAGCGGGTGCTCTGCGAGGTTATCGCCCTTCGCAATCCGCGCCTTCGCCGCGCGGTCGCCGTGCGCAATCAGCTGGCCCTGCGAGGTGACCACGGCCGCGACTCCGTGTTCGCCGATGCGAATCCTGTCGACGATCCGCCACATCTCCTCCAGGCTCACGCGCCCGACGAGCCAGCCGGGGTTCTGCTCGCCATCAAGACGGGTCGCGAGCACCATCGTGGGCAGCAGGTCGCCGTCTATCGAGATGGGTGAGACCTCGACGCCCTTGATCCTGCTGCCACCCGGGCCGGGAAGCGTCACGGTGGGTGTGCTGATTCTGCTGCTGGCGGTTGGCGCGCCCGAGTCATCCAGCAAAGTCAGTTCCGAGTACTCCGGAAACTGGAGCACGAAGTTCTTCAGTGCGCGATCCTGCTGTTCACGACTCAGGTCAGCGCTTGTCAGCTCCGCCGCCACGGCGCTGAGGATGCGAACGTTGTTGTCGAAGTACAGCTCGATGTGTTCTGCTGCCCTGCGCGCAACGTTCGAGTTGCCCGCAATCACGGTGTCGCGCGTACCCGTGCGCAGCGTGAGCAGGGACTCCGCGCCGTACGCCAGCAGCGGAAGGATCGCCGCGACGGAAAACAGGAGCGCGAAACGGCGCGCGAGTGGCGTCATCGCTGGACCTCGGACGCCGGGTATGACCTGATGCGCCAGCTCCAGTAGGGCTGGAACGGATCGCGGTCCGGCACACTCGGCACTTCAATCCGCCGGCTGAGCGCGCGCGACCGTTCGCTCCAGGCGATGAACAGTCCTGGGGGGTTGCGCTCCAGCGCGCGTTGAAGCTGGCCCGTCGCGGCGCGGACGGTGGCCTCATTCAAGGAGTAGCGCAACTTGTCGAGTGCCTGGTCCACGTCCCTGTCCGAGTAGCCGAACATGTTCATGCCGCCTTGTTCTCCGGCGGAGCGCCAGAACGCGTAAACGCGAGACAGGGACGGGCCGCTCACGAGGTCGAGGATCACAGCATCGAAATCCCCGCTCGCCATTCGCCTTTCGACTTCGTTCAGACGCACTGCCTCGAAGCTCATTTCGGCGCCGACGGCCTGCAACTCGTGTTGAAGCCCGAGAGCCAGGCGCTCCACTGTTGCAAAGCCTTCGGGAACCAGGCACTTGAAGCGAAGGCGTCTTTCCGGTGGAGTGGGCAGGTAGCCGGCGCCGGCCAGTGCGGCCCGGGCCAGTGCGGGATCGTGGCTCACCGAACCGATGCCCTGGTCGTATGCCCAGTGATCCGGCCATACAGGTCCCACCGCAGGACGGCCTCGGCCGTGCATCGCCGAGTCGATGAGGCGACCCCGGTTGACCGCGGCATTCAGCGCGTGCCTGACCACCGGGTTGCGAAACTGCGGCCGCCTGGAGTTGAACGCCATTACCCAGACGTATCGCCTGGGGAAGGACCTCGTGTCGATGGTCTTGTCACTCAGGAACTCGACGGCATCGCCCGGAACGTTCCAGAGAGCGTCGAGATTGCCCCGAAGTAGCTCGGCCCATGCCTGACGAACGCTGGGATAGGGCGTTACGACGAGCGACTCTATCTCCGGTGTGCCTTCGTGGTACCGGCGGTGGGCTCGCATCTCGATCTCCTGAGGCGAGATCTTCACCGGAATGAACGGACCTGTGCCAAGGTCTGGCTTTCCCGCCACCGGCTGTTGAAGGCGGATGTCCATGTCGTCGAGCACGAATCCGGCCGGTGCGGACAATCTGACAACGATGGTGTTCGCGCCCTCGGACGTAACCGAACGGATGTCGTGCAAGCCCGGACGGAGCGCGGAGCCGCGCTGTGGCTCTATGGCCAGCCGCAGGGCCTCCGCAGCGCTCTCCGCCGTCAGCGGCGTTCCGTCATGCCACGAGACGCCCGGTCTGATATGAATGCGCCATTCAAGGCCGTCGGACGAGGAGGTCCAGGAGTCAGCCAGTCGCGGCTGTGGCCGTCCGTCTGAATTGAGCTGGATAAGGCCTTCGTACGCGAAGGTTCTCCAGACGTCCTGGATGCCGATGTCCGGGGCCTCGGAGCCCGTCTCGGCGACGCCGATACGGACGGGACCCCGGGGCGCTGCGGTCGCTGGCGTGGGCGTGTGGCCGCAAGACCCGAGGCCGAGGCAGAGCGCCAGGACCCCGCCGGCGCACAACCGGTGCAGACGACGCGCGGAACAGAGTGAGGGTGACCTGGAAGTCGACACGGCCTGCCGGGATTATCGGCCGGTCGAGGGGAGTTCAGGAGGGTCTTTCGACCCCCCTGGCCTGGCTCAGAACGGTGGGGCCTACCGTGACGGGGCGCCGTCGTCGTCGATGAACCAGGGGCACGTGTTCTGGGGCTTGGCGGCCGGGGCGGCCTTCTTGATGACCGTGATCTTCATGATGGTGTCCTCTCGGGGGTAGACGAGTGGTTAGTTGAGTGACGCCGTGCCGGCCGCGACCGAGCGGGCCAGCCCGACAACCGCCGATTCAAAGCTCGACTTGTGACATGTCGGCGTGTTCATGTCACCAAGCTCCGCGTGTGACGCGACGCTGCAGCCGCCCGCGCACACAGGAATGAACGCGCAGTCGCCGCAGTTCTTGTAGGCGGCGAGCGCGTCGAAACGTCTGGCCGAGGCCTGCAGCAGCGAGGAGCTGCGGCCGTCGATGTGGCCCATCGCCTGCGTGGCGTCCGCGGCGAAGCCGGGGCACGCGTGCAGGTCACCGTCGGGGCTGATCGTGTGGGCGTTCTTGCGGTGGATCTCGCACGGCCCCATGTGCACGCCGTCGACGGTCGGGAACCCGCGCTTGCGCGTTTCGTCGCGCAGGAAGTCCATCTGGTCGTCGAGCAGGTTGCACGAGTCGCACGCGCCGCCGCCGGTACCGGCGCCGGCCGTGGTCATGCACGCGCCGCCCAGGGGCTTGCCGCCGTCGGTGACGGCCGTCAGCGGGATGAAGCCCTTCGGCATCGCGGGTTTCGCCGGCGCGGTCTTGATGATCGGCTTGAAGTTGATCTTCGCGAGCTTGTCGGCGAACTCCTGCTGCTTCAGGAAGTCGAGCAGGGCCGGATAGCTCTTGACGGAGTCCTCATCGAAGTTGCCGCCGATGGTGATGGGCACCTGGTCCGCGACGCGCCGCACGTTCTCGACGATGCGGTCGAACGTGCCCTGGCGCCCGCGCAGCGGACGCATGCGGTCGTGCGTGGCCTTGTCGCC
>JBFXBH010000173.1:2094-5781 GCA_050183355.1 Vicinamibacterales bacterium | reverse complement strand
ACCAGGGCAGGGCCCGGGCCTCGATCGCCGAGACGAGCCCGGCATCGCGCCGGCGCCAGGCGTCGAGCGCGGACCGCGACAGCACGATCCCGGTTCCGACGGCGGCCTCCGTCCGGGGCCGCGCTTCGTGCACGGTCACGGCCGCGCGCGGCAGGCGTTGCCGGATGGCCCGGGCGGCGGCCAGCCCGGCGGGGCCCGCGCCCACGATGGCGATGCGATGCGTACACGGCATGAGGGGCAGGGGCGGCTAGTGCTCCGACCGAGGGATAGCGATCCGCCGCGCCGCCGATCCATCGGTGATCGCGGCGTTGCCGCTCCTCGACTGACGCCCGGTCAGCCGTCGTCGCGGCGCCTTGCGCTCCCCGCGTCTCGGCGACGCCATCGGCTCACTATCCCTCGGTCGGAGCACTAGCGCACCCGCGCGCCGGGCACGTTGTCCACGGTGACCAGCACCGGCAGGCCGTCGCCGACGCTGGCGGCCAGCACCATGCCGTTGGACTCGATGCCCATCAGCTTGCGCGGCGCCAGGTTCGCGACGATCACGATCGTGCGTCCCACCATCTGCTCCGGCGTGTAGGCCTCGGCAATGCCGGCCAGGATCGTCCGCGTCTCGCTGCCGGCATCGACGCTCAGCTTCAGCAGCTTCTTCGACTTCGGCACGGCCTCGGCCGCCAGCACCTTCGCCACGCGCAGCTCGACCTTCATGAAGTCGTCGATGCCGATCACGACGACACCCTCCGGGGCCGGGACCGGGCCGGCCGGGGCGGGCGTCGCGCTCGCGGGAGCGGCCGCAGCCGTCGCCGCGGCGGCAGGGGCGGGCTCGGCGGCCGGCTGCACCGGCGCCGCTGATTCAGGGTTCGACATCGCTCGAAGATCCTCCACCGTCAACTCGATTCTGGGAAAGAGCGCCTCGGTCGGGCCGAGGCGGGTGCCGGGCGGCAGCGTTCCGGGCGCGAGGCCCGTCCACGGCTCGGGCCCGACGCCCAGCATGGTCCGGACGCGGGCCGCCGTCGACGGCATCACCGGTTCGATCAGGGCCGCGATCACACGGAGCGTGTCCGCGGCGTGGTACAGCGTCGTCTCGAGCAAGGCCCTGCGGGCCGGGTCCTTCGCCAGCGTCCACGGCTCGCGCCTGACGATGTACTGGTTCACGGCGCGCACGAGCTCCCACGTCCGCGTCAGCGCCGCGCTCGTCTGGCACCGGTCGAACTCGGCGAGCACATCCCCGATCACCGCCGCGGCGTCCGCGGTCAGCGTCGCGTCCAGCTCGCCCGCCCCGGCCGGCGCCGGCAGCACACCCCCGCAGTACCGGTGCACCATCGTCGTGGCCCGGCTGATCAGGTTGCCGAGGTCGTTGGCCAGGTCCGCGTTGAAGCGCGTCAGCACGCCGTCGTCCGTGAAGTTCGCGTCCAGCCCGAGCGGCATCTCCCGCATGACGAAGTACCGCAGGCCGTCGACGCCGAAGATCTTCGTGTAGTCCTGGTAGCGCGCCACGTTGCCGACCGACTTCGACATCTTCGCGCCGCCCATCAGCCACCAGCCGTGGGCGATGATGCGCTTCGGCGGCGTCAGGCCCGCGGCCATCAGGAACGCCGGCCAGTAGAGCGCGTGCTGGCGGATGATCTCCTTGCCGACCAGATGGGTGACACCCGGCCAGTAGCGGGCCACGCGCGACTCGTCGTCCGTGCCGAAGCCGAGGGCCGTCAGGTAGTTCGTCAGCGCGTCGAACCAGACGTACATCACGTGGCGCGGGTCCCCGGGCACGGGGATGCCCCACTGAAACGACGTCCGGCTGATGCTGAGATCCTGCAGGCCGCCCTCGACGAACGTCCGGATCTCGTTCAGCCGGAAGTGCGGCTGCAGGCAGTCCGGGTTGGCTTCGTAGAAGTCGAGCAGCGGCTGCTGATACTTCGAGAGCCGGAAGTAGTAGCTCTCCTCCTTCAGCCGCTCCACCTTGCCGCCGCAGGTGGGGCACGTGCCGTTCACGAGCTGCGTTTCGGGGACGAAGATCTCGTCGACCGTGCAGTACCAGCCTTCGTAGTCGCCCTTGTAGATGTCGCCGCTGGCGGCCACCTTCTGCCAGATGGCCTGCGCCGCCGCGAAGTGGCGTGGCTCGGTCGTCCGGATGAAGTCGTCGTTCGAGATGTTGAGGTCCCGGCACATCTCGCGGAACGCCTCGGCGACGTCGTCGGCGAAGGCGGGCGTGGCCATGCCGGCCTTCTGCGCGGCGCGCTCGACCTTCTGCCCGTGCTCGTCGGTGCCGGTCAGGAAGAACACGTCGTGGCCGAGCAGCCGTCGCGAGCGTGCGAGGGCGTCGGCGACCATGGTCGTATACGCGTGCCCGATGTGCGGCCGCGCGTTGATGTAGTAGATGGGCGTGGTGATGAACGTTGCCGGTTTCATGAGTCGAGGAATGCCTTCATCGCGAGGGCCTGCACGTCCTTGAGCGGCCGGCCGTGCGCGGCCGCGATCGCCTGGACGTCGTCAAACTCCGGCGCGGCGTTCAGCACCACACCGTCCCGGGAGGCCACCTTGAATCGTACCGCGCCGAGCGGCGTCTCGACCGTCCGGTGCTCGCGCGTCAGGCATTCGCGCGCCATCTCCCGGTGGCGGACGCCGATGGTCGTCGTCTCGCGGAACAGCATGGCGGTCAGCGCCTCGCGGCGGTCCGGCGGGGCGATGAGCGTGACCAGCGTCCCCGGGCGGTTCTTCTTCATCTGGACGGCCGTGTAGAACACGTCCAGCGCGCCGGCGGCCAGCAGCTGGCCCATCAGCGCGCCGAGGATCTGCGGGTTCAGGTCGTCGATCTCGCACTCGACCACGGACACGGTGTGCGCGTGGCCGCCGCCCCCGCGCGTGCCGAGCACGGCCCGGAGCACGTTCGGGGCGTCGTCGAACTCGCGTGCGCCCGCCCCGTAGCCGGTCGCCGTCACGGTCATCGCTGGCATCGGTCCGTAGCGGGTCGCGAAGCCGGTGACGAGCAGCGCCCCGGTCGGCGTGACCATCTCGGCCACCTGCGGCCCGGCGTAGACGGGCACGCCCCCGAGCAGCTTCAGCGTGGCCGGGGCCGGCACGGGATAGAGGCCGTGCGCGGTGCGCACCGTGCCGCTGCCGACGTTGAGCGGCGAGGCCACCACCTCATCCACGCCGAGCGCGTCCACGGCATGCACCGCGCCGACGATGTCGACGATCGAATCGAGGGCGCCGACCTCGTGCAGGTGGACCGCCTCGACCGGGATCCCGTGAATCTCCGCCTCGACCTGGCCGAGCCGCGCGAACAGCGTCTTCGCACGGTCCCGGGTCTCGGGTCTGAGCGCCGACCCGTCGATCAACCGGTAGATCTCGTCCAGCGTGCGGTGCCCGTGGTCCACCGCGACGTCCGCGGCCGCGGCCACGGTCCCGTGCGCATGGCTCTGCCCCGGGGCGTGCGTGTGGACGCCGGCCTGCCCCGGCGCCGGGCCGGACGCGGGCACGCGCTCACCCCGCACCTGGAACCGCGTGGCCGAGATGCCCGTGCGCACGACGCGCTCGGTCCACACGGCGTCGGGGTCGAGCGCCAGGCTGCCCAGCGCGCGCCGGACCTCGGCCAGGGGGACGCCGGCGTCGATCAACGCGCCGAGCACCATGTCGCCGGAAGCCCCCGAGAAGCAGTCGAGATAGAGCGTCGTCACCGCCCGTAGATCTTAG
>JBFXBH010000173.1:0-1994 GCA_050183355.1 Vicinamibacterales bacterium | reverse complement strand
TTGTGGAACAGCACGATGGCGGACGCCGACGCCCCGGCGGCCTCGCGGTACACCTCGCGCGGGTGCACCACCGTGGCGTCGAGCGACCCGACCGAGAGCACCGCCGCCCGGATCAGCCGGTGGCGTGTGTCCAGCATCACGATGCCGAACTGCTCGACCCGTGCCGCGCCGAACTGCGGGATCAGCCACGACGCCAGCTGCTGCGGTGTCGAGAGCCGCACGCGCTCCGACGACTGGATCATCAGCGTGCGCCGCCCGAGTTCGAGCGCGGCCAGCACCTGCGCGGCGCGGGCCGGACCGATGCCGCGCTGTCTGACCAGGTCGGCCGGCGACAGGCCCGGCAGGCCCTGCACCCCTCCGGCCGCGGCCAGCAGGTCGCCCGCGAGCGTCAGCACGTCACGCCCGCCGCAGCCGCTGGCGAGCACGATGGCGAGCAGTTCGTTGTCGCCAAGCGCCCGTGCGCCGTGACGCGCGAGCTTCTCCCGCGGCCGATCGTGGAGCGCCAGATCCCTCACGATGCCCCCGGAAGTCCTCGCCACGCGCGCACGCGGCTGTCTATACTCAGGACTATGTACTTTCGCCTCGGCCGATCCCTGGTGGCGCTCGCGGGTTGCCTCGTCCTGACGGCATGCGGAGAGCCCCCGGCCAAGGAGATGGACATGGCCCGCCAGGCGATCCAGGCCGCGCGGGACGCACGCGCGGACGTGTACGCCGCCGGCGAACTGACGGCCGCCGAGGACGCCTTCGAGAAGAGCACGGCGGCGGTGGCCGACCGCGACTTCAAGCTCGCGCTCAACCATGCGCTGGCGAGCCACGAGCGGGCACAGTCCGCGGTACGGATGGCCGCGGAGGCCGAGGGCGCGCTGCGGACGCGGCTCGATGCGGCCCTGCAGGACGCCACGGCGCGGGTGACCTCGGCGCGCGCGGCCGTTGCCGCGGCCGCGAAGGTGCGATCCACGAGACGAGCGGCCGCGAAGGCCGGCACCGCGCTCACCACGATTGAGCGGGAGCTGCAAAAGACGGGCACGATGGTGGCCGGAGGAGAGCTCAAGGCCGCTGAAGCGGCTCTGGAGGGCGTGAACGGGCGGATCGCCGCGGCGATCGCGCCGCTCCAGCCAGCCAGGCGGCCCGCCGCGGCACCCCGGCGCCCGGCCACCCGCACCCGGTAACGGCGGGAATCGCGCGGCGCCCGGACCGTCCGGTACGCGCGTTCTGCGCGGCCGCCTCAGGCGTCCCCTGGCCGGGTCCGGTCAGCCGTGGTAGACGCCGGTCAGCACGATCTCGGCGTCGCCGGTCAGGAAGATCCCGTCCTCGCGCCAGTCGACGCGCTGCGTGCCGCCCGGCGCCACGACATCCACCACCCGCGCCGCTCCCCCGAACGCGGCGGCCGCCACGGCCGACGCCGACGACCCGGTGCCGGAGGACGTGGTCGGCCCGACGCCCCGCTCCCAGATCAGGATGCGGACGCGGTCGCGCGTCTCCACCTGCACGAACTCGACGTTCGTGCCCTCGGGGAACGCCGGATGCACCGCGAGCGCGCCGCCGATCGCCCGGAAGCGCGCGTCGTCCGGTAATGGGCCGAGCACGATGCACTGCGGGTTGCCGACGCCGAGCAGCACGACCGGCACGGCCTCGCCGCCGACGTCGATCGTCGACTGGCGGAGCCCGGTCGGCTGGCCCATGGCCGCGCGGAACGTGTAGCGGGCACCCGAGACCGCCAGCAGGTCGAGCGTCTTGACGCCCGCCGTCGTCTCCACACGCAGCGTGGCCCTGGCCGGATCGGCCGGGTCCAGTCCCTGCTCACGCGCGATCAGGGCAGCCAGGCAGCGCAGCCCGTTGCCGGAGAGTTCCGACGGGCTGCCGTCCGCGTTCCACAGGCGCATGGTCGCGCCACCGGGCCGCACGCTGTAGAGAATCAGGCCGTCCGCGCCGATGCCGGTGTGGCGGGCGCAGAGCCTCCGGGCCAGCGCGGCCGGGTCGGCCGGGGCGTCGGC
>JBFXBH010000172.1:0-5803 GCA_050183355.1 Vicinamibacterales bacterium | reverse complement strand
CCGCCCGTCGTGATGGCCTGGGTCGTGCTGACGTACTTGCCCTTGTGCGCCGCCACGCCGAGCTCCCAGTACTGACCGCCCTTCGTCCGGAACGGATAGGACACGCGGCCGAGCAGATGCGGCTCGCCGTTGACGTCGGACCGGTTCAGGCCCTGGCCGCTGTAGAAGCCGGCGGCCACGACGCCGTAGTCGCCCGAGCCCTTGAGTCCCTTGCCGACGAGGTCCTTGAAACGCTGGCGTGCCTCGGTCGACGCCCACATCAGGTACGCGCCGAAGTCGCGCTCGCCTTCCACCGCGCTGTTCAGCCCATCGGGCCGCTCGAGCGCGAGCCGGTTCTGGCTGGACTGGAGATTCGACCACCCGAACGGCACCTTCGACAGGCCCGCGCGGACGCGCCACGTCTTCGCGGCGTCGATCGCGAAGTCGGCGTACAGGTCGCGCGCCTGCAGCGAGAGGTCGGCGGCGCCCGTGGAGCCCTGGAAGTCGGACTGCGCGTACAGGTAGATGCGGTCCGATGCGTCGCCGCTGAAGATGAACCGGCCGCGGCGGATCATGAACGTCTCGGCGGGGTTCACGGACCGGTCGGCCGGGATCTCCAGCAGGTCGCCGTCACCCTGCGCCACTTCGCTGAAGCGGAACTGCGTGTAGCCGCGAAGGCCGATCTTTTCGTACCACTTGCCGGCGAGCGCCTTCTTCGCCACGTCACCGCTCTGGTTGACCTTCTCGAGCGCCTGCACACGGGCCGTCAGCGTGCCGGCGGGCGCGGCGGGCAGCACGAGCCCGGACTGTCCGGACGGGGCCGGTGACGAGGCCGCCGGCGGCGTGACCGGCGCCGGCGGGGCGGCTGACGCGGACGCGGCGGCAGGCGCGCCCGGGTCGGCGAGCTGCACAAGGTCGGCGTACTCCTCGGTCGTGATGGACCCGCGGTCGCGCAGGAGCCCGAGCAGTTTGACGAGCGCGTCGTTGGCGGCGAACGCCGGCCCGGCGGCGCACAGCAGCGCGGCGGTCAGCACGGGGACGACACGGCGGAAGAGAGAGGTGGTCAGCGGCACGGCGGCAGTCTGTCAACCGGCGTTTGCACGCCAGTTACGTTGATGTTTCAGGCGTGTTACATCTCGGCCGCGCTACTCTGTCCGTATGCGTGCGTTCGGAAAGGTGCTGGCGTTCCTGGCGGTTGCGGCGGTCCTCGGTCTGGGCGGCGCATGGGTGTGGGCGGGACGGGCGGCCGGGCCGGTGGTCGAGATTCGCCAGCCGGGCGGCTTCGTGGGGCAGAGGGGCTCGCTGGAGTTGATGGTCGACACGCCGGGCGGGCACCTGGCGCGGGTTGAGGCGGCCGTCGAACAGCAGGGCACCACCCTGCCGGTGTTCGTCCTGACCGGCGGCGCGGGCCAGGACGCCCGGCGCGAGACCGCGGATCGCCTCTTCATCATCCGGCCGCTCGGCAAGACCAGTCAGCCGGGGCTCGCGGCGGGCCCGGCGCGGATCGTCGTGCGCGCGTCGCGGCCGGTGCTCTACGGCCTGCGCGAGGCGGAGACGGTCGTCACGAAGGACGTGCAGGTGCGGCTGGAGCCCCCGCGCGTCGCCGTCGTCTCGACGAAGCACTACATCAACCTCGGCGGCTCGGAACTGGTGGTCTACCGCGCCACGCCGGACGACGTGGAATCCGGCGTCCGCGTGGGGGACGTCGTCTACCGCGGCGTCCCGGCACGTGGCGTGGGCATCACGTCGGACCCGGCCCTCCGCGTGGCGGTCTACGCATTGCTGCACGACCAGGACGTCCGGACGCCGATGGCCGTGTTCGCGAGGGACGCCGCCGGGAATGAGGTATCCGTTCCGCTCGGCGACCAGGTGTTTCCGAAGGCGTTCCGGCAGAGCCGGATCGACGTCACGGATCCGTTCCTCGCGCGCGTGGTCCCGGCCATCGTCTCGAGCACGCCCGGACTGGACCTGCCGGTCGATCCGGCGTCGCTCGTCCGGACGTTCGTCACCATCAACAGCACGCTCCGCCGGCAGAACGACGCGACGATCGCGGCGCTCGCGGCGAAGTCCGCGCCGGAAATGCGCTGGGACTCCCCGTTCGCCCAGCTCGGCAACTCGCAGGTCGAGGCGGGCTTCGCCGACCACCGGACGTACGTGCACGCCGGCGCGGAGATCGACCGGCAGGTCCACCTGGGCTTCGACCTCGCGGTCACCGCGGCGGTGCCGGTCTCGTCGGCGCAGCGCGGCACGGTCCTGCTCGCGGAGTATCTCGGGATCTACGGCAACTGCGTCATCGTCGACCACGGCCTCGGCGTGCAGTCGCTCTACGCGCACCTGTCGTCGATCGACGTGAAGCCCGGTGCCACCGTCACAAAGGGCCAGGTCCTGGGCCGGAGCGGCATGACCGGGCTCGCCGGCGGCGACCACCTGCACTTCACGATGCTGGTCGGCGGCCATCCGGTGAATCCGGTCGACTGGTGGGACAGGAAGTGGATGCAGGACCGCGTGTTCCGGAAGCTCGCCGACGCCGGGGCGCCCGTTCCCGCCGGGATGGCGGCCACGGCAATGCCGGAAGGCCCCCGCGGGCGGCCAGCCCGGAACCGCCGGCGCGGCCGGTAGCGACGGGGACGGACGTCCGCCGCACCGCAACGGACAGGCTCCGGTTTTGTGTGGTATTTCTGATCCCGTACGGCCCGTCCGGCCCCGCTGCCTCCACAGGAGAGACTGACATGTCATCACGTTCGTTGAAGGGCCTCTGGGCGCCCGCGCTTGCCCTGGCGCTGACCGCTGCTGCCTGCGGAGGCGGCGCGAAGGAAGAGGCCCCCGCGGCGGCGCCGCCCCCGCCGCCGGCGACCGTGATCGACCCGGCCACGGCAGCCGGCGTCTCCGGGCTCGTCAAGTTCGACGGCGCCGTGCCGCCCGTCCAGCGCATCAAGATGGCGGCTGATCCGATCTGCGCCCGCGCGAACACCGACCCGAAGTCCGACACGGTCGTCATCGCGCCCGACGGCGCCATGGCCAACGTGCTCGTCTACGTGAAGGACGGCCTGACGGGCCACTTCCCCGCGCCGGCCACTCCGGTCGTGCTGAACCAGCTGGGCTGCCAGTACAAGCCACACGTGTTCGGCGTGCAGGTCGGGCAGCCGCTGCAGGTCGTCAACTCGGACCCGACACTGCACAACGTGCACGCGATGCCGAAGGTGAACCAGGAGTTCAACACCGGGCAGCCGATTCAGGGCATGAAGTTCGACCACACCTTCACGGCGCGTGAGGTGATGGTGCCCTTCAAGTGCGACGTCCACGGCTGGATGAGCGCGCACGCGGCCGTGCTCGACCACCCGTTCTTCGCCGTCACGGGTCCCGACGGGCGGTTCGAGCTGAAGGGGCTGCCGCCCGGCACGTATACGCTCGAGGCCGTCCACGAGAAGCTCGGCGTCCAGACGCTCACGGTGGAGCTGGCCGCGAAGGACGCGAAGACGGCGGACTTCAGCTTCAAGGTGCAGTCGTAGCGCCCATCCGCCCCACGCCTGGCGGGCGCACGTCATGCTGCACCTGTTCTCACGCCTGGTCGTCGCCGCCACGCTGCTGCTGATCTTCGCGGGCGGGCTCGTGACCAGCACGCAGTCGGGCCTCTCGGTCCCCGACTGGCCGAACACCTACGGCTGGTTCATGTTCTCGTTCCCGCTGGACAAGATGGTGGGCGGGATCTTCTACGAGCACGGCCACCGGCTGATCGCCAGCACGGTCGGCTTCCTGATGGTCATCCTCGCGGTGTGGCTCTGGCGCGCCGAGCCGCGGCGCTGGGTGCGGCGCCTCGGGTTCGTCGCGCTCGCGGCCGTCATCACGCAGGGCATCCTGGGCGGGCTGACGGTGCTGTATTTCCTGCCGGCGCCGATCTCCATCTCGCACGCCGGCCTCGCGCAGCTCGTCTTCTGCCTGACGCTGACCATCGCCACGGTCACCTCCCGCGGATGGCGCGAGGGGTATCAGCGGATGACCGGCGCGGCGCGCGACGGCGACCGGCTGCTCGCCCGCCTCGCCACCGTCACCGCGGCCGCCGTCTACGTGCAGATCCTGCTCGGCGCCACGATGCGGCACACCGAAGCGGGGCTGGCGATCCCCGACTTTCCGCTGGCGTTCGGGCACGTCGTGCCGCCGCACTGGAACGCGAAGATCGCCATCCATTTCGCGCACCGGCTCGGGGCGGTCGCGGTGTCGCTGCTGGCGCTCGCGACGGCCGGCCACGTGCTGTTCCATCACTGGCGGCGGCCGTCGCTCCGCCATCCGGCCCTGCTGCTGTTCGTGGTGCTGACCGCGCAGGTCACGCTCGGCGCGTACGTCGTGTGGACGGCCAAGCAGTACATCGTCAACTCCGCGCACGTCGCCAACGGCGCGCTCGTGCTCGGGACCGCGCTCGTGCTGGCCCTCCGCACGCACCGGCTGTTCGGCCGCCAGGCGCTCGCCACCGGTTCGAGCCGCGTACGCGCCACGGCGGTCACCCACCTCGGGGCCCGCGCGTGAAGGTCGCGCCGGACACCGCCGTCTCCGGCGTCGTCTCCGGCGTCGTGCCGGACACCGTGCCGGACGCCGCGGCGGGCCGGCCCGGCCGGCCGGCCGACTTCATCACGCTGATGAAGCCACGCCTGAACCTGCTGGCGCTCTTCACGACGCTGGCCGGCCTGTATCTGGCCGCGCCCGACGGCGTCCCGCTCGCGCTGCTCGCGCACACCCTGGCCGGCACGGCCCTGGTGGCCGGCGGCGCGGCGGCACTCAATCAGGTCTGGGAGCGGCGGACGGACGCGCTGATGCACCGCACCGGGTCGCGCCCCCTGCCGCAGGGCAGGCTCGGCGTGGGCGAATCGACCGGCTTCGGCCTGCTGCTCTCCGTGCTCGGCCTCGGCGAGCTCGCGCTCGGGGTCAACCTCGCCACGGCGGCGGTGGCCCTGGTGACGCTGGTCAGCTACGTCGCCGTCTACACGCCGCTCAAGACGCGCACCTGGCACTCGACGCTGGTCGGCGCGTTCCCCGGCGCGCTGCCACCGGTCATCGGCTGGGCGGCCGCGACCGGCGGCGTCGGCTGGGGCGCGGTCACGCTGTTCGCGATCATCTTCTTCTGGCAGATGCCGCACTTCCTCGCACTCGCGTGGCTCTTCCGCGAGGACTACGCCCGTGCCGGCATGCTGGTCCTGCCCGTGATCGAACCCGACGGCCGCAGCACGGGCCGCCACGCGCTGCTCTATGCGGGCACGCTGGTCGGCGTCAGCGCCACGCCCGTCGCGGTGGGCCTGGCCGGGTCGGCGTACCTGCTGCTGGCCGGCGTGCTGGGCATCGCGCTGCTGGCGCTCTGCTACGACTTCCGTCGGTCGCTCACGCAGCACGCGGCCCGCCGCGTGTTCCTCGCGTCGATCACCTACCTGCCGCTCCTGCTGGGCGGGCTGCTGCTCGACCGGCTCTGGCTGCGGTGACGGGCACCGCGCCGGCGCCCGGTCGGTGCGGCCGGTCCGCCCGCGATGTCCGCTGAAGGGAACTCCATGGGAATCGCCGACCTGCCCGCGCTCAACGCCACGCTCAACGGACTGTCGTTCGTCCTGCTGGCCACCGGCATCACGTTGATCAAGCAGGGTAGGCGGGAGGCGCACCGGCGGACGATGCTCGCCGCGCTCGGCTCGTCGGCGCTCTTCCTGATCTCGTACGTCATCTATCACCTGAACGTGCTGTCGAAGCCGTTCGAGGGACAGGGCCCGATCCGCTACGTCTACTTCACGATCCTGATCACGCACGTGATCCTGGCCGCCGCGATCGTGCCGCTCGTCCTCATCACGGT
>JBFXBH010000171.1:0-5879 GCA_050183355.1 Vicinamibacterales bacterium | reverse complement strand
TCCGGGAAGTGGCCGGACCGGACGATGTTCGTGCTCGAGATCCGCAGCTCAGCCACGCAGGGCTCGATCAACCGCGCGGGCTTCTTCCAGGCGGACCTGGTGGCCGTCGAGGCGAACGTCAAGGACTCCCGCCTGCCGGGCGGGTGGGGCTTCTTCGATTTCGGCCGCGAGCAGGTCGCGAAGGCTCCGCTGCCCACGACGGCGGCCTGCTACACCTGCCACGCCGCCAACACGGCCGTCGAGCACACGTTCGTGCAGTTCTACCCCGATCTGATGGCCGTCGCGCGAAGGTTCGGCACGGTCAAGCCCGGCTACCGGCCCGACGCCCACTGAGATTCGGGGCCCGGCCGTGGCGACAACTTGCGCCACACCTCCACGGCGCCGGCCCCCGATCTCCACGTATCATGAGCCGCTGTCCTCCCTTGGGGCGGCGCATGGAGATCGAGTCATGACACTGAAACGAGCTGGAATCGCCGTGGCGGTGGCGGCCGTGGCCGGGTTGGCCGGCTACCAGTCGCTCAGCGCCGGAGCAGGCGCGGCCGACACGCCGGCGCGGCCGGGCGTGAAGATGGTGCCCTACTTCGAATGGGACGAAACGTTCCCGAAGATGCCGCTGCCGAACAAGTGGAACACCGGTACGGTGGTCGGTGTGGCGGTCGACAAGCGGGAGCATGTCTGGATCGCGCACCGCGCCGAGACGCTGCGCCCCGACGAGCTCGAGGCGGAACGCGGCCGCGGCGAGTGCTGCGTGAAGGGCCCGTACATCATGGAGTTCGACTACGCCGGCAACTTCATCCAGGGCTGGGGTGGTGCGAGCCCGACGAAGGAATACGACTGGCCGACGCCCGGCGCACAGAGCAAGGACCCGACCGGCGGCGGCAGCCCGAGCGGCATGCACAGCGTGGCCGTCGATGACAGCGATGGCAGCGTCTGGATCACGGCCACCGGATCCGGCGATGGCCAGATGCTGAAGTTCACGCGGGAAGGGAAGTTCCTGCTCCAGGTCGGCCACACCGGCCTCAAGGGACCGACCAGCAACCACCCGCAGGACATGGGCCGGGCCACCGGCGTGCAGGTCTTCAAGGGCGAGGCGTACGTGTCCGACGGCTACGGCAATCGCCGCGTTCTCGTCGTTGACGCGAAGACCGGCGCGTACAAGCGGCACTGGGGCGCGTTTGGCAACAAGCCGGACGACAGCACCAAGACGCCGCCGTACGACCCGAACAAGCCGAACCCGCAGTTCTCGACGCCGCACGGCATCGCGGTCAGCGAGGACGGGCACGTCTATCTCGCCGACCGCAACAACAGCCGCGTGCAGGCCTTCAAGATCGACGGCACGTACGTCGGCGAGCAGTACATCGAGCCGCACTCGATGAGCGGCACGGTGTTCGGCGTCGCGATTTCGCAGAAGCCCGAGCAGAAGTGGCTCTACATTCCGGACGGCCGGGACGAGAAGGTGTGGATCCTCGAGCGGAAGACGCTCGAAATCGTCGGCTCGTTCGGCTGCGCCGGGCACGCCGGCGGGTGCATGACCACGCCGCACAGCATCGCCACCGACCAGCGCGGCAACATCTACGTCGGCGAAACGTGGGAAGGGAAGCGCGTGCAGCGGTTCCTCTACAAGGGGCTGAGGCCGCAGTCATGAAGATCACCACTCTCGCATCCCTCGGCGCCGCGGCGCTGACGCTCGCCGCCGTCGTCACGACCGGCCCGCGCCTGGCCGGTCAGGCGGCTCCGGCCGCGGCGAAGGCGGCCGTGCCGCAGTTCAAGTACGACAAGACCTTCCCGAAGCCCTTCCCGAACAACTGGAAGATCGGGCAGGTCGTGGGCGTGGCCGTCGACACGCGCAACCACGTCTGGATCGTGCAGCGTCCCGGCACGCTGAAGGACTCCGAGCGGGAGGCCGTGGACGGCAGCTACGGCGGCATGAAGGGCGCGGTCGCGGGATGCTGCCGCCCCGCGCCCCCGGTGATCGAGTTCGATCAGCAGGGCAACTGGGTCCAGGGCTGGGGCGGCAAGACCGACACCTATGACTGGCCGACGCCGGCGCCGAAGGGCGTCGACAACGCGCTCGGCGGCGCGCCGTTCGGCGAGCGCGGCATCTTCATCGACGACCAGGACAACGTGTGGCTCGGCGCCGATGGTCACGGCGACGGCCAGGTGCTGAAGCTGAGCCGGTTCGGCCGGAAGATCATGCAGTTCGGCAAGCCGGGCCAGGGCAAGGCCGACAGCAACGACAAGATGAACGCGCGCGGGGCGGCGGGTATCGCCGTGGACGTGAAGGCGAACGAGGCCTATATCGCCGACGGACTGCACAACCGCCGCGTGCTCGTCATCGACGCCACTACCGGCGCCTACAAGCGCCACTGGGGCGCCTTCGGCAAGGCGCCGGATGACTCGGTGCCGACGAAGGTCGACTCACCGGATCCGGACAGCCCGCAGTTCGGCAACGTCCACTGCATCGGCCAGACGGACGACAAGCTGCTCTACGTCTGCGACAAGGCGAACAACCGCATCCAGGTCTTCAAGACGGACGGCACGTTCGTCAAGCAGGGCGTGGTGGCGCCCGGCACGAAGGGCGGGTCGGTCTACGGCGTGGCGTTCTCGCGCGACAAGGACCAGGCCCACATCTACGTGGCCGACGGCATGAACGAGAAGGTCTGGATTCTCGACCGCCAGTCGATGGCGACGGTCGGCTCGTTCGGCTTCGGCGGCCACGCGGGTGGCGGGTTCACCGAGGCCTACAGCATCACGACGGACCGGCAGGGCAACATCTACGTCGGTGAGGCGTGGGAGGGCAAGCGCGTGCAGCGCTTCCTGCTCCAGGCCGGCCGGCCCGCCGCAAGGAAGTAGTCACCACCCCGCCGGACCGGCGCGGACCCGACGACCCTGACGCCCCGCATCGCCACCCGGCGGTGCGGGGCGTTTCTGCGTTCGCGCCCCCGCCGGCCTTCCGGAACGAACGATGCGGTCGCGGGTGCGGGCCTCAGCGCGTGAGCACACGCGCGAGTGCGCGCCACGACAGCACGAGGGAGGTCACGCACAGGGCCGTTGCGCCGAGGAGCGCGGCGATCACGAGGACGTCCCACAACGGGCGGTGCGCGTAGAGCCACGGCAGGTTCCACGAGTGGAGGCCGCTGTAGAGCCAGCGCTCGACCCACTGACCCTCGTGATAGTCCCCGACGATGCGCGCGGTGCGAGGGTCCACGTAGAAGCGCGGATGGCCGGTGCCGGCAAAGACGACGCGCACGACCGGCAGCGGGCGCTCGCCGCGCCGGTCGAGATAGTAGGCATCGAAACCCGTCTGGACGTCCGTATCCGCCGTCGCCGTTGACGCACCCGACCGGACGACCTGCGTCACCGCCGTGCTCCCCAGACCATCGACCGCCGGCCCGGCCATCGGGACAATGCGGGTGCCGCCGTTCCCGTCGACCGCCCGGTAGTGAGGCCGGCCGCTGAACCAGCCGAGCTCGAGGCGTCTCACGTCGAAGTCCCCGAGCGCCGCGAGCGCGTCAGCCGGCGGGCGCACGTACGCGTCGAGCGACGGCTCACCACTGCCGAGCAGCGCGGTCTGCAGGGCGCGCCGATTCCGCTGGGCCTCGTCCGCGCGCGCGCGCTTGCCGGTGAGCCCGTCAATGGATTCAAACGGACCCATCGACAGCAACCCGCTGAACGCCCACGTGACCACGAGTACGCCGAACGCCGTGCCGCCGATCGCATGCCACCGGCCCCAGCCCCGATACGGCAGCCGGCGAGCCGCTCCGTTCACGCGGTAGCGCTTCTGCCACGAGACGATGAGCAGGGTCACGACGATCCCGAGCAGCGTGGTCACGGCGCCGGCGCCCGACGTCCAGATGACCACCTGCGACCACAGCGACGTGCGCACGCGGAGCGGCGTGAAGTACAGCCAGTGCGGAATCGCGCCGGCCCACGCCCACGCGCGTGACGCGGTGGTCGTGTACTGGACGACCTGCGCGGTCACGCCGTCGACGTAGACATGCTGCCCGTCCGGCCAGGCGTAGCGGTAGAGCGGACGCAGCGTGCGCAGGCCACTCTGGAGCGTCCACTGGTCCGCCTCCGTGATCGACGTGCGCGCCGCATCCGCGGCCGGTCGCCCGGCCCACGCCTCTGCGGCCCGGTTCACCGAGGCGTCATCCGCGGGAGCGCGGCGCGACCCGTCGTCGGCGAAGACCACGACCGCGGCTCGGCCGCTGCCGAACTCCCAGGCCGGCCGGCCGTCGACCGTGAGCAGCCGCGTATCCTCTGGCGCGCCGGTCCACTGACCGGTCCGGGCGGCGTCCACCGCGGACACCCGGACGCGGGCCGCCTCGAGTCGTGACAGGCGCGAGAGGCGGTCGCGGTCCGTGATCTCCGGGTAGCCGCGATACATCAGCACGATGCCCGACAGGCACCAGGCCGTCAGCAGGATCGAGAGCGCCACGCCCATCCAGCGGTGGACCACGATGGCGAGGCGGCGTGCGGCGGGAACGAGCGAAGTCACGCGGGGCGGATCGTACTGCAGCCTCGCGCCTGCGACAGATCGACGCACCCGGGCCCTCGCGACAACGTGTCGCACAGCCGCCCTCGAGAAGCCTGCCTACGATGGTCCAGCGGCGCCACGTGTGCGCCCACCCATGCGACATCGTGTCGCAGGGCATCAGGCCTGGTCGTGGTCAGAATCAAGCCCGTCGGTGGGCGGCCCCGGTGAGTCCGCAGGGTGAGGGAGCGAGGATGAAGTCGACGTTCGGCACGTGGTGCGCTGCGATCGTGATGTGTCTCGCGGCGGCCGGAGTGGTCAGGGCCCAGGAGACGGTGAATCAGGGCTCGATCGGCGGACGCGTGCTCGACCCGCAGGGTGCGGCCGTCCCCGGCGCGGTGGTCTCGGCGAAGCAGACCAGCACCAACGTCACCGCCGAGGCGGTGTCCGATGGCGAAGGTCGCTTCCGCTTCCCGTACCTCCGCATCGGCGCCTATGAGCTGCGCGTCCGGCTCGCCGGCTTCAAGGAGAACGTGCGCACCCTGACGCTCAGCGCCGGGTCCGCCTTCGACGTCGCTGTGAATCTCGAACTGGCCGGGCTGGATGCCTCCGTGACCGTCGTCGCCCAGGCCGAAACGCTCGAGGCCGCGCGCAGCCAGATTGCCGGCACGGTCCCGCAGGCCGAGATCCAGAACCTGCCGATGAACGGCCGCAACTTCCTCGACCTGGCGCTGCTGGTTCCCGGTGTGTCGCCCACCGGCCTCAACAGCACCCAGCTCTTCGCGGAAACCTCGGGCGTCCCCGGCGGCGGCATCTCGATCGCCAGCCAGCGCAACCTCTCCAACAGCTTCATCATCGACGGCCTCTCCGCCAACGACGACGCGGCCGGCCTGGCCGGCATGGCGCTCGGCGTGGACGCCATCGAGCAGTTCCAGGTCGTGACCGGCGGTGGCCAGGCCGAACTGGGCCGGGCCCTCGGTGGCTACGTGAACATCGTCACCCGCAGTGGCACCAACGCCCTGCGCGGCACCGGCTACAGCTTCTTCCGTGACGACGCCTTCAACGGCAAGAACGCCCTGACCGGCACGAGACTCCCGATGGACCAGCAGCAGTTTGGCGGGAGCCTCGGCGGGCCCATCGCGGCGAACCGGACCTTCTTCTTCGGCAACGTCGAGCGCAAGGTGCTCGACCAGACCGGAATCACCACGATCACGCCCGCGAACGTGGCGGCCATCAACGCCCGCCTCGACCAGGTCGGCTATCAGGGCCAGCGCGTGGTGACCGGCGTCTATCCCAACCCCATCCACAGCCTGAACGCGCTCGGCAAGATCGACCATCGCATCAGCGGCGCGGACCTGCTCAGCATCCGGTACGCGTACTACAGCGTCACCTCCGACAACGC
>JBFXBH010000170.1:0-5909 GCA_050183355.1 Vicinamibacterales bacterium | reverse complement strand
TGCGGTCCACGTTCGAGGCGCGCGGCTATACGGCGTGGGACCCGACGAGCCCGCCGTACCTGCACGTCGACGGCAACAGCGTGACGCTGGTCATTCCGACGGCGTTCGTGAGCTGGACCGGTGAGGCACTCGACAAGAAGACGCCGCTGCTGCGCTCGATGGAGGCGCTGTCGCGTCAGGCAGTCCGCGTGCTGAAGCTCTTCGGGTCGACGGCCACCCGCGTGACCACGACGTGCGGTCCGGAGCAGGAATACTTCCTGATCGACCGCAACTTCTACTTCGCGCGCCCCGACCTGATCAACGCCGGCCGCACGCTGTTCGGCGCCAAGCCGCCGAAGGGCCAGGAACTCGAAGACCAGTACTTCGGCGCGATTCCCGAGCGCGTGCTGGCCTGCATGGCGGACGTGGAGCAGGAGCTCTACAAGGTCGGCGTGCCCGTCAAGACGCGGCACAACGAGGTGGCGCCGAGCCAGTACGAGATCGCACCGGTGTTCGAGAACGCCAACGTGGCGGCCGACCACCAGTTGATGACGATGGAGATGATCAAGCGCATCGCGCCGAAGTACGGCCTCGAGGCGCTCCTGCACGAGAAGCCCTTCGCCGGTGTCAACGGCTCGGGCAAGCACAACAACTGGTCGATGTCCGACGAGTTCGGCAACAACCTGCTGAGCCCGGGCGCCACGCCGCACGACAACATGCAGTTCCTGGTGTTCTGCGCCGCCGTGCTGCGCGCCGTCGACACGTGGCAGGGGCTGCTGCGCGCCAGCATCGCCAGCGCCGGCAACGACCACCGGCTCGGGGCGAACGAGGCGCCGCCGGCGATCCTGTCGATCTTCCTCGGCGACCAGCTTGCCGACATCTTCGAGCAGCTCGAGAAGGGCGCCGCGAAGAGCACCAAGCAGGGCGGCACGCTGGACGTCGGCGTGAGCTCGCTGCCGAAGCTGCCGCGTGACGCGGGCGACCGCAACCGGACCAGCCCGTTCGCCTTCACGGGCAACAAGTTCGAGTTCCGCGCGGTGTCGTCCGGCCAGAACATCGGCTGGCCGAACATGGTGTTGAACGTGGCCGCGGCCGACGCGCTCGAGTCGATCGCGGACGAGCTCGAGGCGGCCGTCGCGAAGGGCGAGGACCTGCCGAAGGCCGTCGCGAAGCTGCTGACGAAGATCGCGAAGCAGCACAAGCGGATCGTCTTCAACGGCAACGGCTACTCGAAGGAGTGGGAGAAGGAGGCCGCCAAGCGGGGCCTGCTGAACCTGAAGAACACCGTCGACGCCCTGCCCGAGATCGTCAAGCCGGCGGTCATCAAGGTGATGGAGAAGCACAAGGTGCTCAACGGGCGCGAGCTGCACGCGCGCTACGAGATCTACCTTGAGGCCTACAACAAGACGATCAACATCGAAGGGCAGCTGATGGTGCTCCTCGCCAACCGGTACATCCTGCCGGCGGCGCTCGAGTACCAGAAGCAGGTTGCCCAGAGCGTCGCCGCCGTCCGTTCGGCCGGGGGCAGCAGCGTGCAGGGCAAGAAGCTGCTGGCGACGTATGCGAAGCTGACCGACCGGCTGAAGGTGGCCACCGACGCGCTCGACGCGGCGCTGGCCCACAGCGCGCCGGCGGCCGACAAGCACGCGAAGTACATGCGCGACAAGGTCATCCCGCTGATGAACAAGCTGCGGGAAGTCGGCGACGAGATCGAGCTGCTGACGCCGCACGCGCTGTGGCCGCTGCCGACCTATCGCGAGATGCTCTTCGTGAAGTAGGCCCGCCGTCCGCGGCAGGCATCGCCAGACACGCGGGGCCGGCTCCTCCCGGGGGAGCCGGCCCTTTGCGTTTCCGGGGTTGCGGCCGTCACGGGAGGGTCGGGTGATTGCTGTACACTGATGGGCTGCTATGGGACTGCTCGACAGGCTGAAGCCACAACCTCGCTGGAAGCACGCCGACCCGGCCGTGCGCGCCGCCGCCGCGCTGGAGTGCGGCCCGGACGATCTGGAGGCGCTCGGCGCCCTCGTGCGGGACGACCCCGATGCGCGCGTACGCCGCACGGCGGTGACCCGCGTGACCGACCCCGCGCTGCTGGCCGAAGTGGGCCGCACCGACCCGGATGACGAGGTCAAGGCCGAGGCGGTACGGGGCCTGGCCGGGCTGGCGGCCGAGGCGACCGACGTCGACACCGCGGTGTCGCTGGTCCGCGCGCTCGGAGACCTGGGCCGGTCCCGGGAGCTGACGAGCATCGCGCGCCAGGCGTATCTGGTGGCGGCACGGCTGGCGGCGGTTGACCTGCTGCAGGAGCAGAAGGCTCTCGGGTCGGTGAGCCGCCACGCCGAGGATGCCGTGACGCGGCTGCACGCCTTCGAGCGGCTGACCGACGCCACCGAGATTCTCAACGCCGCGACGAAGGCCGAGTTCACGGACGTCGCGCTGGCGGCGCTGGAGCGCGTGCAGGACGTGGACGGGCTGACGGCGGTCGCACAGCGGGCGCGCAGCAAGGTGGCGGCCCGCCGGGCGCGCGCGCGCCTCCGCGCGCTCGAAGAGGCGGCCCGTCCGGTGGTCCCGGCTCCTGAGGCGCCGATGTCCGCCGAGGATCGGGAGCGCGGCCAGGCGATCGTGGCGCGCGTGGAAGCCGTGGTGGCGACGGCCGACCTGGACGCGGCGGAGGCCGAACTGGCGGCCGCCCGGCTGGCGTGGGCCGAGCTGGAAGCGGACACGCACGTCGATGCTCCGCTGGGCTTCGCGTTCGAGACGGCGTGCGAGGCCGCCCGTGAGGCGATGGCGGAGCGCCAGCAGGAGCGCCGTCTCGCGCAGGAGCGCGCCGCGGCGCTCGCGCGGGAGCAGGCCGACCGCGTCGCGATCTGCGACGAGATCGACACGCTCGACGGGGAGGCGTCCGCCGACCGCGTGGCCGAACTGCGCGCGCGGTGGGACAGTCTGCCACCGATCCCGGCCGAGTTCGCCGCGTCGCTGACCCGGCGGTTCCAGGATGTCAGCCGGGCGTACGAGGCCCGGGCACGCCGGCGGACCCTGGCCGCGGCGGCCCGCGTCCGGCTGGAGACGCTGGCGGCCGAACTGGAGGGGCTTGCCGCACCGGACCGTCCGGTCGAGGAGTCCGTGGCCCGGTGGCGCGGGCTCCGGCGGGACGCCGAGATGCTCCAGGAGTTCAGCGACGCGAACCCGGACGCCGCGGCCCGGCTCAGCGCCGCCATCGTCGTGCTCGAAGGGCGTGAGCAGGAGCTGCAGGAGCGCCGGGGCCGGCAGGAGCAGGAGAACCTCCGGCGGCTCCAGCAGATCTGCAAGCACGTGGAGTCGGTGGCCGCCGCCGAGACGCTGACGCTCAAGGCCGGCGACAAGGCGCTGCGCGAGATCCGGGACGTGCTGGAAGCGAAGCTGCCGCTCCCGACCAAACAGGACCGGCAGGAGCTGGTGGCGCGCCTCGAAGCGGCGCGGACGAAGCTCGGGCCGCGCGTGCAGGAGCTGCGCGACGCCGACGACTGGCAGCGGTTCGCCAACGTCCAGGTGCAGGAAGACCTGTGCGCCGCGATGGAAGCGCTGAAGGACGCGGCGGACCTCGACGAGGCCGCGCGCAAGATGCGCGAGCTGCAGGCGAAGTGGAAGGACGTGGCCGCCGCGCCGCGTGCCCAGGGGGAGGCGCTCTGGCGGCGGTTCAAGACGGCGCAGGATGCCGTGTACCTCCGGTGCCAGGAGCACTTCGCCGCGCAGTCCGTGCAGCGGGCGGAGAACCTCGTCAGGAAGCAGGCGCTGATCGAGCGCGCCGAGGCGCTGGCCGACTCCACCGACTGGGTGAAGACGGCCGTCGAGATCCAGAAGCTGCAGGCGGAGTGGAAGGCGCTCGGCGCCGTGCCGCGCGGGCAGGAGAAGGCGACGTGGGAGCGTTTCCGGTCGGCGTGCGACCGGTTCTTCTCGCGCCGCCAGGAAGACCTCAAGCACAAGAAGGACGAGTGGGCGGGTAACCTCGCGAAGAAGGAGGCCCTGTGCGCGCAGGCCGAGGCGCTCGCCGACTCCACGGACTGGGACGTGGCCGCCAACGCCATCAAGCGGCTGCAGGCCGAGTGGAAGGCGACCGGCCCGGTGCGCAAGGCGAAGTCGGACGCCATCTGGAACCGCTTCCGCACGGCGTGCGACCGCTTCTTCGATCGCTTCAAGCATCGCGATCAGGCGGACCTGCAGGCCCACATCCAGGAACGCGAGGCCATTGTGCGCGACGTCGAGGCGCTCGCGCCGGCCGACGCCGCCGCACCCGGTGACCCGCCGGACGGGCTCTACGCGGCCATCCAGACGGCCCGGGCCCGCTGGCAGCAGAGCGGCGACGTGCCGCGGTCGCTCATCGCGGGCCTGTCGGAACGCTTCACCGCGGCGCTGAGCGCGGCGGTCAGCGCGTGGCCCGCGGCGTTCACGGGCACCGAGCTCGACCCCGAGGTCACGCGCGGCCGGATGGAGAAGCTGGTGGCGCGCGTCGAGAAGCTGCTGGCGGATCAGGCCACGAGCAAGCCCGCGGCGAACCTGTCACCGGCCGAGCGCCTGGCACAGCAGTGGCGGGACCGGCTGGCGGCCAACACGATTGCGGGCGCCGGCAACGCGCCGCGCGACGACGCGAAGTGGAAGGCGGCCGAGCAGGACGTCCGGAGCGCGCAGCAGCAGTGGCAGCGCCTCGGGCCCGTGCCGGCGGCGGTGGCCTCCGAGATGAGCGCGCGCTTCGAGGCCGCCTGCCGGCGATTCTTCGATCGTCGACGCGCGTCCTAGGGCTTCTTCCTGGCGGCTATACAGCGGGTCCTGTCGCCGAACAGCCCCGTTCAACCACCCCAGCACGCACAGTCCGCGCGCTGGGGGCCCCGGGATGCTCGCCCTCACCGGGCTGCGCGTCTCTCGGGGCACCCCGTTCGGCGCCACCCGCTGCCTGAAGCCGGTGAGTTCGCTGACGTGGCGACGCGCGTCTCGCGCTGGAGAAGGGCGTCAGCCCTCGAGGTACGTATACCCGTGCAGGCCGTCTTCGTAGAAGCGGAGGAGCTGGCCGGCGCCCTCGTAGTTGATGAGCCCCGCGCGGACCGCTGATTCCACGTCCGTGCGGAGCTTGCCGAGCAGCATCTCCGGGTCGAACTCCACGTAGTCCAGCACCTCGCGCACGGTGTCGCCCTTCACCAGGGCGTCGAGCCGGGCGCCGCCCTGGCCGTCGAGGCTGACGTGGACGGCGTGCGTGTCGCCGAACAGGTTGTGGAGGTCGCCGAGGATCTCCTGGTAGGCGCCCACGAGGAACACGCCCAGGTAGTACGGGTCGTCGCCGGGCGCGTGGAGCGGCAGCGTCTTCTTGACGTCGCGCCGGTCGACGAAGCGTTCGAGCTTGCCATCCGAGTCGCACGTGATGTCGCCCAGCACGGCATGGTTCACGGGCCGTTCGTCGAGCCGGTGGATCGGCATCACCGGAAAGAGCTGCTTGATGGCCCAACTGTCCGGGATCGACTGGAACAGCGAGAAGTTGCAGAAGTAGGTGTCCGAGAGCTGCTCGTCCAGGTTCTGCAGGTCCTCGGGGACTTCCTCCATCGTCGCGACGATCTTCTGGAGCTTCGTCGAGATGGCCCAGAACAGGTTCTCGGCCATGCACCGCTGCTCCAGCGGGAGGTAGCCGCCGCTGAACAGGCCGAGGGCGCTGTCGAGCGCCTGCTGGGCGTCGTGGTAGGCCTCGAGGGCGTTGCGCGCCGTGACGGCGTTGTAGGTCTCGATCAGGTCGACCAGCGGCTGTTCCATCTCCGCGGTCGGCGTCGTCGGGATGCTTTCCGCGCCGAAGCCCGAGACGCCGACGACGTTGAAGACGAGCATCGAGTGATAGGCCACCACGGCCCGGCCGCTCTCCGAGATGATCGTCGGGTGGGGCACGCCGGCCTCGTCGCACACCGTCTGCAGGT
>JBFXBH010000169.1:2095-5931 GCA_050183355.1 Vicinamibacterales bacterium | reverse complement strand
GACAGAAAACGAAGCCATGCGCGTTCCTCCATGAAGTCGTGCGGCCGGCGTCCCTGCCGGCTGCGGGCGCGGTTCAACCGCGCCAACCGTGGAGGTAATCGGACGGACATCGGGGAGCTTTAACCAACCGGATTCCCGACACCGGTGTCGGAGAAACGACGGGTGCCCTGAGTCTGTCGAAGGGTCGGGGTCACCCTTCGACTTCGCTCAGGGTAAACCGCGCGGCGCGGTCTACCAGCCGTTGCAGTCGAACTTGAAGCCGCACTTCAGGCACTTGATGCAGCCTTTGACCTTGGCCAGGTCCTGCGACTCGCCGCAGCGCGGGCACGTGGTGTCCTCAAGGTCGACGTCGGCGGGCCTCGCCGTCGAGTGCGTGGGGCGGATGGGCGTGGGGAGCTTCGTCGGGTCCACGTGCTGATTCTGCCGCAGAATCCGGTGGACGCCTCGCGCCGGATGGGAGCACGGGGCCGTGGCCCGGACCGGGCGTAGAATGCCGGCGTGTTGCGCGCCCCGGTCCTCGCGGCGGTGGTGGTCGGCCTGCTCGGTGCGCCGGCCTTTGCCGAGGACTGGCCCGAGATCCGCGGTGTCGGCCGCCGCGGCGTCTGGAACGAGACGGGCATCCTCGACACCTTCCCGAAGGACGGTCTGCCTGTCGTGTGGCGCGCGGCCGTGAAGCAGGGCTACGCCGGGCCGGCCGTGGCGGACGGACGCGCGTTCGTCACGGATTTCAGCAGCGATGCGGACGGGGCGGACGGCGCCGAGGGGCTCGGCGGGTCGCGCCCCCGGCTCACCGGCACCGAGCGCGCGATCGCGCTCGACGAGCGCACGGGCCGCGTGCTCTGGACGCAGCGCTGGCCGGCCAACTACGGCGGCATCATCTGGGCCAACGGGCCCCGCGCCACGCCGACCGTCGACGGGTCCCGCGTCTTCGTCCTCGGCGCCGCCGGCCAGTTGCTCGCGTTGAACGTGGAGTCCGGCGAGGTGCTCTGGCGCCGGGACTATGCGAGGGACTTCGGCGTCGACCGCCGGCACTGGGCCTGGGACTACGGCTTCGCCGGGTCGCCGATCATCGACGGGCCGCGGCTCATCTGCTTCGTGGGCGGTCCGAAGGGCGCGATGGTCGTGGCGCTCGACAAGGCGACCGGCCGGGAAGTCTGGCGCGCCCTCCAGCCGGGCCTGCACATCGACCTCGGCGTCTCGCAGCCGATCATCATCACGGCCGGCGGCGTGCGTCAGCTCGTCGTCTGGCTCACCGACGGCGTGTTCTCGCTCGACCCGGCCACCGGGAAGACGCACTGGCAGCAGGGCTGGCTCGCCGAGAACTCGATGACGGCTCCCACGCCGGTCTTCGACGGCACCCGCCTCTTCTTCACCAACTTCTACACGGGCTCGCTGATGCTCGCGCTCGACCCGAAGCGGGCAGCCGCGCGCCTGCTCTGGAAGGGGAAGGGCGCGAGCGAAATCGATACCGACGCGCTGCACGGCGTGGTGACCACGCCGGTCATCATCGGCGACTACATCTACGGCATCTGCAGCTACGGGCAGTTCCGCTGTCTGCGGGCGTCGACCGGCGAGCGCATCTGGGAGTCGCAGGCGCTCGTGGGGGAGCGCGCCCGCTGGGCGTCCGCGCAGATCGTCCGGAACGGTGACCGCCTGTTCGTCAACACGGACCAGGGCGACCTGGTGATCGTCCAGCCGGACCCGTCCGGCTACAAGGAGCTGGGCCGGACACCGCTCATCAGACCGACGTCGCCGCCCTACAACCGGCGGAAGCTCGAGCGCGTGAACTGGTCGCACCCGGCCTACGCGAACCGGCGCATCTACGCGAGGAACGACGAGGAGATCATCGCCGTCTCGCTGGCGCGAGACGGTCGCTAGCCACGGCGGAATCCCGTCAGCCGTCCGCTACCAGGGCGGCAGCGTCTTGTGCAGGAACTCCTTCAGGTACGCGTCCGGCGAGGCCAGAAGGTCCGCGCCGGTTCCTTCGTAGTAGACGCGGCTGTCGTGGAGCACCATGAAGCGCGCGCCCTCCGTGGACGAATCGAGAATGCGCACCTGCCCGCCTTCGCGCTCGGCGCGGTGGTTCGCCACGTAGTAGGCGTCACGGATCTGGTGCGTGGCCACGATGGCGGACACGTGCTCGAGGTCCCGCAGCTTCACGACCTCGTCGTTGACGGTCGACGCGATCACCGGGTCGAGCCCCGTCGTCGGGTCGTCGAACAGCAGCAGGCTCGGGCGCGACGCCATCGCACGGGCGATCGCCACGCGCCGCTTCTGGCCGCCTGACAGCTCCGAGGGCATCCGGTCGCCGTACTCGCCGAGCCCGACGAAGCCGAGGACCTCGGCGACGCGGAGGGACGCGTCCTGCTCGGGCATGTCGGTCTCCTCGTAGAGCCGGTAGCCGACGTTGTCCGCCACGGTCATCGAATCGAAGAGCGCCGTCTCCTGAAACAGCATGCCGATATCGCCGCGGACGCCGAGGAGCGCCCGCTCGGGCATGGCGTCGATGCGGTGGCCGTTGACGGTGATGGTGCCCGAGTCGGGCCGCAGCAGCCCGAGGACCAGCTTGAGCAATACCGACTTGCCGCTCCCGCTGGCCCCGAGCAGGATGGTCATGCTGCCGCGGGGCAGCGTGAAGCTGATGTCCCGCAGCACCACGTGGTCGTCGAACGCGAACGACACACGGTCGAAGACGATGGCAGGCGCGTCGCTCGATGGCACGGGGCTGCCGGCGGGTACCGGCGTGACGGCGGGCACAGGCAATAGTAGCCCGGCCGTCAGGGTGTGACGGCGATCAGCGCGTGCGAGTCGTGCAGCAGGTCGGACGCGAGCGCGCCGGCGTGGTGACGGTCCCGGCCGAGGATCACGAGGCCGTACCTGCTGCTGGCGACCATCTGCCGCAGCACGTGTCGCGGATCGCCCTGCACGAGCAGCGTGGAAACGGTGCCTGCCACGTGCAGGCCGGCCTGGAGCGCCTCGAGCTCCGCACGCACCTCGGCGGTGGCGGGCTCGGGTGAAACGTGGAGCAGCACGCCGTGGCAGGGCTTCAGGTTCAGCAGCGCGGCGGCAAAGGCGACCTGGGCCGGCGTGCTCGGTCCCAGGTCCACCGGGATCAGCGCCTGGCCGACATGGCAGTACGACTCGCCGGTCGTGTGCAGGGTGATGATCTCGGGCCCGCCGGGCGGCACGATCACCAGCGGCAGCGATGTGTCCCGCATCATCGAGAGCGCCTGGGAGCCGAACATCGACCGCCGGAGACGGCCGCGCCCCCGTGAGCCCATGACGACCATCAGCGGTGGCGCAGCAGCGGCGAGATGGCCGATGGCCTCAGCCGGCGGCGAGGCGGTGACGACGATGCGGGTCGGCACGCGGCGGCCGCTCGGCGAGATGATCGAGCGGTCGGCGACCTTCTCCAGGTCGTGCTGGGCGTTGAGTTGCTGGATTTCTGAGCCCCGGGCCCTGGGGTCGGATCGGATGAGGGTGACCGAAGCCTTCAGCTGGAGCGCGAATCCCGCGGCGGCATAGGCCACGGCCGACGCGAGCGGAGAGTCGTCGACAGCGCAGAGGATGGTGCGGGTGAGTGCGTTCGTATCACCGCTCATCTGAGTCCCTCCCGCTCCATTACCCTCGCACGCTTCGCGCCGGTTCACAACCCGAGCAGGTGAGACCGGCTCGCTCGTGTCGCGCCCTGTCGCAGCAACGCACACTAAGACAACGTGTGCCCGTGTGGCGGGGTGCTCAGGCGCGCGGCGTGACGGCGTCGAGGAGCACGACGCGGCCGTCTGGCGCGGGGTCGTTCTGCGGGTCCGTCAGGTCGCGATCGAAGGGCCGCAGCA
>JBFXBH010000169.1:0-1995 GCA_050183355.1 Vicinamibacterales bacterium | reverse complement strand
AGACAACGTGTGCCCGTGTGGCGGGGTGCTCAGGCGCGCGGCGTGACGGCGTCGAGGAGCACGACGCGGCCGTCTGGCGCGGGGTCGTTCTGCGGGTCCGTCAGGTCGCGATCGAAGGGCCGCAGCACGCTGTTGCCGCAGGTGTCTTCCAGGCGCGTGTCGACCGCGAGCACCGCACCGGGCGGCCATGCGGCGCGCGGACGGAAGCTCCACATCCGCTCTCCACCCGCCACGTGGACGTCGCCGTCGATCGGATGACCGCCGGCATCGCGCACGCCGAGGCACCGTCCCAGCAGACCCCGGTCGAGCGCGCGGTCGAACGTCACGTGCAGGCCCGCCGTGGTGCCGGCCAGCGGCTTCGTCAGCACCCACGAGGCGGGGTCCACGCGCGTCGTCAGCGCCGGGCCCACCTGGTAGCGGCGCGAGAAGCTTTCTTCGAGCGGCCGGCCGCTCGCGTCCTTGAAGCTCGCATCCACCGTCACGACGATGCCGCGGCCCTGCATCAGCGGGAATCCGGACTCGAGGTGCGGCACCAGCCCCCGCTTGATGCGGCCAGGCTCGAAGAGCACCGTCAGGCGCGTACGGGCCGGGTCCCAGAGCTCGTGCGTGAAGTCGAGCAGCGCGTCGCGGATGGGGGCGCCCGTCTCCGCGTCCGTCAGCCGGATCGCCTGCGCGGCGAACCCCTCGCTCATCGGCGCCGAGAACTGGATGTAGAGGCGGAGGAGGTTGACCGGCACGTGCGTGCCGGTTGGGAAGATGCCGGTGACGGTCGTCGGAACCGGAGGCGGCGCGACCGGACGGAGGAGCGACGCCACCGGTTCGCCGTCCACGAGCAGCACGTAGCGGACGCCGCTGACGAAGACGAACCGCGGCGTGAAGACCAGTGCGTCGTCGACCCGCTCGAATGTGCCGGTCATGCTCTGGAACGCGGGTGCGCCCGCGTCGGCGTCGCCGTCCGCATCGGCCGCCGGCACGGCCAGGCTGCGACGCAGCGCGAGCGCCTCCTCCGTCACGACCTCGTGACGGCCGAACGGTGCGTGGTCGATGCGGAGCCGGGCGGCCTCGGCGTCGTCCGCCCAGGCGAGCGCGACCGGCTCAGAGCGCGGCGGTGTCGTAGGCGCGGAGGTGATACCGCTCATCCTCGTCCATCTGGAGCATGAGCACCTCGCGGCCGTTGGCGTTGACCATGCGCCCCACCCCCGCGTGCGGCAGGGTCTCGCGCGGCACGCCGACCGGCTCCCGCGGCTGCGTCAGCGCTGGCTGCGCGTCGATGTCGCGCGTCCGCAGCTTCATCAGCGGGTGGCGCGAATTGGACACCAGCACATACCCCTCGCCGTCGCGCTCGAAGGCCACCATGTCGATCGGCGTGTTGCCGCCGCCCAGCTCCGCCACCGTGCGGCCGCGCGCCTGCGTCCCGCCGACGAGGTCCTTGAGCGGGAAGTGCACGACCGGCGTGCAGGTGTACGTGGCCAGCACGCTGTCGGCGCCGTAGGGCATGAACGTCCGGATCGGCGAGTGCGTCTCGTACTTCTGGTGCGACACGTGGAAGATCTCGAGCGACGACGACGCCGTGGAGCCATCGAACGGATACGGGATGCGGCGCAGCGTGGAGACGAACTCCTCGTTCGACGCGCCGGCCACCTGCAGCACGCCGTCCACGAACGCCATGTCCGTGACGGTCACCGTGCGGAGCGGACTGCGGGCCACGCGGAGCCGCGTCTTCATCGTGGGAACGTCGAACCACTCGCCTTCGCGCGTGCCCTGCACCACCCAGCCGTCCTGACGCGTATCGTCCTCGGCCGGCGCGTCGGCGATGGACGTCTGCGTCGAGGGTGTCGAAGCCAGCGGGACCTCCGAGAACGTGCCGTCGGTCGCGACCGCGACGAGCACCGGCGTGCCGGCCGCGCCCGTGCCGCGCATCACGGAGAGGTAGAGGCGCTTCGAGACGGGATGCACCGCGAGGTCGCGGATGAAGACGTCCTCACGCGGGCAGCC
>JBFXBH010000168.1:0-5944 GCA_050183355.1 Vicinamibacterales bacterium | reverse complement strand
CGCCCCTCCGCGAACGCCCGGTCGATGATGTCCGCTTCGACCGCCTTGATCGTGACGGGCTCGCGGTTGATGCCGACCACGCACGCGCCCTCGCACGGCGCCGGGCACAGGCGGCCGGTGAACTCCGGGAAGTTGTTCGTCGCGTGGAGGCGGTCGAGCGCGCTCTGCCACCGATCCCGGTACACGAGGTCGTTCCAGTCCGGGATCAGGTTGCCGAGCGGGCAGCCCTGGTGGCAGAACGGAATGCCGCAGTCCATGCAGCGTGACGCCTGCGCCTGCAGTTCGTCCTTCGCGTAGGGGCGCGTGGTCTCGTGCCAGTCCTTCACCCGTTCGGCCACGGGCCGGGACGGGTGCTTCTTCCGCTGGATCTCGATGAAACCGGTCGGCTTACCCATTGACGCTCTTCCCCTGATTGCCCGCCGCGGCGACCGGCGCCTGCCCCAGCAGTTCGGCAAACGTCGGCTCGCGATGCTCCGCCCGGGCCCGCGCCTCGGCCGCCAGCGCGCGCTTGTACTCACGCGGCATGACCTTCACGAACTGCCGGAGGGACACGGCCCAGTCTGCCAGCAGCCGCGCCCCGAGCGCGCTGCCCGTCTCCGCGACGTGCCGCTCGACGAGGTCCCGCAGCGTCGCCGCGTCCTCGGCGTCGAGCGCTTCGAGGTCGACCATCTGGCGATTGCAGCGGCCCTCGAAACGGCCCGACTCGTCGCGGACGTACGCGATGCCGCCGCTCATGCCGGCGGCGAAGTTGCGCCCGGTGCGGCCCAGCACGACGACGACACCGCCGGTCATGTACTCGCAGCCGTGGTCGCCGACGCCCTCGACGACGACCTTCGCACCGCTGTTCCGGACGCAGAACCGCTCGCCGGCGAGGCCACGGACGAACGCTTCGCCGCTGGTGGCGCCGTACAGCGCGACGTTGCCGACGAGGATGTTCTCCTCAGCCACGAACGTCGACGCGGCCGGCGGGAACGCGATGAGCCGTCCGCCCGAGAGTCCCTTGCCGAAGTAGTCGTTCGCGTCACCTTCGAGCCGCATCGTCATGCCGCGCGGTACGAACGCCCCGAAGCTCTGGCCGGCGCTGCCACTGAACCGCAGCCGGATCGTGTCATCCGGCAGGCCCTTGCCGCCCCACTTCCGCGTCAGCGCCGAGCCGAGCATCGTGCCGACCGTCCGGTTCGAGTTCCGGATCGGGCTCGACACCTCGACGGGCGTGCCGTGCTCCAGCGCCGCGGCGCACTGCGCGACGAGCGCGTTGTCGAGCGCCTTGTCGAGCCCGTGGTCCTGCGTCGTGACGGCACGGCGCGCCACGCTCGCCGGCATGTCGGGCGCGTGCAGGACCTTCGACAGGTCCACGCCGTGCGCCTTCCAGTGGTCGATCGCGGGAATGACGTCCACGCAGTCGATGCGACCGACCATCTCGTCGATCGTCCGGAAGCCCAGCGACGCCATGATCTCCCGCACCTCTTCGGCGATGTAGCGGAAGAAGTTCTCGACGAACTCCGGCTTGCCGGAGAACTTCTTCCGGAGTTCCGGGTCCTGCGTCGCCACGCCGACCGGGCACGTGTTGAGGTGGCAGACGCGCATCATCACGCAGCCCATGACGACGAGCGGCGCCGTGGCGAAGCCGAACTCCTCGGCCCCCATCAGCGCGGCCACGACCACGTCCCGGCCGGTCTTCATCTGACCGTCCACCTGCACGACGATCCGGTCGCGCAGCCGGTTCAGCACCAGCACCTGCTGCGTCTCGGCGAGCCCGAGCTCCCACGGCACGCCGGCGTGCTTGATGCTCGTCAGCGGGGACGCGCCGGTGCCGCCGTCGTAACCGGAGATCAGCACCACGTCCGAATGGGCCTTGGCCACGCCGGCCGCCACCGTGCCGACACCGACCTCGGCCACGAGCTTCACGTGGATCCGTGCCCGGGGGTTGGCGTTCTTCAGGTCGTAGATCAGCTGTGCCAGATCCTCGATCGAGTAGATGTCGTGGTGCGGCGGCGGCGAGATCAGGCCGACGCCTGGCGTCGCGTGCCGCACCTTCGCGATCCACGGATAGACCTTGGAGCCGGGGAGCTGGCCGCCCTCACCCGGCTTGGCGCCCTGCGCCATCTTGATCTGCAGGTCGTCCGCGTTGACGAGATACTCGCTGGTCACGCCGAAGCGCGCCGACGCCACCTGCTTGATGGCGCTGCGCCGGAGGTCGCCGTTGGCGTCCGGCACGAACCGCGCGGGGTCCTCGCCGCCCTCACCGGTATTCGAGCGGCCACCCAGCCGGTTCATCGCGATCGCCAGCGTCTCGTGCGCCTCCTGGCTGATGGAGCCGTAGGACATCGCGCCCGTGGAGAAGCGCTTGAGAATCGCCTCGACCGGCTCGACTTCGCTGAGAGGCACGGCGGGACCGGCGGGCCTCAGGTCGAAGAGGCTCCGCAGCGTCGCACGGCGCTGGCTCTGGTCGTCCACCGCCTTCGTGTACTGCTTGAAGATCGCGTACTGCCCGCTGCGCGTCGCGTGCTGCAGCTTCTGCACGGTCTCCGGATTGAACAGGTGAAACTCCCCGTCGCGGCGCCACTGGTACTCGCCGCCCCACTCGAGCTCCTTCGGGCCGACGGGCCGCCGCCCGAACGCCCGGTCGTGACGGGCGCGCACCTCTTCCGCGATCACGTCGATGTTCACGCCGCCGATCTGCGACGCCGTGCCGGTGAAGTACCGCTCGACGAACCACTCGTTCAGCCCGACCGCCTCGAAGATCTGGGCGCCACAGTAGCTCTGCAGCGTGGAGATGCCCATCTTCGACATCACCTTGAGCACGCCCTTGTTCAGCGCCTTGGTGTAGTGCGCAACCGCGTCCTCCTGCGTGATGCCCTTGAGCATCCCCTGGCGCACCATGTCGCCAAGGGTCTCGAACGCGAGGTAGGGGTTCACCACACCGGCACCGTAGCCGAGCAGCAGCGAGACGTGATGCACCTCGCGCGCGTCGCCGGACTCGATCACGAGCGCGCAGCGCGTGCGCGTGCCCTCCCGCACGAGGTGGTGGTGCACGCCGGCCGTGGCCAGCAGGCTCGGGATCGGGGCCATGTCCGCGTTCACGCCGCGGTCCGACAGGATCAGGATGTTGTACCCCGCCGCAACGGCCTCGCTGGCCTGCCGGCACAGGTCCGCCATCGCGCGCTCGAGACCCTCCCCGTCGTGGTTCGGGTCGAACAGCATCGACAGCGTGGTGGACCGGAACGGCGAGTCGAGCGGCAGGTGGCGCAGCTTCGCCACGTGGTCGTTGTGGATGATCGGGTACGTGACCTTGATCTGCTCGCACGACCGGGGCTCGGGCTTCAGCAGGTTGCGCTCCGGCCCGATCGTCGACCCCATCGAGGTCACCAGTTCCTCGCGGATCGCGTCGAGCGGCGGATTCGTCACCTGCGCGAAGAGCTGCTTGAAGTAGTCGTACAGCAGACGCGGCCGGTCCGAGAGCACGGCCAGCGCACTGTCTGCGCCCATCGAGCCGATGGCCTCCTCGCCGTTGAGCGCCATCGGCGCCAGCAGGATGCGCAGGTCCTCCTGCGAGTAGCCGAACGCCTGCTGCCGGAGGAACACGGTGTCCCTGTCGGGCTGCTCGGCCAGCGCGGGCGGCAGGTCGTCGATGTCGATCAGGTGCGCCTTCAGCCACTCCGCATAGGGCTGCGCGGCCGCCAGCTCGCTCTTGATCTCGTCGTCGTCGACGATCCGGCCCTTGACCGTGTCGACCAGGAAGATGCGGCCCGGGTGCAGCCGCTCCTTCATCACGATGTCTTCCGGCCTGAAGTCCAGCACGCCGACTTCCGACGCCATCACGACGATGTCGTCCTTCGTGACGTAGTAGCGCGACGGCCGCAGGCCGTTGCGGTCCAGCACGGCGCCGATGACCGACCCGTCGGTGAACGCGATGGACGCGGGTCCGTCCCACGGCTCCATCAGCGACGAGTGGTACTCGTAGAACGCGCGCCGCTCCGGGCTCATCTCGGCGTTTCCGCTCCACGGCTCGGGGATCATCATCAGCACGGCATGCGGCAACGGCCGGCCGGCCATGTAGAGGAACTCGAGCACGTTGTCGAACGTGGCCGTGTCGCTGCCCCCTTCGCGGATGACCGGCAGGATCTTCTTCAGGTCCGGCCCGAACAGATCGGACTCGAGCAGGCCCTGGCGGGCCCGCATCCAGTTGATGTTCCCGCGCAGCGTGTTGATTTCGCCGTTGTGGGCCACCAGCCGGTACGGATGCGCGAGCGGCCACGAGGGAAACGTATTGGTGCTGAAGCGCTGGTGCACGAGCGCCAGCGCCGAGTCCATGTCCGGATCCAGCAGGTCCGGGAACATCGGCCCGAGCTGGTCGGCGGTCAGCATGCCCTTGTAGGTCAGCGTCCGCGACGACAGGCTGACGATGTAGAAGAACTTGTGCGAGGCCACGCTCACGTCGAGCGCGTCGACGGCCACCTCGATCCGCTTCCGGATCACGTAGAGCGCGCGCTCCGTCCGCAGCGGGTCGTCGCCGGACCCGCCGCCGGGGATCTCGATGAAGACCTGCCTGAAGATCGGCTCGACGGCGACCGCGCTGGCGCCCACCGTGGAGTCGTCGGTCGGGACGTCGCGCCAGCCCAGCAGGCGCGCGCCTTCCTCGGCGACGATGGCTTCGATCGTGCCGACGACGGCCGCGCGGTCCTGGTCGTCGCGCGGCAGGAACACCAGGCCCGCGCCGTACCGGCCGGCCGGCGGCAGCGCGAACGACACCGTCTTGCGCAGGAAGCGGTCCGGCATCTGGATGAGGATGCCGGCGCCGTCGCCCGTGTTCACCTCACAGCCGCACGCGCCCCGGTGCTCGAGGTTCCGGAGAATCTGCAGCCCGTTCTCCACGATCGCGTGGGATCGCGTGCCCTTCATGTGGACGACGAAGCCCACGCCGCAGGCATCGTGCTCGCGGGCGGGGTCGAACAGACCCTGGGCTGGCGGTGTACCGGCGTAGTCGGCTGACATAGAAGGATCTGTTGTACTTACGGACATTTAATAATGGAAATACAATGTTCAGACAACTCACATCAGTAATTCAGATGATTCGTCCGGACCGGGCGCGGCACCACCCGGCGGCGGCCCGGGCCCCCCTGAAAACAGAACCGCCGCGGCTGTGAACCGCGGCGGCTGAAAACCCGGCGGTGCGGCTGTCTCAGAGCCCGACGATTTCTCCGGTGCTGTCTCCGAAACTCTCGGCGTCGACCCCCATGCGGTGCAGCAGCGTGAGCTGCAGGTTGCAGAGCGGCGTCCCCTTCGCAACCTTGATGTGGTTCCCGCCCTTGATGCCGTGCGCCTTGCCGCCCACGACCAGCGTCGGAAGATTCTCCGGCAGGTGCAGGTTCGAGTCACTCATGCCGCAGCCGTAGAGCATCAGGCTGTGGTCGAGCAGCGTGCCGTCCCCGTCCGGCGTGTTCTTCAGCTTCTCGAGGAAGTAGGCGTACATCCCCAGATGGAACGTGTTGAGTTTGGCCTGCTTGGCCAGCTTCTCGGGGTTGTTCTGGTGGTGCGACAGCGGGTGGTTCGCGTCCGCGATCCCGATCTCCGGGTAGGTCCGGTTGCTGAGCTCGCGCGAGATCACGTAGGTCGAGATCCGTGTGAGATCCGCCTGCCAGGCCAGCGCCAGCAGATCGAACATCAGGCGGCCGTGCTCCTCGAAGTTCACCGGGATGCCGGTCGGCTGCTCGACGACGGGCAGCTCGCGGTCGCTCTCCTTCTCGGCCTTCTGCACGCGCCGCTCCGCGTCACGGACCGCGTCGAGATACTCGGAGACCTTGCTCCGGTCCTTCGCGCCGAGCTGCTTGTTGAGCGCGTTGACCTCGGACGTCACCGAATCCAGCAGGCTGCCGTCGCGCCGGATGGCCCGCAGCCGCACCTTCGCGTCGGTGCTGCTGTTGTCGCCGAACAGGCGCTCGAA
>JBFXBH010000167.1:0-5952 GCA_050183355.1 Vicinamibacterales bacterium | reverse complement strand
GCGTGCGCGACCTCACCCGCGGCGCGAAGTCGCTGGACGACGTCATGCGCGAGGCCTACGCCCGCTACGCGGGACCGCGCGGCTACAGCCAGCCGGAGTTCCAGGCGGTGGCCGAGGCCGTGGCCGGGGGGAGCCTGAAGGATTTCTGGGAGCAAGGTGTCACGGGCGTCGCGGAGCTCGACTACGACCGCGCGCTCACGCTGCTGGGGCTGCGGTTCAAGCCGGAAGAGGCGCCGAAGGACGGCGAGAAGAAGGACCCGCCGAAGGCGTATCTCGGCGTCACGACGCGCACCGAGGGCGGACGGCTCGTCGTCAGCCAGGTGCAACGTGGCACGCCGGCCTATGCGGGCGGCCTTAACGTGGACGACGAACTGATCGCGATCGACGACGTCCGCGTGACGGCCGACCAGCTCAGCGGACGGCTCGAGCAGTACGCGCCGGGGAATCAGGTGACCGTGCTGGTCGCGCGGCGCGGGCGCCTGGAGCGGCTCCCGGTCACGCTGGGCACGGCGCCGTCGGCCACCTGGAAGGTCGAGGTCGACCCGAAGGCGACCGACCAGCAGAAGGCCCGCCTGGCGTCGTGGCTCGGGGGCGCCGCCCGATAGCGGCGCACACGGCGTTCACTCGCGGCGGAGCCTCAGGAAGACACACCGCGTTCGAACGCCGCCCGTGCCGTTCGGATGTGGCGGTGATTCGTATCCGCCCACTGAATCAGGCTCTGCAGGGGATCGAGCAGTGAGCGGCCGAGGGGTGTGAGGTCGTACACCACGCTCGGAGGCCGCGTCGCCTGCACCGTCCGGCTCACCAGACCGTCGCGCTCGAGGTCGCGCAGCGTCTGCGTCAGCATGCGCTGCGAGATGTCCGGGATGCGGCGCCGCAAGTCGCCGAACCGATGCGCCCGATCGCCCAGGCGTGTCACCAGCAGGGTGCTCCACTTGTTGCCGATGTGGCTCAGGACGTCGCGCACGGGGCACTGGTCCGGACCCGACGGCACGGACTCCGGGGCTGCGGCAGCGAGTGACAGCGAGTGACGACCCATCGTGATCTCCCGGTTACTGCGGGGTGCCTATCTCCCGGCCACCCGTCTTTACAGCGCGATCCTATTGAGGAACGATTCTAGCCATAGTCTCGTTCAGAGAGCACTGTACGGCAACGAATGCGGTAAGGACCGGGAGCACCCCACACCATGGCTACTGAAACGAACGAGCGCCTCCTCGTGACGGGCGCGAGCGGTCACCTCGGACGCCGCGTGGTCGACCTGCTGATCGAGCATGGCGCCCGCGACGTGATCGCGGTGACCCGCACGCCGGAGGCCCTGGGGGATGTGGCCTCCCGCGGCGTGGACGTCAGACGCGCGGACTTCGACGACCCCTCATCACTGCCGGCCGCGTTCGCAGGCGCCACGCGAGTGCTGCTGGTCAGCACCAGCGACATCGCGACGCCCGGGAGGCGACTCCGGCAACAGCGGGCGGCGGTGACTGCGGCGGCCGAGGCCGGTGTTCGACACATCGTCTACACCTCCGCGCCGGCACCGCATCCGACTCCGTCAGACTCCCTGATCAACGACCACTTCTGGACCGAGGCCGCGATCGTTGCGACAGGCCTGGAGTGGACGATCCTCCGCAACAACCTGTACACGGACTTCCTCCTGCAGGGGCTGCCGCAGGCGGTGGCGACCGGGCAGCTGGTGACGGCCGCCGGGACGGGCCGCCGCGGGTACGTGACGCGTGACGACTGTGCGACGGCGGCGGAAGCGGCGCTGCGCTCGGCCAGGGGGCGCCAGATCCTGGACGTGACGGGTCCCGATGCGTTGACGCAGGCCGAGGTGGCCGCGCTCGTCGGCGATCTGACCGGGCGGTCGATCGACGTCGTCAGGCTTGACGGGGCGGCGCTGCTGGCCCGGTTGAAGGCCGCCGTGCCCCTGCCGTATGCCGAGGCGCTCGTCTATTTCGACATGCGGGCCGCGGAAGGGCATCATGCGATGGTGACGTCTGCGGTGCGTGATCTGACGGGCCGCGCGCCGATGTCGGTGCCCGCGTTCCTGAAGGCGCACCTCACCGCCCTGACGCCGACGACCACCCCGGGCGCCTGATGCCCGGCGCCCGGCCAACGGACCTATACTGCCCGCGTGACGGTCGCCGCTGACGAGCCTCGTCCACCGTACGGACGCGTAGTGCTGATCTGGGTCGCGGTGCTCGCCGCGCTCTTCGCCTTCCAGCAGTACTTCAGCTAGCGCCCCGCCCATGCATCCGCTCGACTGGATCATCGTCGCGACGTACCTGGCCTGGATGGTGTGGGACGGCCTCCGCCTCACGAAGAACAGCCATCAGCTGGAGGGGTTCCTGCTCGCGGGCCGCAGCCTGCCCTGGTGGGCCGTCGGCCTTTCGGTGATGGCCACCCAGCTGTCGGCCATCACGATGATCGGCACGACCGGACAGGGCTACTCGGACGGGATGCGCTTCCTGCAGTACTACTACGCGCTGCCGGTCGCGATGATCGTGCTCTCCGCCACGCTGGTGCCGTTCTTCCACAACGCCCGCGTGTTCACGGCCTACGAGTATCTGGAAACGCGGTTCGACCTGAAGACGCGCGCGTTCACGAGCCTGCTGTTCCTGCTCTCCCGCAGCACGTCACTCGGCGTCGTCATCTCGGCGCCGGCGATCGTGCTGTCGGCCGTCCTGGGCATCGGCGTGACGACGACGGTGCTGCTGACGGCCGTGCCGACGATCGTCTACACGATGTTCGGCGGTGTGCAGGCCGTCACGTGGACGGACGTGAAGCAGATGTACCTGATCGTCGGCGGCCTGTTCGCGGCGGCGGTCGTGCTGGTGCTCGGCCTGCCCGACGGCGTGGGGCTGACCGACGCGCTGCACATCGCCGGGTCCACCGGACGCCTTCAGACGTTCGACTTCCGGTTCGACCTCACGAACCAGTACACGTTCTGGTCCGGCACGATCGCGGCGTTCTTCCTGTTCTGCTCGTACTTCGGCACGGACCAGAGCCAGGTGCAGCGGTACCTGACGGCGAAGTCCGTCGGGGAGGCGCGGTCGTCCCTGCTGATGAGTGCGTACTGGAAGATTCCGCTGCAGGCGCTCGTGCTTCTCGTGGGTGTGGGGCTCTTTGCGTTCTATCTGTTCACCCCGCCACCGATGATCTTCAACGCCGCCCACGACGCCGAGATGCGCTCCGGTCCGCACGCGGCCGAGTACGCCGCGCTGGAGCGGACCTACGCCGGGGCCGCGAATGCCAGACGCGACGCGGCAACGGCGCTGGCCCACGCGCGGGACGCGGGTCCGGAGGCGGAGCAGGCCGCCGAGGCGGTGTTCCGGCAGCGCGAAGCGGACGCGAAGGGCATCCGCGACCAGGCCGTGGCGCTGATCCGCCGGTCGACCGGCGACGCCACGTTCAACGACGTCAACTTCGTGTTCCCGACGTTCATCCTGACCCGGATGCCCGTGGGGCTGGTGGGTCTGCTGGTCGCGGCGATCTTCGCGGCGGCGATGTCGACGATCGCCGCGGAGCTGTCGTCGCTCTCGACGGCCACCGTCATCGACTTCTACCGGCGCTTCGTGAAGCCGGACGGCGAGGACGCCCACCTGTTGATGGTGTCCCGTGGCGCCACGGTGGCGTGGGGACTCTTCGCGTCCGTCATCGCGGTGTACGCGGCCGAGCTGGGATCGCTGATCGAGGTCGTGAACCGGTTCGGGTCGTTCTTCTACGGGTCGATCCTCGGCGTGTTCATCCTGGCGATCGGCGTGAAGCGCGCGAACGGCCACGGTGCGTTCGCCGGGCTGCTGGCGGGCATGGCGTCGGTCGCGTGGGTCGCGGCCTACACGAAGGTCGCGTTCCTCTGGCACAACGTGGTCGGGGCGGTGGTGGTTGTCGCCGTCGGTGCGCTGGTGAGCCTGGCCGTACCCGCACGGCGCCGGACGCCGGCGTAGTCCTGCGCCGTCGCGCCACCGGTGTCGGGGCGTTCAGCCCTTGTCCGAACCGAGCGCCGCGAGCGCCTCGCCCGTGAGCCGGAACACCGTCCACTCGTCCATCGGCACCGCGCCGAGCTTCCGGTAGAAGCCGATCGCCGGTGCATTCCAGTCCAGCACCGACCACTCCATGCGCCCGCAGTCGCGCGCCACGGCGATACCGGCGAGGTGGCGCAGCAGCGCCTTCCCGTACCCGCGACCGCGGTACTCCGGCTTCACGAACAGGTCTTCGAGGTAGAGGCCGCGCTTGCCGAGGAACGTCGAGAAGTTGTGGAAGAAGATCGCGATGCCCGCCGGTGCGTCCCCCTCGTATCCGATGACCACTTCCGCGGCGGGCGAGGCGCCGAAGAGCACCTCGCGAAGCTCCTCCTCGGTCGTCGTGACGGCATCGGCGAGACGTTCGTAATCGGCGAGGGCGCGGATCATCCCGAAGATCACCGGCACGTCAGCCGCGGTCGCGTGTTCGATTCGGAAGGGACGGGGCATCGGTCAGCCCCGGACCCGCGCGGCCCGCGTCGCCGGGGCGCCGATCGTGGTTGGGGGTGTCTGCCGGGCCGACGCCGCGAGGCCGTCGCGAATGGTCGCCGCCACGGCGTCGAGCGCGGCCTTGAGCGCCGAGCCCTTGCGCCACGCGAGCACCAGCGTCCGCCCGGGACTCTTCGGCGCGAACGCGCGGACGGCGAGCTGACCGCGGCGGTTCTCGACCGGCACGGCCATGGCCGGCAGCACCGTGACCGCCGGCCCCGCGCTCACCATCTGCACCAGCGTAGCCAGGCTCGTGGCGCGGAAATCGCCTTCGCGGGCGCCCGCCGAATCGCACAGGCTCAGCGCCTGGTCGCGCAGGCAGTGGCCGTCTTCGAGCAGCAGCACTTCGGCGCCGTCCAGCTCGCGTGGTCTGGCCGGCTTCGGGCTCGCGATGACCGGGTTGTCCTTCGCGGCCGCGATGACGAACGGGTCGAAGGTCAGCCGTGCGTAGGCCAGGCCCTCCACGCTCCCGTCCAGCGCGAGGATGGCCGCGTCCAGCTGGCCGTCGTGCAGCAGCCGCACCAGCGTCGGCGTCCGCTCCTCGGTCCACTGCATCGTCAGCTTCGGATAGGCGGCGCGCAGCAGCGGCACGATCTCCGGCAGCAGGTAGGGACCGACGGTCGGGATCACGCCGAGCCGGAGCGTGCCCGTGAAGGGGTCGGTCATCTGCGCCGCGATGTCCTCCAGGTGCCGGGCCGCGTTCAGCACGAGGCGCGCCTGCGCCAGGATCGCGGCGCCGGCCGACGACACCCGCACGCCCCGCTGGCCCCGTTCGAACACCTGCACGCCGAGCTGGCTCTCGGCGTGCGCCACCTGGGCCGAGAGCGACGGCTGCGCCACATGGCAGGCGGCCGCGGCCTTGCCGAACCCGCCGAGGTCGGCCACGGCGACGAGGTACTGGAGCTGCCGCAGCGACACGGCGTGGGGTGAAAACGCTGGGAGCATAGGGACACGCTATCACTACGGCGCTTCGACCGGCGCCCTGGCTATGGCAGAGTTGCGCGCTACCGTGTCACCAGTTCGTCAACGGTCATCGTGTCGATGCGTGGCGCCAGGCCGAGCGCCACGATGCCGGCTTCGATCCTTGTCCGGTCGCCCACGATCACGACGACGAAGCGCGACGGGTCCAGGTGCGTCAGCGCGGCCTTCTGCACCTGCTCGCCGGTGACGGCCTGCACGCGGCCGACGTAGCGGTCGAAGTAGTCGTCCGGCAGCCGGTGCACGAGCACGTCCTCGAGCTTCCGCGAAAGCTGCGTGGACGTCTCGAACTCCGCCGGGTAGCTGAGCGCGAGGTTGTTCTTCGTGCGCGTCAGCTCCGCAGGCTCGAACGTCGTGATGCGCGCGAACTCGTTGAAGAACTCCCGCAGCGCGTCAGCCGTCTTGTCCGTCTGCACGCCGGCCTGCGCCGAGAAGTAGCCCGCGACGCGCCGCATGTCGAACATCGAGT
>JBFXBH010000166.1:2274-6018 GCA_050183355.1 Vicinamibacterales bacterium | reverse complement strand
CGGCGACGCCGGACGCGATCGCCACGCTGCTGGAGGGCCAGCTCGGCGACTTCGGGTTCGACGCGCAGTCGGCCGCCGAGCGGCTCGCCTCCTACCACCGCGTCGAGAACACCTACCTGAGCACGTTCCAGGCACTCGGCGGCTTCGGCCTGATCCTCGGCACGTTCGGCCTCGGCACCGTGCTGCTGCGCAACGTCCTCGAACGGCGGCGGGAGATGGCGCTGCTACGGGCCACCGGCTTCCGGACGGCCCACCTCGTGCGGGCCGTCGTCGCCGAGAGCGTGTGTCTGCTCGGGGCGGGTCTCGTGCTCGGCTTCGCGTGCGCGATGGTGGCCATCGGCCCGGCCTACGCCGGGCGCGGCGAGGGTCTGCCCCTCGGCGCCACGCTGGTCCTGCTCGCCGCCGTGGCCGCGAGCGGCCTCGTGTCGACGCTCATCGCCACGCGGGCCGTGGCGTCGTCCGATCTGCTGCCCGCGCTGAAGCACGAGTAACCGCCTGCTAGACTTCGCGCGATGAGATGTTCGCTGCCGGCCATCGCCGCCGCGGTGCTGCTGGGCGCCGCGGCCCCGCACGCGACGGACTGGCCCCAGTGGCGCGGCCCCGCCATGAACGGCACGAGCCCCGCCGCCGGCGTGCCGGCCACGTGGGACACGAAGACGAACGTCGCGTGGTCGCTCGCGATGCCGGATTACAGCGGCGCCACGCCGATCGTCTCCGGCGATACGGTGTTCCTGAACGTCGCCAGCGGCGAGCACCTCGCGCTGTGGGCCGTCGACCGCAACACGGGCGCCGTCCGCTGGAAGCAGGCCCTCGGCGGCGGCAACCGCCGGGAGCGCAAGCAGAACATGTCGTCGCCGTCGCCCGTGACCGACGGGAAGACCGTCTGGGTGATGACCGGCACGGGCCGGCTCAGCGCGTTCGACTTCGCGGGGAAGCTGGTCTGGTCGCGCGACATCCCGAAGGAGTACGGCGCGTTCGGCCTGCAGTGGGGCTACGCGTCGTCGCCGCTGCTCGTCGACGGCGCGCTCTACATCCAGGTGCTCCACGGGATGTACACCGACGACCCGTCCTACGTGTTCAAGGTGGATGGCGCGTCCGGAAAGACGCTCTGGAAGGTGAACCGTCCGACCACGGCACGCATCGAATCGCCGGACGCCTACACGACGCCGCTCGTCGTCCGCACCGCCAGCGGCCCCGAGCTCGTCATCACGGGCGCGGACGTGGTGACCGGGCACGACCTCGGTACCGGCCGCGAGCTGTGGCGCGCCGACGGGCTCAACCCGTCCAACCACGGCGCGTACCGCATCGTCGCGTCACCGATTCCGCTGGGCGACATGGTGATCGCGCCGACGCGCGAGCGGCCGATGCTGGCGCTGCGCGCCGGCGGGCGGGGCAACGTGACGAAGAGCCATCTCGTCTGGTCCAGCGACAACGGCCCCGACGTGCCGACGCCGGCCACCGACGGCACGTACCTCTACGTCGTGCGGGACAACGGCGTCGTCTGGTGCCTGGACGCGAAGACCGGCGCGCGCGTCTACGGCCCGCAGCGGCTGCGCTCGGGGACCTACAGCAGCTCGCCGGTGGTGGCGGACGGCAAGGTCTTCGCCACGAACGAGGACGGCCTCACGAGCGTCTTCCGGACGGGCCCGGCGTTTCAGCTCCTCGCGGAGAACGCGCTGCACGACTACACGCTGAGCTCACCCGCCATCTCCGACGGCCAGATCTTCATCCGTACCGCCGAGCGCCTCTGGGCCATCGGCCAGCGCCGGAAACCGTAGCCGCTCTGACTCTCCTACGGCTCGGGGATACCAAGATCTCGGCAGATCTTCCTGATCAGGAAGTCGTTGACCTCAGCGTGACGGGGAATAGTGGAAGTGCGACCGGTCCTTCGATTGACGAACACCGAGTGGTTGGCACCTTCCCTGACTAACTCGCACTCGTGCGTGGTCAGGTGCCGCACCAGCGCGCGGCGCTTCACGCACTGACCAGGATGGGCTCCCGGATGAGCTCACCACCGGCTGCAGCTGATTCGATCAGTTCGCGGTTAACCTGCAGGACAAGCTCCACCGCTTCGTGAAGGTTCGTCCGCGCCTCCTCCAGAGTCGCTCCCTGGGTGTTCGCGCCTGGTAACTCCTCGACGAACGCGATGTAGCCCTCCGGCACCTTCTGAAACACGGCTGTGAACTGGACGTTCATGCGGGGATCATACGCCCTCCGAGTCCGCCGTGGATGCCGAAACCCGTTGGATACGCCGCGGCGCAGGCTTACGATGTCCCCATGCGGACGACTGTCTCTCTCCCTGATGGTCAGCTTCCAGCGCCGGGAATGGGACTGACGCGGGTTCGAAACTAGAGCAGATACCAGGCGGCGCCGGCGAGGGCGACGACGGTGGCGCCGAAGAGCGGGAAGGCCACCATCCCGACGGCGACGAGTGACGCCACGGTGAGCGCGAACGCCAGCGGCGCCAGCGGCCAGGCGAGTCCGAGCAGCAGACGGGTCCCCCAGCCCGCATCCGCGCGCACGAGCGCGACGGCCACGCCGAGCAGGTAGAGCGCGAGCAGGACTTCCGCGCCCGTCATGGCTGCACCGCGATCAACTCGAACTGCGGCAGGTGATGCCGCTCGTGGCCGGCCAGCGCGGTGATGATGTGCTCGACCGTCCACGGCCCGAACTCGGGGTGCGTCAGCGCCGTGGCGCGCTGCGCGGGCGTCAGCGCGCGGACGAGGGAGAGCGTCATGCCCCGGAGGCCGACATACGCCGCCACGGCGGAGCGGGCGTCGGCGCCGGGGTCGAGCGCCATCCAGGGATCCTGATCGAACGGCGTGATCACGTAACCCGGGCGCGTGAGCGCGAACCGGATACGATCCGAGAAGACCGTCTCGCAGTGCACGAGGTGCAGCAGCAACTGCCGCGCCGTCCACTTGCCCGGCCCGTAACGGCGTTCGAACTGCTCGTCCGTCCAGCCGTCCACGAGATCGACGATCCGCGCGGACACATCGACGAGCGACGTGACCGGGTCGCGACCCTCGAGGTACTTCGCGTAAGGTCCAGGATTCACAGGGCCGGGATTCATCGCCGCTATCCGAAGCAGATCAGCCGGCCGTCCAGCGAGCCGATCACGATCCGGCCCGACGCCATCGCCGGCGACGCCGTCAGCGGCGCGCCGGCGTCGTATTCGTAGAGCTTCTGCCCCTTGTCGGCGCTGAGCACGTAGAAGCGTCCGTCGCTCGACCCGATGTAGACGCGCCCGCCGGCCACCACCGGCGAGGAGTCCACGCGGGCCCGCGTCATGAACGTCCACTTCGCCTTGCCGGACTTCGCGTCGAGGGCGTGCACCATCTTGTCCCGCCCGCCGACGATCACGAGGCCGTTCACGACCGCCGCGGACGCGTAGAACGGAAAGTGGCGCTCCTTGTGCTCGTAACGCCAGAGCGGCTTCTTCGCCGCGACGTCGATCGCGAGCACCTCGTTGTTGAACGTGCCGAAGTAGGCGCGCGTGCCGACGATGGCCGTCGAGGCGCCGGTGTTGCCGCCGAACGGAATCGTCTGCACCTCCTTGCCGTCGGCGAGGCGCACGACGTGCAGCACCTCATCGCAGCCTGCGAGATAGACCATGCCGTTCACGACGGCCGGCGTGGCGTGGATGTAGTTGTCGGTCTGCAGCTCCCAGAGGAGCTTCCCATCCTTGAGCGAGAGGCAGTAGAGCTTCGCGTCGTAGCTGCCGATGAGCACGCGGTCGCCGAC
>JBFXBH010000166.1:0-2174 GCA_050183355.1 Vicinamibacterales bacterium | reverse complement strand
CCGTCCGCGTCGAACGGGCGCGGGTTGAACGTGCCCGTCCACTGGGGTGCGGCCAGCGCCACGAGCTCATCCAGATCCTCGCGCCTCGCTCCCGCCGACGCAAGGTCCGGCGGCATGCCGCCCGCCCGGGCCGCCCGGGCCAGCACGCCGACCAGATCGGGCTCCAGTTCGCGGTAGCGGGCGACCAGCGCGGGGTCGCCCTCCGCGTTCCACGCCACGACGTGGCGCAGCAGCAGGCCGATCGCCACGCCGTGCGCCGTCCCGTAGCGCGCGGTCAGCGCGTTCGCGCAGGCGTGCGTGGCCCCGAGCATCGAGCGCTCGATCGCCGCCCCGGCGTTGAAGGCCCCGCTCAGCATGGCGGCGCGGGCGTCGAGGTCGTCCGGCGCCGCGAGCACGCGCTCGTAGTGGGCGCTGAGCAGGTGCCATGCCTCGCGCGAACACGCCTCGGACTCCGGGGTGCGCCGTGTGGTGACCCAGGTCTCCACGGCGTGCGCCATCGCGTCGTAGCCCGCGGCGGCGGCCACGCCGGCCGGCTGGCTCACCGTCAGCACCGGGTCGAGGATCACCGCGGCCGCCAGCGCCGTCGGGTCGCCGCACGCCATCTTCTCGTGCGTCGCCGGGTCGGAGATCAGCGCGTAGGACTGCGCCTCGCTGCCCGTGCCGGCGGTCGTCGGCACGGCGATGAGCGGCAGCAGCGGCCGGACGGCCTTGCCGTAGCCGCGGTAGTCGCGCATGGTGCCGCCGTTGGTCAGCACGAAGTTGATGCCCTTGGCGCAATCCATCGAGCTGCCGCCGCCGAGGCCGACGAAGCCGTCGATGCCGAGCGGCGCGGCCGCGCGACGCCCGGCCTCGACCATCGCCGACGTCGGGTTCTCGCCGAAGTCGTGGAACGTGCTGGCGGCGACGCCCGACGCGGCAAGGCTCCGGAGCGCCTCGTCCACGTAGCCCGCCGCGCGGATGCCCGGGTCGGCGACGACGAGCACGTGCCGCAGCCCGAGTGACCGGGCGAGTTCACCGAGGCGTGCGAAGGATCCGGGACCGGATGCGAGCGGCGGAGTCATGCGGAGGCGCGGCGTTCAGGGCTTGAAGAGCAGCAGCGTCGCCGCCACGCCGTTGCTGGTCCAGATGCGCCGCCATGCCGCCGTCTCCGCGAGGAACGCCGGCATGCAGCGGTTGTCGGGTATGCCGCTGCCCGGCGATCCGAGCGCGACGCTGACAGACGCCGCCGGAGCGGGACGCAGTGCCGCTGGCGGCGGCACGTACCAGTTGGCGTTGTCGAGCACGAGCAGCCCGCCGGCCTTCAGCTTCGTGACGACAACGGAGCAGAGGCACGACCGCGGGGCGGTATCCACCAGTGCGTAGTCGAGCGACGCGTCGGGAATCGCGCGCGCACGCGTCATCAGGTCGGACGCGTGGCAGGCATCCTCGTCGGGCACCCACTCAAAGGGCACGCACTGCAGGTCGACGTTCCGGAGTCCCCGGCTCGCCAGGTTCTCGCGGACGACCGCGCAGTAGCTGGGGCTGGTCTCGAAGCTCGTCAACCGGGCCGTGCGTTCGGCGAACCACCCGGTCGAGTTCCCGGCGCCCCACTCCACGCCCACGTCCGACGGGCGGAGCAGACGCGCGAGCAACCCGATCGATTCGCGCGTCAGCGACGGATCGGCCGGGTGCCGGCGCCTGGTGTACCCGAGGCGCGCGCGCCAGTAGAGGTAGGCGGGCGTGAGGTGACGAAGCGAGCGGCCGCGGAACCCGAGGGACATCCCCGGACGCAGATCAGACACTCCGGCGACGATACCGGCTGGCCCGGGCACGGTCAACCGCGGGCCCGGACCACTGGTACGATCCGCCGATGCGCACCGAGCTCCGCGCCGTGCTGCGGCTCGCGGGCCCCGTTATCCTCGGCGAGATCGGATGGATGTCCATGGGGCTGGTCGATTCCGCGATGGTCGGCCCGCTCGGCCCCGCCGCGCTCGGCGCGGCCGGCATGGGCGCGAATCTGTTCATCGCCATCGCGGTGTTCGGCATGGGGCTTATGCTCGGGCTGGATACCCTGGTCTCGCGCGCGACGGGCGCCGGCGACCGGGCCGACGGCATCCGGTGGCTGGGTAACGGGCTCTGGCTGGCATGCGCGGCGTCACCGGTCCTGCTGCTCGTGGCCGCGGGCGTCTTCCTGA
>JBFXBH010000165.1:0-6045 GCA_050183355.1 Vicinamibacterales bacterium | reverse complement strand
CGCCGCCCGCCGCGTCCCGGACGGTGCCCGCAATCGCCCCGGCCGCGAGCACCCACCACAGCGCGATCAGGTGCGGCCGCCGCCACCAGCGCCGTGCCGCGAGCGCGTCGAGCAGGGCCTCCGCGACGAAGAAGCGGACGAAGCTGGCGGGACCCGGCGTCCGACCGCGCCGGTGGATCAGCGCGCCGTAGCGGTCCACCCAGGACGGGCCGAAACGGGCGGGATGTCGGCTGTAAAGCCGCACGACCGCCGCGCGGCCCTCCCGCCGCCGCCGCAGCCACATGCTCGCCGTGTCGGCCGGGTGCACCGCGTGCCGGACCACCGCGCCTGGTGCTGACATATGCCGCCAGCCCGCATCCTCGACGCGGAATGCGAGGTCGAAGTCCTCGCACGCGGCCGTGCGGAAGCCTTCGTCAACCCCGCCGACCGCGTCGAGCGCCGCCCGCCGATAGACGATGTTGGCCGTCAGCCGGTGCGACCCGTCACCCTCGGGCACGCGCGGCACGAGCGGACTGGCCAACTGGTCCGCCGGCCCGTCTGCCGCACGGACCGGGCCGTCGATGATGCCGACCTCGGCGCCCGCTCCCGCGACGGCCGCGAGCATCGCCCGCACCGCGCCGGTCTCAGGGAGGACGTCGTCGTCGAGAAACCAGATCCAGTCGGCCTCGACCGTGCGCCACGCCGTGTTGCGCGCCGCGGCCGGGCCGCGACTCCGGGCGTGCCGGAGGATGCGGACGCCGTCGGGCGGCGTCAGCGAGGATGCGAGAGGGTGCTCGGACCCGTCGTCGCAGCAGACGACGGGCAGCGTTGCGGCGTCCGGCTGCTGCGCGCGGAGCGCCGCCAGCAGCGCCGCGAGGTGGCGCGGACGGTTCCGGGTCGGGATGGCGACGGCGAGGCTCGGCGCGGACGGGTCGTGTGCCCGCACCGTCAGGCCTTCTGCAGCAGGCTCCTGACGTAGTCCGGCGTCAGCGGCGTGCGGCGCGGCTGCACGCCGGTCGCGTCGAACACCGCGGCGAGGATCGCGGGCTGCGGCAGCGAGTTCGCCGCCTCGCCGACGCCGCCGAAGCCGGCGTCGTCCCGGTCGATCGTCACGACCTTGATCTCCGGCAGGTCCTTCATCGTCGGAATCTTGTACTTCGTCCAGTCGATGGAGGTGACCTTGCCCTGGTCGAACGTGAGCTGCTCCATCAGCACTTCGCCCATCCCCATCACCACGCCACCTTCGCAGTTGCTCTTCAGGTGCCGCGGGTTGATCACCTTGCCCGGGTCGACGCCGATCGTGAACTTCTTCACTGTGATGACGCCGGTCGACGGCACCACCTCGATGTCGGCGATGCCGGCCCAGTAGGCACCGAAGCGGTACATCACCGCCATGCCGCGCCCGGCCACCGGGGTGTCGCCGGTGCGGCGGGCCGCCGGATTCGGCGACGGCCGCGGCGACCAGCCGGCTTCCGTAGCCGTCTTCCGGATGATGTCGATGAGACGCTGGTCCTTCGTGTGGTCGATGCGGAACTGCACGGGGTCCGCGCCGGCGGCCGCAGCCGCCTCGTTGAGGATCGACTCGAGCGCGCAGACGTGCTGCCGCTGCCCGGGCGTCCGCATGATGTTGCCGCGCAGGCCCACGCCCGAGGGCGGCTTCATCAGCTCGACACGCGCGCCCGCGCCCTGGTGGAACTCGTTGGGGATGACGTACGGCTGCGTCACGGCGCCGAACCCGAACGCCGCGGGACCGCCGCCAATGGCCGGCACCGGCAGCTCCGGCATACCGGCGAGCATCGCGCCGACCATGCGGTAGTCCATGCCGGGCGCCATGATGAAGTCGCTCTCGAGTGCCGTGAGCTTGCCCTGGGCGTCGAGTCCGGCCTTGAGATCCGAGACCCACGCGGACGACCCGGTCGACCACGCGAAGTCCTCCTGCAGCGTCCACTGCACGCGCACGGGTTTGCCCAGCAGCTGCGAGAGGATCGCGGCATCCGCGTCCGCGGCGTCGCCTCCGAGGGATGTCCGGCCGTACTGACCCGCGCCTTCCAGCCAGCGCACGGTCACCTTCTCGATCGGGAGGCTCAGCATGTGGGACAGGTGCGCCCGCATGCCCTGCGACTGGGCGCCGTGCGACCACACCGTCGTCGTGCCGTCCGCCTTCACATCCGCGACGGCCACGAACGGGCCGATCGGTGCATGCTTCACGTACGGCTGCTCGTACGTGGCGGGCACGACCTTGGCCGACGACTTGAGAGCCGCCGCCGTCTTGTCCGCGTCGCCCCGCTTGGCGCCCTGGACCCGGTTGGCCTTGATCACCTCGCCCAGGTTGGCGTGCCCGGGGAGACCCGCCCAGTCGCTCCACTTCGTCGTGGCGGCGACCGCGCGGCTCGCGCTCACAGCCTCCCATTCATCGGGCGAGACAACCGCGACGAGATTCCCCTTGGTCACGACTTCGGCCGTCGGGAACTTCTTCTTGTCGAACGTCCCGACGGTCACCAGCGTCGACCCGAGCGTGGACGGCCGCACCATCCGCGCGTGCAGCATGCCGGGCAGGCGCAGGTCGCCCACCCACTGCGTCTTGCCCGTCACCTTCTCCTCGACCGACGGCGACGCGAACGACGTGCCCACGACGGTGTACTTCGAGACGGGCTTCAACGCCGGATTGCCGGTGACCGTCATGCCCGCCGTACCGATGATGCCGGTGCCCTTGGCGTTCATCGCCGCCAGCGTGCCGGCCACCGGGATCGTCAGCTCGAACTGCTGCCCCTTGAGCAGGTCGACGTAGGAGACCGACTTCCCGCCACCCCGCACGACACCGTTCTCGACGGTAAGCTGCACGGCCGGGGCGCCGAGGCGGTCGGCGGCGAGCCCGAGCAGCGCCTGGTACGTGTACGCCGACACCTTCCGCAGGTTCTGCGCGCCCTCGAGGAACGACGCCGACCAGCCGCCGTCCGGCGTGCGGTCCGTATCGCCCATGACCAGGTCGATGGTCTCCGGCCGGACGTAGAGCTCCTCGGCCACCGTCTGGCGGAAGTAGGCGGCCATGCCCACGCCCATCTCGGTGCGGCCGGTGCGCGCCACGATGCGGCCGTCGCTCCGGATCTCCAGCCACGAGTTCAGCTTCGTGGCATCCAGCGTCGCAGCCTCGGCCGACGCGCCGTTCGGGGTGAAGGTGTCAGGCAGCGCGGCCAGCGTGACGACGAGGCCTCCGCCGATCTTGACGAAGGAACGACGAGTAAGAGTCGGTTCGGTGATCATGGTCGGTCCCCTATGCCTTCATCGCTCTGGCAGCGACCTGGACGGCTTCGATGATGGCCGCGTAGGTGCCGCAGCGGCACAGATGCGGCGACGGCCCGCCGGTGTACGCGTCCTTGATCTGCGCCACCGTAGGCTCCGGCACGCGGGTCAGCAGGTCGGCGGCCGTGATCATCATGCCGCTCTGGCAATAGCCGCACTGCGGCACCTGCACGTCGATCCAGGCCTGCTGGACCGGGTGCAGCGTCGAGGCCGCCTTGTCCGCCGGCAGGCCCTTCTTCGCGGCCCACAATCCCGGCAGCCCCTCGATCGTGTGGATCTTCTTGTCCCCGACGCGGGAGATCGGCGTCACGCAGGAGCGGATCTCCTTGCCGTCCGCGAGCACGGAGCAGGCGCCGCACTGGGACACGCCGCAGCCGAGCCGGACGCCGCTCAGCTCGAGGTTGTTGCGCAACACGTAGAGCAGTGGTGTGTCGGCGGCAACGTTGACGGTCTTCTTGACGCCGTTGACGGTCAGAGAAAAGGTCGGCATGGCGGGTGAATTATACGGAAGTTAGAAACGCATCAGGCGGTTGATTTTGACGATGAACGACCGGTTCTGCAGGTCGGGGAACCCGGCCACCCGGCTGTCCCGCTGGTCGTTGTAAACGACGAACATCTCGCTGCCTGGCAGGTATTCCCAGCGAAACCGGACGTTACTGGCCAGTGACGCGGCTGTGGAGTTGTACTGCACGAGCGCGCTGATGAACGCCCGCGGCGTGATCGCCAGGTTGACGCGGGACCCGATCAGGTTGGTGTTGAAGGACCCGCCCGGCAGGTCGACGTTGTTGAACGACACCGTCGGCTCCACGGCCAGGCGGGGCGAGAACTGATAGCGCCCCCGCGAGATCGTCAGCGTCGTCCGACTCCCGCCGTAGAGCGTGCCGTGCTCGATCCCGAACTGCGCCGACACGCGACGCTGCTGGCCGAAGCCGGCGGTGGCGCGGACGATGCGGTAGTCGTAGCCGCCGACCGGCACGGTCACGCCGGGCGCAATCACGAACGGCCGCGGGATGTACTCATAGGTCCGGTCGACGCCCACCGTGTAGCGGTCCGCGTTCTGCATCTCGACGCTGAACTCGCCGGAGCCGACGAGGAAGTCGCGCCGGCCCTCGCCGTTGCGGATGTAGTTGCCGCTGCCGATGAAGTAGTACTTCCGTACCGCACCGCGCTGCTTCGGGCGCGGGCTGAACCGTCCCTGCAGATAGGCCTTCCGCATGTCGATGCGCCGCATGAAGCCCATCTCAGGATTGAAGTTCGCGCCGACGGTCGCGTACTCGGCCTGCAGCCCGTACCGGTCCGCGTTGTAATCGAGCTGGCCCCGATAGCTCTGGTTGTCCCCCGTGACCCCGCGTGCCTTCTGGTCTTCCGAATCGCTCGTCGCCCAGTACGTGTTGATGGCGAGGTTGGTGTAGAAGGCGAACGTCGCGTCCGCGCCGACGACGGTGTTGCGGCCCTGCCCGCTGCGTGCCACCGATCGGTTCGTCGCCATCACGCCGATGGAACTGCGGTTGAGGATGTCCCGCTTCATCCGCAGCACGGAGAAGTTCGTCGACGCGGTGTTCGTCGCCGCCACGGCCTTCGACTGGATGTTCACGCCGCCGAAGCTGAACCGGCCGAGCCGCCCGGTCGCGCGGCCACCGACCGAGAGCGGCACCTGCTGCGCGCCGTTCAGGCCGATGCTGCGGCTGTAGAACAGGATCGGCGCGTCCCCGGCCGCCCCGCCGGTACCGGAGGTCGTGCCGCCGAAGGCGAACACGCCCTGGTTCTCGAGGAAGAACTCCCGCTTCTCGGGGAAGAACAGATTGAAGCGCGTGAGGTTGACCTGCTGTTCATCCGCCTCGACCTGCGCGAAGTCGGTGTTCCAGGTGAAGTCCGTCGCGATGCTCTGCGTGACCGCGTACTTCACATCGAGGCCGATGTTGCCGTCCGTCGCGTTCGACTTCGCCGGGCGCGACAGCCGGTCGGTGGTGAGACTGCCGATCGTGTAGGGTTTCACCTCGATGTTGCGTCCGGGCGGGGGCGCCTCGAGGCCGACGAGGTTCGCGAACCGGGACGCGAGCATGAAGCCGGCGGACCCGCGTGAGGGATCGCTCGGGGTCAAGAAGACGACTTCGTTCTTCCACCGGTTGATCCGCAGAATCTGGATGCCCCAGTCCTGCACGGGCGTCGCCGGGTAGCGCAGGGTCCTGAACGGCAGGGCCATCTCGATCGTCCAACCGCCTTCCCACCGCCCCGTCTGCACGCTCCAGACGCTGTTCCAGTCCCCGTTGTACTGCCCCTCGTTGCTGGACTGCCCGTCGCAGCGCCCGCCGATGGGGTTGACGCAGAAGGAGAACGAACTGCGGCGGTCGTGGAAGGTGTCGAGCGCAACGGTCACCAGCTCGTTCTGCGCCAGGTTGATCGAGGCATCGCGGCGCATCTCGTTGGCCACCATCCGCTCCAGGTGGTCCTCGTGCACCCTCACCGAGACGTAGAAGTTCGCCTGGTCGTAGAGCAGCCAGACATCCACGGGCTGGCTGGCCGGCGCCCCGGGCTTCGGCTCGACCTGGGTGAAACCGCCGATCGGCTTCACCGACGCATAGACAGGTTCGTCCATCCGGCCGTCGACCTTGAGCGCGTCCGTCAGCCGCACGGCCCGCACGGTGGCGCGGCCCGACGCGTCCCGCGTCTCCACTTCAGGAGCCACCGGGACGCGGATCTGGGAGGTCTGCGCGGCAAGCGGCGAGGCCGCAAGCGCGAGCAGCACGCCCGCGCGACGAAGCACAC
>JBFXBH010000164.1:0-6101 GCA_050183355.1 Vicinamibacterales bacterium | reverse complement strand
GTGACATACGCCTGCACCACGTCGACCACGCCCTCGCGGAACGCGGCCGCGTGCAGGTCGGACCCGCCCTCCAGCAGCACGGCGTGCACGTCGAACGGGACGAGCCGCCGGAGCAGATTCGTCACCGTGGGGTCGACCTCCGGCACGACCGTCGCCCCGGAAGCCTCCAGCGCCGCCACCGCATCGGGCCGCCGCGCCACGGTCTCGGCGCTCGTCAGGATCACGACCGGACCGGCGGCCCGCGTCTCGAAGATCCGCGCGGAGGGCGGCGTGCGGAGGCGCCGGTCGAAGACGGCCCGCACGAGCGGACGCTCGCGGAACACGTCGCGGACATCGAGCCGCGGGTCGTCGGCCAGCATCGTGCCCGACCCGACGGCCACCGCGTCCACCCGCGCCCGCGTCCGCTGGACGCGCTGATTCGCGGGCGCCGACGTCAGCGCGGTCCGGATGCCCGGGGCCGCCGCCACGCAGGCGTCATGGCTCATCGCCACCTTCGCGATCACCATCGGCCGCCCGTGCAGGTGCACGGTGAAGAACGGCAGGTTGAGCCGGCGGGCCTCCGCGGCGCCCACGCCGACCTCCACCGCCACGCCAGCCGCGCGCAGGCGCGCGAAGCCGCGGCCGCGCACGCGCGGGTCGGGGTCCTCGACCGCCGCGACGACGCGCGCCACGCCCGCGGCGATGATCCGGTCGGCACACGGCCCGGTCCGCCCCGTGTGGGCGCACGGCTCCAGCGTGCAGTAGAGGGTCGCGCCGCGGGCCCGGTCGCCGGCGGCGTCGAGCGCGACGATCTCGGCGTGCCGCTGTCCGGGCGGCTCCGTGGACCCGTGCCCGACGACCACGCCGTCGGCCACCACGCACGCGCCGACCGCGGGGTTCGGCGTCGTACGGCCGACGCCCCGCTCGGCGAGCGCGAGCGCGCGCGCCATGTGACCGCGGTCGTCCGCCTCGATCGTCACGCCGCCTCGAACAGCGCGTCGACGTAGGCCGACGGGTCGAACGGAATCAGGTCGTCGATGCCCTCGCCGACGCCGACATAGCGGATCGGCAGCTTCAGGTCGTGCGCGATGGCGACGGCGACGCCGCCCCGGGCCGTGCCGTCCAGCTTCGTCAGCACGATGCCGGTCACACCGGCCACGCCGAGGAACTCGCGCGCCTGCACGAGCCCGTTCTGGCCGACGGTCGCGTCCAGCACCAGCAGCACGTCGTGCGGGGCGCCCGGCATCGCGCGGTCCGCCACGCGGCGCATCTTCTCCAGCTCGTGCATGAGGTTCACGCGCGTGTGGAGGCGGCCCGCGGTGTCAACGAGGATCGGATCGCAGCCCTTCGCCCGCCCCGACGTGATCGCATCGAACACCACCGAGGCCGGATCCGCCCCGTGCGACGCGCGGACGATCTCCACGCCCGCCCGCTTCGCCCAGATCTCGAGCTGCTCGACGGCCGCCGCGCGGAACGTGTCCGCGGCGCAGACCATCGGCGTGTGCCCCGCCGCCTTCATCGCCGACGCCAGCTTGCCGAGCGTCGTCGTCTTGCCGACGCCGTTGACGCCGACGACGAAGACCACGCGCGGCGACACGCCGGTCACCGGCACGGACGCCGCGGCGGCCGCGTCGAAGATCCCGCGAATCTCGGCCTTCACGCGGTCCCGCAGCCCCTGGGGCCCGCCCCGCCTGACGGCGTCGACCACGCGGCGCGCCGCGCCGACACCGACGTCGGCGGCAATCAGCATCTCCTCGAGCGATTCGGCGGTGTCCGTGTCGAGCGCGGCGCCGGCCGACGCCGCGTCGGCCGAGCGGACGAGGTCTCCGAATCGGGAGACGAGGCCCTGCGTCGTCCGGCTCAGGCCCTGCTTCAGGCGATCGACGAGTCCCACTACCCGACCTCCGCCCGCTGGGGCCGGTCCATCAGCTCCGTGACCGCGGCCTGCGGCGACGTGCGCCCTTCGATCACGGCCACGACCTGCTCCGTGATGGGCAGTTCGATGCCGTGCCGTACGCCCATCGTGCGCGCGGCGGTCGCCGTCCTCACGCCCTCGGCCACGGCCTTCATGCCCGCCAGGATGTCCGCGGCGCTGCGGCCGCGGCCCAGTTCGAGGCCGAACTGCCGGTTCCGGCTCAGCGACCCGTGGCAGGTCAGGACCAGGTCGCCGAGCCCCGCGAGACCGGCGAGCGTGTCGCGCTTGCCGCCGGCGGCCACCGCCAGCCGCGCGATCTCGGCCAGCCCACGCGTGATGAGCCCGGCCTTGGCGTTGAACCCGAGGCCCAGGCCCTCGGCCGCCCCGGCCGCAATGGCGATGACGTTCTTGAGCGCGCCACCGATCTCGACGCCGACGACGTCGTCGCTCTCGTAGAGGCGGAGGTAGCCGCTGCGGAACTCCTCCAGCACGCGGGCCACGGCCCTGGGATCGGTCGAAGCGGCGACGATCGCCGTCGGCAGCGAACGCGCCAGTTCGAGCGCGAAGCTGGGGCCCGAGAGCACCACGACCGGATGGTCCGCCCCGCACTCCTGCGCCAGGACCTCCGACATCCGGAACAGCGAATCGACCTCGAGGCCCTTGGTCGCCGAGACGATCGTGGCCCCCTGCGCGAGGGCCGGCGCCATCGCGCGCGCAACCTGCCGGAGGCCATGGGACGGCACGGCGGCCACGACGAGCGAGACGCCGCGGACCGCGGTGGCGAGATCCGCGACGGGCGTCACACCGGCCGGCAGCTCGACGCCCGGCAGGTATGTGGGGTTGACGCGCGTCCGCCCGAGCTCCGCGATCAGTTGCGGGTCACGGCCCCAGAGCCGGACGTCGTGGCCGACACGTGCCAGATGCGCGGCCAGCGCCGTGCCCCATCCGCCGCTTCCGAGTACGGCTGCCAGCGGGCGGCTCATGCGCCCTCCGCCGGAAGGCGCCGGCGGGCGATGGAACGGGAAACGGCGGCACACAGGGCCGGGCACGCAGGGGCCATCACAACCAAACCAGTGTACTTGTGGCTAGCGTTCCAAGGTCCGGCGCAGCAGGTCCAGCACGGCCTGCGACGACTGAAACCGGATCTGCTCGCGATCGCCGGAAAACCGCAGCACGCGGCTGCTGACGCCCGCGCTGCCGGCACCCCTGTCCGCGTCGTCGCCACCGGCCGCAACCGGCGGCAGCGCCACGGCGATCGCAACGGTCCCGACCGGCTTGTCCGGGGTCCCGCCGCCGGGCCCGGCGATCCCGGTTACGCCGAGGCCGACGTCGGCGCCGGTGCGCCCGCGCACCCCGGCCGCCATCGCCCGCGCCACCGGCTCGCTGACGGCCCCGTGTTCGGCCAGCAGCGGCTCCGGCACGCCGAGCCAGCCGATCTTCGCGGCATTGCTGTAGGTCACGACGCCCTGATCGAAGTAGCGGGAGGCCCCCGGCACGGCGGTCAGCCGCTCCGCCACCAAGCCGCCGGTGCACGACTCTCCCACCGCCACCGTCCAGCCACGCGCCAGCAGCAGGTGTCCCACCACGGCTTCGAGCGAACTGCCGTCGTCGCTGAACACGTCACGGCCGATGACCGCCCGGGCCGTCACGCACGCCGCATCCACCGCGGCCTGCGCCCGCGCGGGGTCCGCGTCCACGGACGAGAGGTGCAGTTCGATCTGGCCCATGGACGCGAGAATCGTCGCGCGCACCGGCACGGGGCCGTCCGCCCACGCGCGATAGGACGGTTGCAGCAGCGCGTCGATGGTCGACTCGCCGCGCCCCGTCATGCGGAGCATGCGGCGCACGATGCGCCGGCCGCCGCTGCGCGGCGCGATGAACGACGCGACGGCCTGTTCCAGCAGCGGCATCATCTCGCGCGGCGGGCCGGGCAGCAGCAGCACGCCGCGGGCGCCGTCGTCGATCCACAGGCCGGGCGCGGTGCCGCGGGCGTTCGGCAGCACCGTGGCGCCCTCCGGCACCTGGGCCTGGCGGCGGTTGTTGTCGGCCATCACCCAGCCCCGCGCCGCGAAGCGTGCCTCGATCGCCGCCTCGATGGCCGGGTCGTGCCTCAGCGGCCGGCCCAGCACGTCCGCCACGACGTCGCGCGTGAGGTCATCGTCGGTCGGACCGAGGCCCCCGCAGACGAGCAGCAGGTCCGCGTCGTCGATCGCCCGCCTCACGGCGCGTGCGAGGCTGGGCGCGTCGTCGCCGGCCACCGCCTTCCAGACGAGGTCGATGCCGCAGTCGTTCAGCGCCGCCGTCATCGCCAGCGAGTTCGTGTCGAGGCGTTCGATGCCGAGCAGTTCGCTGCCGACGGCGAGGATGACCGCCCGCCGGAACGGGGGCGGCGGCGCGGCCGGCATCAGAGGAACCAGGCGGGCGCGAGCGCGACGGCGATCCGCATGGCGACCTGCCCGTAGATGCCGGCCATCACGTCATCGAGCATCACGCCCCAGCCGCCGGGCAGCCGCTCGCACTGCCGCGCGGGAAAGGGCTTGACGATGTCGAGGACACGGAACAGCAGAAAGCCCAGCACGGCGCCCGTCACGCCGACGGGGATCCAGAGCAGCGTGATCAGCATGCCGGCGACTTCGTCGATGACGACCGGCCCGGGGTCCTCGTCGCCCATCTCGCGTCCGGTCACCCCCGCGCTCCAGATGCCGGCGGCCAGCAGCGCGAGCATCACGACCGCCTCGGCCGCCGGTGACCCGTACCAGCGGAGCGGAAGCAGGATCAGCAGGCCCACGGCCGACCCCCAGGTGCCGGGCGCGATGGGGGCGAACCCGACGTAGCCCGCGGTTGACAGCAACCGCGCGAAGGCCGTCATCGCGTCAGGCCGCCGGCAGCAGCACGACACGGGTGCCCGAGACCCGGTCGTGGATGGCCCGCCGCTCGCGGCCGAGCAACCCGGGGAGATAGGTGAGCCCGGCGGTCGCCACCGCGACCAGTGACGCCAGCGTGCGGCGCACGGCCGTGCCGGCACTGACGCCGCGATCCTCCATCGAGACGACACGGATGCCGGCCGCCATCTTGCCGATCGTCTGGCCGCCGAGCGCCGTGAACACCGCCACGTACGCGAGCTTCATCCCGACGAGAAAGAGCGCGATGGGCCAGATCGGCAGCACACGCCACTCGCCCACGCCGAGGCCCACGATCCGGAACGTGAGGTAGAGCACCGCGAGGTCGATGCCCGCGAACAGGACCGCGTCGACCGCGGTCGCGGCGAGGCGCCGCAGCGGCGGGCCGCTCTCGAGCGCCGCGGCGGACCCGCCCGGGCGCTCCCCTTCGGCGCGCCCGGCGTCCGCTGCCGGCGCGTCGGCGTGGTCGAAGAAGTCGAACGCCGGTTCCTGCGGCGTAGGCCGCGAGACGGCCCGGAGCTTCGGGCTCATCGGCGTCTTCCGCACCGCGATGGGCGCGCGTGGCTGCTGGAGCGTCACGAGCGGACGATCGTCGTCGAGCGCCGCGACGTCGAGCGCGGGCCGGGGCCACGCGGGCACGCGGGACTCCGTCCGCAGCCCGTCCTCCCGCGCCCGCTCGGTACGCACCGGCAACGGCGGGGCGACCGGCCACGTCAGCACATCCGGCATGGCGACCGGCGCGTCGGCCGGGGCCGGGACCGGGGGCGGCGCCAGCTGGGCGGCCGGCGGGGGCGGCACCGTCGGAGGCAGATCTGCCGGCGGCAGTGCTGCCGGGGCGAACGCCGTGTCGAACGCCCGGTCGAAGGCTTCGAAGGCCCCGAAGGCCGGCGGCTCAGGCGGCGCCGTCGCCACTGGCCCGGGCCCGGGCAGCAACGCATCCAGATCGAAGTCCGGCAGCGCCGGGCCGGCCGCCGCTGGCGGCGGTCCATCACCCATCACCCTGTCAGTGACGGGGGCGGTGACACCTGTGGCTTCAGCCTTCTGGAGCAGCGCATCGAGGTCGCTGACGTCGAACGCCGCACGCGGGCCGGCAGCCGGCACGGCCGCGTCCAGCGCACCAGTACGTGCCCAGTCCGCTACCCCGTCCTCCGGTGACCCGGGACGGGCGTCGCTGATGGCCGCGTCGATCGCGTCCAGCGCCAGGTCGTCGCCCGTCGAGACGAGCGCGAAGTCGTACGAACAGTTGCGGCACCGCGGCGTCTCGTCAAAGCCGAGGTAGCCGCACTTGGGACACTCCATACGTCCTA